>CAZNRT010000014.1:0-13695 GCA_964575445.1 uncultured Proteiniphilum sp. | reverse complement strand
AATAAATGAATACGGTCGAAAACATTGCATCTATTTACAATCTTTATGTGGATGATATGCTCACTTATGCTCTCTACTTGGGATTTGAGCGCAATGTGGCTATGGATGCTATTCATGATGTATTCTGCAAGTTTGCTGAGCGAAAGCTTAAACTACACCATGTTGAAAACCAAAAATACTATCTTTTAAGAGCTCTCAAGAATCGATTGTTTGATATCTATAGAAATCAACTTGAAGAGGTGGATATCTCTGAGGTTAGTGATTTGGACCCAATCTTTAATGTCAACATCTCTATCGAGGATGTGATTATTGATAAAGAGTTGAATAAGCAAATCGAAAACCAAATAAAAGATATGCTCGACACGCTCACCGACAGACAACGTGAGGTTGTATATCTTCGTTATGTTCAGGAATATGACTATGAACAGATATCTCAATTGATGGATATCACGGTGCATGGTTGTCGCAAGTTGCTATCAAAAGCCATGCAAAATCTTAGAGCAAAGTATGGCACTCTGGCTTTGTTGCTGCTGTTGGGATAGCAGGCGGTAAATTGTTTGGTTTCTTATCTTTTTCTCTCTTATAATGTTAAAATTGTAATTTATTTTATTGAATAGGGTATAAACCAAAATCTTTTGGAGTCTATTAATTATAGACTTCTGTTGAAGCACTTGTTTTTAAACTAAGATAAAATGAAATACTACAACTTTTTGAATGATAAGCAGTTTATCCGTTGGCAGCTTGCCCCGGATGAACAGTTAGAAAACTATTGGGCTGACTTTATTATTCAAAATCCACAGTTTGAAAAGGAGATAAATAAAGCAATACGATATTTGAAAACAACGGGACTCAACAAAAGCTCGTTGACGCAACAGGAAAAGGAGCACCTTTTGGAGCGAATTATTGCCACCATCAAAGCCAATAGAGCTAAAGCACGAAAAAGAGTGTTTATTTCTATGATTGGAGTATCTATTGCTGCAATGCTTGTGCTTGTATTTAGTTTAAATCTTTTTTTAGATAATTCAAAACAATCCACTCTTACGAATATCGACGAAAAGATTGTGGGCAATGAGTTGGAGTCACAAGACATACAGCTGATTTCCAATAGCAAAACTATCTCTTTTCAAGAAAATATAGATATTACAGTTACCGCTGATGGCGAGGCGCACGTAAAAGATAATGAAAGCACTCATAATATCAATGTAGATCAGGTTGCTCTCAACAAGCTTGTGGTGCCCTTCGGAAAACGTGCAGCTTTGACCCTTGCCGATGGAAGCAGGGTGTGGCTCAATGCGGGATCGATATTGGAGTTTCCGGCTCAATTCAAAGGTAAAAGCAGAGATATTCATCTCACATCTGGTGAAATGTATATTGAAGTATCGAAAAATCGAAACAACCCTTTTTATGTACACACCAACAATTTTGACGTAAAGGTGTATGGCACAGCATTCAATTTGACTGCCTATTCGGATGCTCCGCAGTCGATTGTTCTGGTTGAGGGAAGTGTTAGTTTAAAATCAGCCAACCACAATGAGGTTTTTATCAGTCACAATGAGCGAGCCGTATTTTCGGACGAAGGAAGTTTCACTACCCAAACGGTTAATGTAGATCATTATATTGGTTGGCGGTTAGGGTACTTAGAGTTTGAGAAAGCTTTGATGACAGATGTCTTACGTCAAATAGGGCGTTATTATAATATCTCGTTTGATTATGACCAAGACGTTGAGCTTCATAAGCGTACCTGCACTGGTAGAATATTTTTGACAGATAATATAGACCACGTGATGGGAGCCATTGGTGTGCTCACCAATTCAAGATATACGAGAGAGGACAATCAGATAATACTAATCAATAATAACTAAACATGAAAATAACTATGCTAAAATAAAACAGTATCAAAAAAGGAAGTCGGACAATATTTGCCGTATCGTCCGACTCAATTGAATTTAATTACCTCAGTTTTTTTAAATAATTAAAATCATGCAAATATATGAATAATCTATCAATTATTGGGAGAACTAAACCTCCTAATGTTTCAAAACGTATTAGAAAAATTATGAGAGTCTATCTTCTTATTTTCTTTTCTGCTATCACTTTATCACATGCTGCTTCGGGTTTTTCGCAAGAAATTACTCTCAAGATGAAGACTACCTCAATTCGAAAAGTATGCAAAGAGATAGAAAGCAAAACAGACTATTATTTTGTTTTCGCCGATAATGCAGAAAACTTAGCCAACAAAAAAATATCGGTAGATATTAATGGCAACAACATCAACGAAATATTGGATGTTATACTGTCTTCCTCCAACCTCAATTATGAGATGTTTGGAAAACAAGTGGTGGTGTATGAAGAGAAAGCAAAAAACACGCACTCTGCCACCTCTGCAGCTGCAAAAGAGACTCAACAACAGCAACAACGCAAGATAACGGGCAAGGTGACTGATGCCGAAGGTGAGGCAGTTATTGGAGCCAATGTGATGGAGATTGGCACCACTAATGGAACTGTGACTGATATCGACGGTGTTTTTGTGCTAAGTGTGCGCGAAAATGCAGTTTTAAGAATTACCTATATCGGTTATTTGTCTCAAAATATCAATGTCGAACGAAATATTGCTGATTTTAAAATAGTAATGCAAGAAGATAGTAAGGCTTTGGATGAGGTTGTAATTACTGGATATCAGGATATTAATAAACAGCGAATGACTGGAACAGTTACTACTATTCGATCAGCGGATATAGAGGGTAAAGGATTTACAAGTATTGATGATATATTAATAGGGACAGTTTCAGGATTGAATGCTACACAAAGTGGTCGTCCAGGTCAGGATGCAACTATACAGATACGTGGGGTAAATTCACTAACTGGAAATACCGAGCCAATATGGATCGTAGATGGTATGCCTATGCAGGGAGAAATACCAAGTATCCGCTCTGGTGCTACTGATTTGCAAACTACTATATTTACTACTGGTATCGGTAATTTAGCTCCTGACGATATAGCATCGATAACGATACTGAAAGATGCTGCGGCAACAGCGATATATGGAGCACGTGCAGCCAACGGAGTTATTGTCGTAACGACCAAATCTGGTACAGTCGGTAAAACCCGATTTAACGCCTCTTTAAATTATGGTGTCACTGCTGCTCCAGTCAACAACATAAGTATGATGAATTCAGCTCAAAAAATTCAATTTGAGAGGGATATATACAATGATCTGAATACCAATAGGACAGGACGCATTAGCGAGCTTTTAAGACTACGGGATCTCGGGATAATTAGCACTGCAGATGTCGAACAGCAAATAACATCACTCTCACAGACAAACACTGACTGGTTTAAGGAGATATTTAGTCCTGCTAATAGCACACAGATAGGCTTTAGCATGTCGGGTGGTTCGGAAAAAACACAACACTATCTTTCGGTAAACCATTTACAGGAAGAGGGAATACAACCCAACAATAAATTTGATCGTACTGGTATGAACATTAAATTGACGCACGATCTCAATGATAAAATCAGAATCACTGGAGGCTTAGCGTCAACACTAAAAAATGACCGTAGTTCTGCAAGTGCAATCAATCCGTTAAACTATGCGATGTTTGCCAATCCTTATGAAAAATTATACAATGCAGACGGTAGTTATGCTTACGATCAAAGCTACGACATGACTTTAAGCACATTGCGACCAGGATTGGCTTGGCCCAAGTTTAATATATTGGACGACCTAAACCGCAATACCAATACCAGTCGATATATTGATGCTGATGTGTCTTTAAAGCTAGAGTACGAAATCATCCCTGGATTACAATTTATCACACACGGCACATACAACGTAAATTCCAACAACAGTCGTGTGACCGAAGGTGAACAAACCTACACCAATTTTATTCGTAATTGGTTTACTTACAATGGTGAGACAGCCCCGCAGTATGTACGAGGTTCATTGAATGAAGGCACCGCTTACTCCGATGGGTATACTTTCAGAAATACCTTACAGTATAGTAAGTCTTTTCAGGAAAAGCACTTTTTGACCTTATTTGGTGGACAAGAGATTACCTCTAGAACAACCTATAATTCCTTCAACTACTCCCCTATTTACGATGCAGATCACCGTATCATCGGATTCCCAGAGATGGGTGGAGTAAACCCAGAAGCCATCAAATACAATAACCTTGGTGGTACTGGAAAGGTCATCAATAAGTTGTCATCCTTTTTCGCCAACGCATCATATTCATACGCAGATCGTTATATATTAACGGGGGCGATACGTTATGACGGATCAGATATCATAGGCAATAAAAATCAATTTACACCGCTTTGGAATATAGGTGGACGCTGGAATGTACAAAACGAAAGCTTCTTCCAAAATGTAGACGTCATCAATGAGCTATCCTTGCGTGCTGGATTTGGCTACACTGGGAGCATTGATAAAAATGCATTCCCATTCGTGGTTATGCGACTTGGTCAAAGTGTAATTTATGATGGGCAGACCGTCCCTACAGGTTTTACCTTTGCCAATCCCAACGTCAAGTGGCAAACCAAACAAGATATAAACTTCGGTGCTAATATTGCAGCCTTTAATCGTCGTATCGAGATCGGAGTCAATTACTATCACAATATTACACAAGATGTATTGGATAAGCGCGCACTACCGTTATCATCTGGAAGGGACGATGCCATCGAAAATGTTGCTGACATCTTAAACAAAGGGATAGAAATTGATCTAGGAGCTACGCTAATCCGTAAGAAAGATCTTCAATGGTTTGTGCGCGGAAATGTAGCATTCAATACCAACAGGTTATCAAAAACTTATTACACATCCTTAGATCATCTGCCTTTGCGGACACCTGCAAACGGGCGCGAATTTGTTGAAGGTTATTCTGTAGGAAGTTGGTTCGGCTATCACTTTGCTGGCGTAAACCCTGCAAATGGACATACGATGATCTACGACAAAGAAGGTGAAACTTTCGATATGGAATTGTTGAGAAACGCTACACTCAATCTTCCTGCGCCTGCTGCTAATCACCTTGGTAATCAACATCCACCCATTGTGGGAGGATTTGGCACATCGGTAAACTGGAAGCAGTTTTTGTTCAGCACTAACTTTGAATTTAAAGCAGGTCATAAAATACGTTCTTTCAATACATTTCAGGCGTTAAACTCTAGAAACAGACATATCAATGATATCCACCATTGGAGACAAGCAGGCGATCAAACCAATGTGCCAGAAATTGGAACTATCAACAATGCATTCAACCGGTACATGTATGATGTGCAGCTTGAAAAAGGAGATTACTTACGTGCCAGTATTGTAACAGTCGGTTATAATATAAAGCCCGATATTCTCAAGAAATGGGGTTTCAGCACAGCTCGAATCAGCCTCACAGGCAGAAACCTCTTCACAGTATCCAGTTACGCGGGGATCGATCCATCTTTGATGGGCCAATTCAACTACCCTGTAACACGCCAATACACGGCGACTCTAAATATAGGTTTTTAAATTGAAAACGTTTGATTAACAAAAAATTAAAATGAAAGCAATAAATCACATAATTATCAAGGATAAGTTAAAATCAGGCATTAGTTTTCTGATTATTATTCTTTTGAGTTTAGGTATTTCTTGTGAAAAATACCTAGAAGTAGAGCCGACCAATGTACTAGCAGTAAAAACCTACGACGATGTAAAAGCTCTGATGGGTTCGTATCTCAAGAGTTTTGTCACTATGAGTCATAGTTTGAACGGAACTACCATCCCTTATAAAAATAATACGGCCAAGATGGTATTTCAGTTTTATAGCGATGACCTGGATTATGAGCGGTATTTGAGCAATCCCTTTGGTCGCAACAATCGTGGATTATTTAACAATAGTTTGAACTGGCAAGAGCCTACATCAGCAGGCATTATTTGGAAAGAATATTATAAGAATATTGGATTTTTCAACACCATCATGACTGAATTGGATCGCTTGAAAGGTATTAGCCAAGATGAGTATAATCTGATTGCTGGTGAGGCAAAAGTACTCCGAGCACAGTACCTATTTAAACTGATGCAATACTTCGCGCCATATCAAGTAGCCGATTTGGGACTGCCTGTCAACTTGGATGCCGAAGCTGTTGGAAGCTACAACAGCAACCGTAAGACACAGGCTGAGACCTACGATATCATTATAGCTGAACTCAATGAAGTACTGAATTACGGGACCTCTCCAAAAGAAGGTTATTCAATATATTACGACAAGAAGATCATAAATGCCATTCTTGCCAAAGTCTATCATTACAAGGGCGGTTCTGCTGCAGGTGTTAATGGTGATTACGATCTAGCGATCGCTCACGCCAAGAAGGCCATGGAAGGCAGGCAGCTCGAGGGGCTTGATAACTATGACCCGATGTCGTCAACTACTGGAACAGGGTTCTACAAAGACCAGCCATCTGCATTGATGGTGCATGTTTATTCTGCTTCCAGTAGGGGACTACAAAGTATAATAGGTATTCCTGATTATGGCGCTAGTACTATGCAGTACTCAACTCAACAACTTTACGACCTATACGATGAGAAGGATGTACGTAAAGACTATTTTTTCAATAACATTAAAGGTATCATAAAGTTTGAACATCCGAGTTCTTATGGTTTAGACATGAATTTTTTATTTAGAATAGCCGAGCTTCATTTGATCATTGCCGAGTCCTATTCGCACAAAGGTGATGTTGTAGAAGCAAAAAACTGGTACGAAACCTTTATGAAAAATCGTGTATGGGACTATCAATATCAAGGCGAAGATGTATTGAGCTCAATTATGGCTGAGCGTAGGAAGGAGTTTTGCTTTGAAGATGACATGCGTTGGTTAGACCTGACCCGTACCCAAAAGGGATGGGAACGTAAAGCCTTAGACAAAACCGATAACAGTATGTATACTTTAACGGATGGAGATTATCGTTTTTGCTTTCCTATCCCTTTAGAAGAGGAACTGCAATACAATAAAATCAAGCAAAATCCAGGTTGGGGGGATTTATAACTCCTATTGTTATGTACATTATTAAAATATTCAAAACATGAGAAAAATTATTATATTATTCGTGCTTACCACGATATTATATTCTTGCAATAAAGAAACGTTCACCTCGTATCTTGAGTCGGCAGGACCCGAAAATATTGTTGAAGTGCAATTGCATCCCAACTCGCCGGTACTGATCGCCGATGGTAAGGCGGCACTTACATTTAAAGTAAAAGCGTTTATGGAGGTTATTGATGCAGAGGGTCAAAAAGACACCGTGTCTTATAATATCGATAAGCTAAAACCCGAACAAATCGAAATTATTAGTTCTAAAGATGAACGAATCGAAGGCGGAGTTTACAGAACTAGTCAAATAGACAATGGATCCATCAGTTTTACAGCCAAAATAGGTAATACAACCAGCAAGCCTGCATCCGTAAGATTGATCAACAAACCAGTTGACGACTTTAAAGAGATTACGGTACCTATCAATTTTCATATTCTGCATACGCCTGCACAGTTGGATATGGCCAATGGGATCTCCATAGAGTTTCTACAGGGATTAGTTGATCGATTAAACAAAGTGTTCTCGAATACGCATTCGCCCAATCCCGTTGGTGTAGATTCAAAAATTAAATTCGTTATCAAGCAACGTATTGTTAAGAATGTTGGCGTACTGACTCCCTTTCAGGTCAACACTTATATATTGACGAACTCAGTAACAGAACCACTGAAAACCCTTAATATCTGGTTGTGCAATACTAACACCGCTAGCTATACCACACTACCTTCCTACAAGAGTAGCCCTACGGCTATCATTGATGGGTTAAATTTAACCTATTCGGCAGATCCTTCAAAAATCACCTTTACCAATCCAAATCAGGCAGGTATTATGCTACCTATTACCAATATCTTTAATATTGCAGGGGGAGAAAGTCCACGCATTGAAAATGTAATCGGGCAGTTTTTTGGTCTTTTACCGACCAAACAAACTGCAGCATCGCTGCCTGTTGGTAAAGAAGATATAGATTTTTGTAGCGATACCTACACTTACCAGACTTCATCTATTAGACCAGAGAAGTGGACTGCGACTTCAGCCAATAGTCCTGATAGGATATATTACGATTCCTTCAATATTATGGACGAGACGACAGCATCCTCTACGGTCAGTTACGAACAGATACTACGTATCCGTAAAGTCATAGCAAACTGTCCATTACGACAATTCAATTAAACTTGATATTCATGAAGCTGATACATAAGATATTAACGATATGTTTTATAGTGGTATGTAGCATAGCGCTACATGCCCAAAAACCAACTACCGCTGTCGATCAGCGGTGGAACCAGATTCTGGACGAAGCCAAACAAAAAGACAAACTCATTCTTATTGACTTCTACACTTCGTGGTGCGGTCCCTGCAAAATGATGGATGCACAAGTCTTTCCGGATCCAATGGTCAGCAAGACATTACAGGATCACTACCTAGTACTAAAGCTTGATGCCGAGACAGATGCCTTGGGCAAAGTCTTGGCGGCACGCTATATTGTTCGGTCATACCCCACATTTTTAATCCTAGAGCCATCTTTAAAAGTCCGCAGCATGAGCGCTGGATACAAAGCTGCACCAGTTTTTAACGAGTGGCTTGCTGGGACTATGCAGGGTTCACAGGAGTACCTTACAGGATTCTCGCAAAAAAAATATTTAAAATATCCAGACTTTTACCTCGACTCCTTCGGTCCAAACAGCGAACAGAAAAAAGTAGATACTAGCTCTGTGAAAAATTACTTAGACAAACAAAAAGACCTATTCTCAGAGACTTCGTGGGCCGTTTTACGCACTTACGAGATGCCAGATAAATACCTGCAGCATTTTAAAGAAAACTTCAACATCTATAAAAGTAAGTATGGTAGTTCGCTGGAATCAAAAATGGCATACGCACTATTTCCAGATCTTAAAGCTGCTATAGATGCGAAAAATGTAAGTGCATTTGTCGATGTACTCAATCAGATCCCTAAGTATTTTGACAATCCAGGTAAACAACAGTCTACCTATCTATTCAATATCCCCCAGCAGGAAGACTTCTACAACATGAAAGTTAACTTTTTGGATACCTGCCAATACATGGATCAGGATATACGCCTATCCTCAGCAATGGGACTTCTTATGCAGGAGCAACTTCAGCCCGAGCAGCAGAAAAAGGTTACTAAGTGGGTCATAGACTATCCTAATATCGAAAAATCACAAGATCCGAGTACATTGCTCAACCTTGCACTAGCCCATCACTATGTAGGAGACACACAGCAAGCTATATCAAACTTTGAAAAAGCAAAAGGACTAACCCCGCAAGAGTCCCAAAAGATGGTTGAATATATCGGTCGTATTATTTTCCCAGAAAACAAATACCAACTCAAAGGACAATTTAGAGACACCACTGCTTCTGGAAAAGCCTATTTAAGTTTTTACCGAGACGGAAAACTACAAAATGATACTACAAAAGTACAGAATGGTGTTTTTGTGTTTTCTGGTACCACCGAGGGACCCCAACAGGCTTATTTGCGATTCAAGTCTGATGTAAAGAAAAGCGATTCCCCAAAAGGTGTTGATGCGAGGTCCCTCTACTTGGATAGAGGCACTGTGACGTTAGACATCAAAGACTCCGTACATACAGCTATAATCGGTGGTGTGGGTATAAATTTAGAATACGCCCGTTACAATAACATTGTAGCTCCTTACGATCAAACTCTAAGAGAATTAGAGGATAACTATCGGAAACTATCTCCCGATCAAAAGAAGGACAAAGAACTTGTTTCGACATTAGAGGCTAAAATGAATAGTATCAAACAGGCAAAAAAAGATGCGCAGATAGCCTATCTAAAAATGAATCCGAATTCTTTTTTCTCCCTTCAAGCGATAACAGATATCGGGGGTGCTCGAATAGACGTCGCCAAGATCCAACCTTTAGTAGACATACTTTCACCTGCCCTTCAAAATTCTAAGGATGGCTTGGCACTGACACAACTTATTAAAGCTACAAAAGCTACCGAAGTAGGACAAATTGCACCTGCTTTCACCCTTAATGATAGCAACAACAAGTCAGTGAGCCTATCCGATTACACTGGTCGCTATATTCTGGTGGACTTTTGGGCATCCTGGTGTGGGCCATGCCGTGCCGAAAACCCTACATTGGTCAAAGCATACGAAAAGTATAAAAACAACAACTTTACTATTGTCGGTATCTCCATTGACAGGGAACAGGATCGCGAAAAATGGATTAAAGCTATTCAAGACGATAAGATGACATGGCCTCAACTTATTGATACGCCAACAGGGGCAGTAAACAACGTATCCGATAAATACGGTATTAAAGCCATTCCATCAAACTATTTAATCGATCCGAATGGCAAGATTATTGCCAAAAACTTACGTGGTAATGCAGTTGATAGCGAATTACAAAAGGTACTTTTGAAAAAATAAAAAAATACAAATAAGAGCCGTATCGGTTTTTTGATACGGCTCTTATTTGTATGTCTGACATGATAATAATCTCGCAGGATGTAAGTTTCTGTACGTGCCGAGTCAGCTAAGAAACGTTAGCGAATGGCAAAGCCTGTCCCGATTTATCGGGAGGTGTTGCGGGTGACTGCAAATCTGAAAGAAGCAATCAGCAAAACTATAGATATAGATTATTATCTTATCCCGAGAGGTCTTGCATATCGCACCAATAGTGCAAACGTAATAGAGATAAAGCGTCAAGATATGCAAGAAGTCAGCAGAAGACATAGTATTATATGAGCGGTACACTTATATAAGAAGGTCTGAATCTTTTAATTTAAGGAGCAGTTAGTTCAAAATTTGTTTTATGAAGAGGCTGCAAGTTATCGCATACCAACTAGACCTATTTTCAGGAATGGGTCAGGATGTTATATGCCCTTATACAGATAGTGAAGAAGTAAACAGAGCAAAGTATCAAAGGCGTTTCAAATAAAAGAAGCAGGCGAACAAGAACGAGCCTTAACCCATGATTTAATGAAAGTGGTATTGAGCCAAATTTTTAGATGAGGTATTGCATTAATCGTATAGAATCCATACTCTAATATTTTACTTAATCAATAGACTTTTTTATCTGCCGTTTTTTCGTTTAATTTGCAACTATAATATTGAATTTTATTTGCAGAATAAATGAAGACGGTAGATAATATTGCATCTATTTATAATCTTTATGTGGACGATATGTACACATATGCTCTATATTTGGGCTTTGATAAAAAGACTATAATGGATGCAATTCATGATGTCTTTTGTAAACTCTCTGCTGACAACCATGATTTAGAAGTTGTGGCGAACATAAAATTTTACCTTTTCAGATCACTGAAAAACAGATTGCTTGATATTTACAAAACCACAAAACGATATATAGAGCTTACTGATTCGGCTTTGCCAGGACTACCATTCGATATGAATGTGTCGATAGAAGACGCCTTTATTGGCAAGGAGGATCAACAATTGATGGAGAATCAAATTAAAGAGATGCTTAATAGTTTGACAGAAAGACAACGTGAGGTTGTGTATCTTCGATATGTACAAGAATATGATTATCAGCAGATTTCAGTTTTGCTGGATATTTCTGTACATGGATGCAGAAAGCTTCTTTCTAAGGCAATGAAGAGCCTTAGAGAAAGATATGCTGCAATTGTTTTATTATTACTTTGTGTTTGATATTTATTGAGCCTGTTAATCCGAATTATTTACCAATTCTTTTTCTCATATTCGCAATCTGTAGATATCGATATTGAGAAAATAGTTAAAACTGTATTATTTTTAAAAAATGAGGGGATAAATATTTAGTAGTGTCGTCTATGTATTAAATCTGTTTCAATAGAATGGAAAATATTATAATTTGAAGATGGCACAATTTATTCATTATACCGAATTTTTAAAAAATAAAAACTTTGTACGTTGGCAGCTTGCAGCCGATGAGCACTTAGATGAGTATTGGTTGGGCTTTATTGAGCAAAATCCTCATCTTGAAGATGAAATAAACAAAGCTATTGATTATCTTAAAACTAATGGATTAAACAAAAGCTTATTGTCTGATGTAGATAAAAATAGATTGCTTGCTCGTATTCAAAATACAATCACAAATACCAGCTCAAAAGGAAAGAAGAGACGAATCCTCCCAATTATGTTTGCTTCAGTAGCTGCTATGTTGATTGTTGCATTGGGAGTAAATATTTATCTACATTTTAATAAAGAACCTGCTTTTAAGTTTAAGGATGAATTTATAGTGGGGAGCTTGTTAAGCAATGAAGATATTCAATTAATATCTGAGGAAAAATCTACTTTGTTTGAATCTGATATAGAGGTGCAGGTTAATGAAAAAGGAACAGCATCCGTAAATAAGACTGGCAACATGGATGATGAAACTGTGGATCTTGCAAGCAATTCATTGAATAAACTTATCGTACCCTTTGGGAAAAGAACAAAGTTGAATTTGCCCGATGGATCTATGATTTGGCTGAACTCAGGTACTGTATTAGAATTCCCAACTAAATTTGTAGGAAAAAATCGTGAAATATTTCTTGCCGCTGGCGAAATATATGTAGAGGTATCTGCCGACAAACAAAAACCTTTTTATGTTCATACCAATGATTTTAATGTGAAAGTCTATGGAACGGCATTCAACCTTACTTCATATTCAGACTCTCGCCCTTCTGTTGTATTGGTGGAAGGAAGTGTTAGTATAAATTCAAAAAACAAGAAAGAACTATTTATTAATCCAAGCGAACAGGCAACTCTCTCTTCTGAAGGATTATTTGATACGCAAAAGGTAGATGTGAGCAAATATATAAGCTGGAAGAGTGGTTATCTTGCATTTGAACGTACTCCGATGTCAGAGGTATTAAAACAAATTGGGAGGTATTACAACTTTTCGTTTGATTTTGCCAAGGATGTCAATCTTCAAAAGCGTACTTGTACGGGTAAGATTTATCTTTCGGACAATTTGGATAACGTTTTGACGGCAATTGGATTACTCACTTCAACAAAGTATGAAAAAATAAACAATCAAATTTATATTATTAACAAATAAAGATAAACCAATATAAGCCTATGAAAATATAGAAACATTGCTCTGAGTACAAAAAAATCGAACGATACCGCTAATATCGTTCGATTAGAATTGAAGTTAATTACCTTGTTATTAATAATTAAAATCATACAAATATATGAATAATCAATCTATTGAGAGTACAAAAACTGTCAATATTATAACCCACGTACGAAAAATCATGAGAATATCTATATTCTTTCTGTTTTTTTTCACCTTTGCCTCACATGCTACAATTAGTTTTGGTCAAAAGATAAATATGACTCTCAATATGAAGTCAGTATCAATAAAGCAAGTTTGTCAAGAAATTGAGAAGCAAAGTGATTATGTTTTTGTTTTCTCGGATGAGTGTGAACCCTATATAAGGGAGCAAATTAGAGTAAATATCGACTCCAATGATATTACTGAAATTCTAAATACTGTATTTGCTAACTCAAGACTATTGTATAAAATGTTAGATAAGCAAATAGTGGTGTATGAAGATAAATCTGTGATTGAGCCTAAGAGTGCTGTTAAAGTAGCAGCTGTAGAAAAGGTTCAACAACAGAAAAAGAAAATCACTGGACTTGTATTAGACCAAGACGGAATGACTGT
>CAZNRT010000013.1:32658-35174 GCA_964575445.1 uncultured Proteiniphilum sp. | reverse complement strand
TATGCGTGTGCGTTTATATAGGGGGTGATATATTTAATCTCGTTTTTTTTATATAAGTTTGCATCTCAAAAAAAATAACAAGAAATAATTATGTTTTCAGGAATAGTTGAAGAAACAGCAACTGTGGTAGCAGTGGAGAAAGATAAAGGTAACGTGAACCTGACTTTAAAATGTTCATTTACTAATGAATTGAAAATTGATCAGAGTATTGCTCATAATGGGGTGTGCTTGACAGTGGTGGATATTAAGGATGACAGATACACGGTAACTGCAATACAGGAGACATTAGATAAATCAAACATCGGATTGCTGGAGATTGGAAGTAAAGTAAATCTTGAAAGGAGCATGAAGATTGATGGAAGATTAGATGGACATATAGTGCAAGGGCACGTTGACCAAACGGCAACATGCCTAAATGTAGAAGAGGTAGATGGAAGCTGGTATTACACCTTTAAGTACGAGTTTGACAAGGAGATGGCAAAGAAAGGTTATCTCACCGTTGATAAAGGATCTGTGACTGTGAATGGCGTTAGCCTAACTGTGGTAGATCCTACTGAAGATACTTTTAAAGTTGCCATAATTCCATTCACTCATGAATTGACAAACTTTCATCAAATTATTAAAGGAAGTGTAGTAAATATTGAGTTTGATATTGTTGGGAAATATATTAGTAGAATCGTTACTCTACAGTCATAGATATCTTACCTTTAGATGATATAAACCTATTGGAAACAGTGGCTTTGTGGCTATTGTGATTTGTGGTTAATTATGCTTTAAATATTCTATAAAAAAAGAACTTTCTGCTTTTAAATGCTAAGTTTGTGTTGTTTTGTTGGTTACAAGCCAAAAAAATATCATCTTTGTATCTTCAAAATAATTATGCAACTATCGACCAACTTCAAGTTGAATATACTGAATATAATGAATATAACTGCTAAGCGTTTCTTAACTCTATCACTATTTGTGGCTGTAGCAATGACAGCATTCTCCCAGCAAGTGGGAACTAACTCTCCATATGGTCGTTACGGATATGGGGTTTTGACTAATCAAAAGTTTGGTGCCTCTGAAGCTATGGGTGGGATAAGCTATGGGGTGAGAAGAAGTCAGCAGGTTAATCATGGCAACCCCGCATCTTACTCTAAGCTTGATACATTGACGTTTGTTTTTGACTTTGGCGTATCGGGTCAATACTCAGAGATGTCAGATGGATTCAGTGAGCAGAACTTCTGGAATGGTAATCTTGACTATATAGCGGTTCAATTTCCATTATTAAGGCATGTGTCAGCAAGTGCAGGAGTAATTCCATTTTCAAAAACTGGATACAATTTTGGGCAAACTAAGTCTTCGGGTGTTGTGCATGATGAAATATTTAGAGGGAACGGGGGACTGAGTCAGGTGTATGTTGGTGTTGCATATGAACCTATAAAATATATTTCAATAGGAGCAAATGCAAATTATGTATTTGGTAATTACAAGTATAGCAGTGTTTCAATACCTCGTAGCTCATCCACCTCCGATATAACTGAAAAAAGTAATAGTTATTCTATTAGAGATATTCAATATGACTTAGGTGCACAGCTAACCCTGCCAATTGATAGGGAAAAGTCTTTAACCTTAGGAGCAGTTTATACTCCCAAGATGTCAACTAAATCAGATGTTCGCATTTCGGAAATGATGTTTATAGCCGACCCTTATACTAATCCAAATCTTTTGCCGAGTCAAGTGCATAGAGATGATACTCTTGCCAATAGATCTTTTCAATTACCTGAAAGACTTGGTTTAGGAATTGCTTACTCAAGTAAAAACATACTTTTGGGCGTTGATGGTACATTGCAGAAGTGGAAGGAAGTTGATTATCCTTCTGAACTCGATGGATTGACAAAGGATAATAGATTTAATAATGCTTACCTTGTAAATGTTGGTGCTGAATACGTAATCGACCCTTATAGTCGAAACTTTTTTCACAGAGTTCGTTTTAGAGCTGGCGCAAGCTACGGAAATTCTTATCTTAATGTAAATGTTAGTAATCCAGAGACAGGTGCTCACATTGGCGTGAAGGGTTTTAAGGAGTATGGAGTTAATGTTGGTTTTGGATTGCCTTTTATGGATTATATGTATGGCAAGCTGTCTCTTATAAATATCGGATTTAGCTACACTACGCAACGCCCTGATGTTCCTTTTATGATAAAGCAAGACATGTTTAAGATATCTCTAAATATGAATATCAATGAATTTTGGTTTAACAAAAGAAAATTTAATTAGTATTTCGTACCTTTGCGGTGTTGCTTGTTGATTAAACTATTCAATACGCTTTAGGTCAAAACAACAACCAAAATCAATAAATAAAACAAATTAAAACGACAAGAGAATATGAAAAAGTTATTGTTAACAGGTTTTTTTGCATTATCGACTATGTTAGTGATAAATGCTCAAAAAGCAGGATATGATCCTGTAAATGCTCCTTTTGGTCATGGAGAAGACAGTGTGAAATGTCGTATGAACTTAAGCCTTATGTC
>CAZNRT010000013.1:0-32558 GCA_964575445.1 uncultured Proteiniphilum sp. | reverse complement strand
CTTTTGGAGTCTGCCGCTGATTCTAAGGTTATATATGATTGGTTGAATGAGGCTATGGGAGATATGAAATCAAACATGGAACCTAAAGATGCCTACTCATACTTTATGGTTGCTTCGCTTACACAGTTCTTGAATGACAATTCAAAGAAAGAACAATACATTAATGATTATTTTAGAATAACTGCGTATGTAGATGAGGCTATTGTAAAGGCAAATGCAGATAATGATCAAGCTAATGCAGAATATTTGGCATTAGTAAAGGACGGAATCGTAAAGGGATTCATTGGAAGTGGTGCTGGCGATTGTAAAACACTTACTGAGTATTATGCTGACAAAGTGGAGCCAAATAAAGATAATAAAGAGTTTTTATCTGATGTTGTTAATGCGTTGAGCTCTGTGGGATGTAGTGATACTGATGTTTACTTCATGGCTGCTGAGTTTCTTCACAAGTTGGAGCCAACTGCTGGTTCTGCGCTCGGATTGGCTAATAAGAGCTTGAGAGATAAGGATTATGAAACGGCTATTATATATTATCATGAAGCTGCTAAATTAGAAACCGATAAATCAAAAGCTGCTGGCTATATGTTACAATTGGCTGGCATCTTCTCTAACCAGCGCAACTTTGCGAGAGCAAGACAGGCTGCTAATGAAGCTCTTCAGTTTGACCCAAATAGTGGTGATGCGTATATATTAATTGCTCAATTATATGCCTCTTCAGCTGAAAATATTTTCCCTGAAAGAGAAAAGAGAGGTCTTGTATTCTGTGCCGCTGTAGATAAGTTGCAGAGAGCAAGATCAGTTGATCCAAGTGTTAGCTCAAAGGCATCAAGTTTGATAAATCAGTATTCAGCTTATTTTATGGACACTGAGTCGGCATTTATGATGGGTATAAAGGCTGGTGAGACAGTTGCAATACCTGGATGGATCGGGGAATCTACTGTTGTAAGACTTAAATAAAAAGTATATACTTGAAAAAGCTATATAAAATAGCATTATTTAGATACACAATAGTCGCTTTGCTTGCGACTATTGTGTATCTTTCTATTGGATCTTGTGGTAATAAGAATGAGACTCTTGTGGATATAAAGTTTGACCCTGAGACTACACCTTCAATGGTGACTGACTCTGTAACTACATTGATCTCAGATTCTGGAATCACACGATATAAACTTATGGCTGATACATGGCACATTTTCGATAAAGCAAAAGAGCCATTTTGGTATTTCCCTGAAGGAATCTTTTTAGAAAGATTTGACGAGTTTCTTGAAAGTGAGGCTACTATTTTAGCAGATACAGCGTGGAATTACACTAATTTGAAGCTTTGGAAACTAAAAGGCAATGTGGAAATAACAAATCTCGAAGGCGATGAATTTAGAAGTGAAGAGCTTTTTTGGGATCAAAGTACTGCTAAGGTTTATTCAGATAAGTATATTGAAATAAAACGGGGTGCTCTCGAGCTTAAAGGTTATGGTTTTGAGTCGAATCAAGAAATGACTGACTATAGGATTTTCAAACCACATGACGGTAAGTTGCCAATAGAAGATAAAGAAGATATTGAGCACATTGAGGAAGATGCCAAAGAGACTGAGAATTAGATAAATTAGTTTTATACATGGATTCTTCGCCATATATATATTGGTGGATTTTTGCCCTATTAGGGCACGCTCTCTTATCCAGCATGGAGATGATATTTATCTCCACTGACAAATTATACTATATGGTGAGCAAGAGTGAAGAGGGATGGTTGCATAGGATAATAAATAGAGTTTATAAACAGCCAAGAAAGTTTTTATCAACATTAGCTTTTGGCAATCTTGCCATTTTGGTGTTATTCTCTTATTTATCGTTAATCTTATTTCATCCTATAATTGATAGCTATTTAGTTGTAGAGCCAATTTTCAATACTATAATCACAACCTTTGCTATATTCTTAATGTTAACTCTTACGGGAGAGGTTCTCCCTCGCATTGTTGTGGCTCGAAATCCTGATTTCTGGATTAAACTACTTATAATACCTGCATACATATTGCATATTGTGCTTCTACCGTTCATCTTATTTTTTGATAAGGTATCACTTTCATTATTGTCTTTATTTGGGATGAAATTTCGTCACTCAGATATTAATCTCATAAACAGGTCGGATATTGATAATTATTTGCGTAAAGGTCTTGAAGAGATTTCTGATAGTTCTGATATTGATTCGGAAGTAAAGATTTTGCGTAATGCTTTAGAATTTTCTGCAATGAGGGTAAGAGACTGCATGGTACCACGTGCTGATATAGTGGCAATAAGTGAAGATGCAACTAAAGATACATTGAAAGAATTATTTGTTGAGACAGGTATATCCAGAATCTTAGTTTATAAACATGATTTAGATAATATCATTGGTTATATACATGTGTGGGAGATGTTTAATGAGTCAAATCTTTGGCAGCAAAGAATCGCAGAGTTATCATTTGTACCCGAAAGTATGCAGGCTACAAATCTCATGAACGAATTAATGCTGCAACATAGGAGTATAGCGGTTGTATTTGATGAATTTGGTGGAACTTCGGGTGTTGTGACTATTGAAGATTTAGTTGAAGAGATATTTGGAGAAATCGATGATGAATATGACGATCAGTCCAAATTTGTCAAGAAGTACAATGATAATGAATATGTTCTCTCTGGACGAGTAGAGATTGATACCCTAAATGAGGAGTTTGGTCTTAGCGTTCCTGAGTCAGATCAGTATTCTACCATTGCAGGTTTATTATTGCATCATACACAACGCTTCCCTAAGCTTTACGAAACTATTATTATTGACAATCTTGAATTTAAAATTCAGAAAGTGACCACTCGGAAGATTGAAGTAGTGAAAATGCAAATTCACAATCAATGAAATTCAAGTTTGTGAAGTTGTTGTCCTCAATATCAATACTTTTTTTAATTATATGTTCCGTTCTTTGCAAATTTTGCTAACTTTGCACTCTTATAGAAAATAATATTAAAAATATATCAGTTTATCAAATAAATTAAGATACTTAAATGGCTACACTTCAGAAGATTAGAGACAGGGGCGTTCTATTGGTCGCTGTCATCGGTATTGCATTATTAGCCTTTATTTTGGGCGATTTGTTAACTTCGAGCAATACTCTATTTGCCAAATCACGCGACAAGGCATTTGTGGTTAACAATAAAGTGGTTTCTACACAAGAGTATGCGAACAGAATAACCGAGTGGGAAGAATTTCAAAAAATGATTAGTGGACAATCATCTCTTGATGAGGCAAGCACGCAGCAGATTAGAGAGGCTGTTTATGAACAGATGGTGCGTGAATTAATACTTGATGAACAAGCTCCAAAGTTAGGCTTGTCAGTGTCTAAAGCTGAGCTTAACGACCTTGTTCATGGAGAATCAATATCTCCTTTGCTTCAATCTCTACCATTTTTTAGAGATCCTGAAACAGGAGTTTTTGATAGAGAGGGATTAGTGCAATTTTTGGCTACTGTAAATACGCCAGAACAGTCTCTTCAACCCGAAGAGAAAACAATGATTCAACAATATAAAACGCTATGGCTTTTTATTGAGAATATGGTTAAATATCATAGATTGCAAGAGAAATATAATACTTTATTATCAAGTGCGGTTATCGTAAATGATGTTGAGGCTAAAACTTCTTTCGAGCTATCTCAACAGAATGCAAATATCGCATATGTAGTTAAGAATTATTTTTCAGTGCCTGACTCAGCTGTTTCTGTGACTGACCAAGAGATTAAATCGTTCTACGATAAGAATAAGTCTTCATTTAATATGGATGTTCCTTTGGCGAAAGTTTCATATTTTTCAAAAGAGATTACTCCAAGCGAAGAGGATTTTGCTGAAATTGAAAAGCTTGCAAATGAGGCTTTTGAAAAGATGCATGAAGCAGATAATATTGCTTCAATAGTTGCCGATTACTCGGATGTTCCTTACAGAGATATTTATGTTTCAGCTGAATCTTTGAATAATAGCCAGCAGTCTTTTGTTGAGTCTTCTGTTGTATCTGATGTGCAAGCACCTACAAAAGAGGGGAACTACTATAATATCTATAAATTGATTGATAAAGTAGTTGCACCAGATTCTATCCATTTGCGCATGATGGCAATACCAGATGCAACTGTAGTTGGACAAGATAGCGTTGTTACAAACTTTGTTGACAGTATTTTTAATGAAATTAAAACTGGCAAGTCTTTTGCTGATGTTGCAAATAGTTTAAATCCACAATCTAATGGAGGTGATATTGGATGGGCTCGAGAGTCTGACTTATTTCAGGCTGGTGCTGAATTGGTTAAAGCTGCTTTTAGTGCTCCAGTAGGAGAGCCATTTAAAATCAAACTTCCTGGACAGCAAATGATTCTTCAGGTGGAAGAAAAAACTACTCCTATTCAGAAGTATAAGATAGCAACAATCAATATACCTGTGGTTGTGAGTGAGAAGACTTCTAATAATATTGATAACGAATTAAATCAACTTGTAAATGACCCAGGGTTTGCTAAGAACTTTACTGAGATGGCATCAGAAAAAGGTTACTTCGTAATGCCTAATACTTCAGTTTCTGCAAATGACTTTACTTTGATGAATATACCAGGGTCGCGTCACGTTGTTACTTGGGCTGTTAATGAGAAAAAGATGGGTACTGTTAAGAAGTTCGATTTGTCAAATACGAGAATAGTTGCTCGTGTTGATCATGTTTATTCTTCTGGAACAACACCGTTGTCTGAGTTGAATTCAAGCATCAAGAGCCGTCTGATAAATGATAAGAAAGCTGAGAACATTATTGCTGGTCTAACATCCAAAAACATCTCTTCTCTTGAATCTTATGCACAAGAGATCGGAACAGAGATTGATACTGTTAAATTCGTTAATTTCAATACGCAAAATATTAGTGGTCTGGGTTTCGAGCCTGCTATGAACGCCGTTTCTGGATTTAGTCCTGTAAATTCGCTTTCTGCACCTTTGAAGGGCAATATGGGAGTATATGTGATGTCTGTTACCGAAAAGTCTATTGGAGACGATGTTTATGATGCCAAATTGCAAAAGAATATGATTCAAAGCAATAATGCATATATGCTTCAAATGCAAACTTTCGAGACTTTGAAGAAGAAGCTTAAAGTCGAAGACAATAGATATGTGTTTTTTTAGATAGAGATTATATCAATCGATACATTAAATAAAGGGAACAGAGTTTTATTACTTTGTTCCCTTTTATTTTTATATAAGCATTATATCTTGATATTTTTTAGATATTGATAAGTTGCATGTTGTGCTCGCACTATGGGTTTATTGTCCCTTTTGAATATGTTTTGCAAATTTTCATCTATCCATACCGCACTGCTATTATCAGAAAGTTGAATATTCAGAATATCTATGATTTCCTTTTTGATATTTTTGTCAAAAATAGGAAAGGCAACCTCAATGCGCCTATGAAGATTTCGTGACATCCAATCGGCAGATGTTAGATATACATTCTCTACTCCATTATTATAAAAGTACCAGATTCTGCTATGTTCTAAATACGAGTCAACTATCCTTGTTATTCTAATGTTTTTGCTATATTCTTGATTAGGAATTAAACAACAAATTCCTCTAATTATTAGGTCAATTTCTACACCTGCTTCACTTGCTTTATACAAAGAATTAATCATTTCTTTATCTTCGAGACTATTTAGCTTGATAATTATTCTGCCTTTTATTCCATTTCTGATGTGTTCGATTTCACGATTGATCATATTGTTAATTTCTGATACCATATTAAATTGTGCCACTAAGAGATGATTGAAGTCTATACTTTGCCTTTTACCCTCCAAAATGTTAAACACCTCATTTATCTCGACTATTATATCTTTGTTTGCTGTAAGCAACCCTTTGTCTGAGTAAATGCGAGCTGTCTTTTCATTAAAATTGCCCGTGCCCAGATATGCATATCCTTTTATTGGTACTTCAGGGTCATTACTCCTTTTTCTCACATATGCTAACTTGGCATGTACTTTCAGACCAGGCAAACTATAAATTATTTTTACTCCTGCTTGCTGCATTAATTCTGAAGATAAATAGTTATTCTCTTCGTCAAATCGAGCTTTTAATTCAACAAATACTGTTACCTTTTTTCCGTTTTTGGCTGCACTAATTAAGCTATTGATTACTGCGGAGTTTTCAGCAACTCGATATTGCGTTACTTTGATTTCAAGCACCTTGGGGTCGAAAGCCGCTTGTAGCAAGAAGCGTAAGAGGTAATCAAACGACTGATAGGGGAAGTGTAATAGTATATCCTGCTTACGAAGAACACTAAGAATGGATGTGTTATGCTCAAACTCAGGAGCTTTGAGTGGTTTTGGCAATTCTTGCTTAAGCACTTTGCCAATAGGATTTGGTAGCCCTATCAAATCTGCTAAGTTGAGATATCTATACCCTTTTAATAACTCTTCTTCTTCTATTTCATAGGCATCAGCTAAGAATTGCAAAAAATTTGATGGCATTTCTCTGTCATATTGAAATCGGGTAACTGCCCCTATCTTTCTTTTTCTTACTTTTTTGAGTATCCTTTCTGCTATGTCTTTTTGGTCTTCATCATCAAAAGAAAAGTCAGCATCACGCGATATCTTAATACTGTAGCAGTCAATAATATTATATCCTGGAAAAACGCTTTTAAGGTTTGCTCTTATGACATCATCTATAAACATAATATAGTGATTGTCGCCTATTTTGGGTAGCTCTATAAATCTTGGTATTTGGCTGTGCGGAATCTTCATTAACGCAAATGTGATTTCTCTATTTGATGAGTTGCGTTTTTTGTTTTTTTTTCTCTCAAGGCTTATTGCTTGATATATTCTATTGTCTTGAATAAAAGAAATTATTTGTCCCTTTTGAATAATCATTGGTTGAAGAAATGGGAACACCTCTTCATTAAAATATTTTTCAATATAGGGTTTATGAAATGGTTCAACCTCGTCTGATTGATATAGGATTATGTTTTCTTTTTTGAGCTCAGGTAGTATCATATTGTTGAATATATTATAATATTCAATTTCTTGTTTGGATACTTCTTTATTTATCTCTAAAAGTGTCTCTAATGCTTCTTCCACTGACTCATCCCTGTTTATGCTCTTTAATATAGAGCTATGATATCCAGACACTCTAACCTTATAAAATTCTTCGAGATTGGATGAGTATATTGATAAGAACTTGATACGTTCGTAAATTGGTAGTGACTCGTCTCTCGCCTCTTGAAGGACTCTATGATTGAATGAGAGCCAACTTATATCTCTCTTGAAGTATTTGTATGGTACCTTATTCATTAATGATTATTTAAAAGGGTTGTTCATTTCCAGATTCAACAATAAAAATAATAACTTTGTTGTAACAAAACAATTAATATGAGAAAAATAGGGCTTTTATCGGATACTCATGGCTTGTGGGATACTAAATTTGAGGAATATTTTAAAGATTGTGATGAGATATGGCACGCGGGTGACATAGGTACTTTAGACTTGGCAGATAAGTTTGAAGCATTAAAACCATTTAGAGCAGTGTTTGGTAATATTGATGATTATGCTATAAGGCAAATTTATCCAGAAATTCTCAGATTTGTGGTGGAGGGAGTGGATGTGTTTATGACTCATATTGGCGGATTTCCAGGTAGATACAATAATAAAATTAAACAAGAATTGGTTTCAAATCCTCCACAATTGTTTATTTCAGGTCATTCTCATATTCTTAGAGTAATGTATGATAATCAAATAAATTGTCTGCATATGAATCCAGGTGCTGCTGGGAACCATGGCTTTCATCAAGTTCGAACAATTCTTCGTTTCATTATCGATAATGGTAATATCCGTGATCTTGAGGTTGTAGAAATCAAACGAGGTTGAATTATTAAAAAGCAAATATAACTCCAATTAATCCAACTAAAACAAGGATCGAGCCTATTATTCTATTTAAAAGAGTTAAACCTCTACGGTTGAAATGCTTTTGCAGTCTCGACACAATAAGGCTCAATGTAAACCACCATGAGAGGGCACCAATTGCTATAGCTGAAAGTGAAATGGCTATACCTGATGCGCCATATTCAAGTGGATTAAACTGGAATCTTGCAAAAAGAGTGATAAAAACAATGAGAATAGCTACATTTGACAAGGTGAATAAAAATGATGTGAAAAAGTCTTTGATATACCTTGTATCGTTTGTTTGTAGTTCAGGTGACCATCCCTTTAGAGGGTTTGTATTATATACCCTATATCCAAAAAATATAAGAACAATACTTCCTGCAATCTGTAGTATTGTTTCGTTAGAAGTAAAAAAATCTTCTATTATACTAATACCAGCAAGCATTATTGATGCATAAATAATGTCAGACGTCATTGCTCCTAATCCTGTAAAAAATCCGTGCCATCTGCCTCGATTCAGAGTTCGCTGGACACATAGTATGCCTATAGGTCCCATAGGAGCTGATACGAGTATGCCAATAATATAGCCTTTAATTATAAATTCTAACATAATTTTGATTTTTCGGAACAGTAAACCGAATTTTGAGAGTGCAAAGATACTAATCAGAGTTCAATTGGACAAAAAAGGAATATATTTCTGTATATACACTACTTTTGATTAACTTTGCCATCCAATTACATTAACTCGTAATCCGTATGATAATATTTTTCAAAACCCCGCAACAGAGTATTGTAGCCGTTGAGACAACAGTTTCACTTTCAGGCGAATCTATCGAAAAACTTAATTGGCTTTTTGGGCAAGCTGAAGTAATAAACTCTTTTGATATTGAAGGAACCTTTGTGGGTCCTCGACGTGAAATGATAACTCCATGGAGTACATGTGCCGTTGAGATTACTCAAAATATGGGAGTGAGCGATATCGTTAGGATTGAGGAGTATTTCCCGGCTGATGGAACTCCTGTTTTCGATCCAATGCTGCAACGTGTTTATGAAGGATTGGGACAAGAATTGTTCGCTATTTATGGTGATCCAGAACCAATCAAAGATGTCGATAGTATTGAATTATATAATGAACAAGAAGGGCTTGCACTTAGTGAGGATGAAATTGATTTCCTCAATGGTGTGAGTAAAAAAATAGGGCGTAAATTAACCGACAGTGAAGTGTTTGGATTCTCTCAAGTAAACTCGGAGCATTGCCGACATAAAATTTTTAATGGTAAATTTATCGTTGACGGTGAAGAGAAGGAGAGTTCGCTTTTTCAATTGATTAAAAAAACTTCTAAAATCAACCCAAACTTGTTGGTTTCTGCATATAAAGATAATGTGGCTTTTAATCAAGGACCAATTATTGAGCAGTTTGCTCCTGATAGTGGTAATAAAGCAGATTTTTTCTCAACAAAACAAATTGAAACTGTTCTATCACTTAAAGCTGAGACTCACAATTTTCCTACTACTGTTGAGCCATTTAACGGTGCGTCAACAGGTACAGGTGGCGAAATACGTGATCGCTTAGCCGGTGGTACTGCATCACTGCCCCTTGCAGGAACCGCAGTTTATATGACTTCATATCCTCGTATGGAAGAAGGGCGTGTGTGGGAGGCTGTGATGCCCGAGCGTTCATGGCTGTATCAAACCCCTGAAGAAATATTGATAAAAGCTTCTAATGGAGCTTCGGATTTTGGTAATAAATTTGGACAACCTCTTATAACTGGTTCATTGCTTACATTTGAGCATGCAGAGAACTATAAGAAGTTTGGCTATGACAAGGTGATAATGTTAGCTGGAGGTATTGGTTTTGCTAATAAATCAAATGCGCTTAAGGGAACACCAGTACCAGGCGAAAAAGTTGTGGTGATGGGTGGCGATAATTATAGGATTGGTATGGGAGGCGGAGCTGTGTCTTCTGTTAATACTGGAGAATATTCTTCTGGTATTGAGTTGAACGCAGTTCAACGAGCTAACCCTGAAATGCAAAAGAGAGTTGCCAACGTTATAAGAACATTATCTGAGTCGGGAGACAATCCGATAGTTTCAATTCATGATCATGGTGCTGGCGGGCATTTAAATTGCTTGTCGGAACTTGTAGAAGAAACAGGTGGAGTTATCAATCTTGATAAGCTTCCAAGTGGCGATCCTACTTTATCGGCAAGGGAATTGGTGGGTAATGAAAGTCAAGAAAGAATGGGCTTGTTGGTTCAAGATAAGGATCTGGATAAGATTAAAGAGATTGCCGACCGAGAACGTGCTCCATTCTACGTTGTGGGTGAAACTACTGGAGATATGAGATTGGTGTTTGAGCATGAGAACGGTGAAAAAGCTATTGATATGACTCTTGAAGACTTTTTTGATAAATCGCCTAAGACTCTCATGGTTGATAATACGGTTGAGGAATCATATTCAGGACCTGATTATTCGTTGGATAATTTAGATTCATATATTCATAATGTTTTAAAGCTTGAGTCTGTTGCTTGTAAAGATTGGCTGACGAATAAGGTTGATAGATCTGTTACTGGTAAGGTTGCACGCCAACAATGTCAAGGAGAGATTCAACTACCACTGAGTGATTGTGGAGTGATGGCACTTGACTATAGAGGCTTAACTGGTTTAGCTACTTCCATCGGTCATGCCCCTCAAGTGGCAATGATTGATCCAGCTGCTGGTTCTGTAGTAGCGATATCTGAAGCTCTA
This sequence comes from uncultured Proteiniphilum sp., assembly GCA_964575445.1. Classification (GTDB taxonomy): domain Bacteria; phylum Bacteroidota; class Bacteroidia; order Bacteroidales; family Dysgonomonadaceae; genus Petrimonas. Next base: position 21,906 of record CAZNRT010000013.1, on the reverse strand, counting down.
ACAAATATTGTTTTTGCTCCATTAAAGGATGGGTTAAGTAGTGTGTCTTTGAGCGCAAACTGGATGTGGCCATGTCGTAATGAGGGTGAAGATGCAAGATTGTATAAAGCAGTTGAAGCATGTTCTGACTTTGCTTGTGAATTGGGTATTAATATTCCAACAGGTAAGGATTCATTATCAATGACTCAGAAGTATGGCGATGAAAAAGTGTTTTCACCTGGTACCGTTATTATTTCTGCTGCTGGTGAAGTAAGCAATATTAAAAAAATTGTTTCTCCCACACTTGCTTATATTAAAGGAACATACTTGTACTATGTTGATTTTTCGTTTGATACACTAAAGCTTGGGGGTTCTGCTATCGCTCAAACATTGGGGAAAGTTGGTGATGAGGCACCGACAGTAAATGATGCAGAATGCTTTAAAAATGCATTTGCTGCAATTCAAGAATTAGTTAACCGTGGATTGATTATTGCTGGTCACGATATTTCGGCTGGAGGATTAGTTACAACATTGCTCGAGATGTGTTTCGCAAATCCTCAAGGTGGTATTGATGCCCGTTTAGATAAAATCAGATATACTGATGTAATTAAAATATTATTTGCAGAGAATCCAGGTGTAGTTATACAGGTGAAACATCATCATTTAGTGGAGAAAATATTAGATGACTATGGTGTGGGATTTGCTATTGTAGGTCGTCCGATTGAGGATAGAAAGCTAATTATATCAAAAGATGAGTTTGGACAAGAGTTTGACATTGACTATCTTCGTGATATATGGTATCATACTTCTTATTTGTTTGATCAGAAACAGAGTGGAGTGGAGGCTGCATCAGCTCGTTTTGAGAATTATAAAAGGCAACCTTTGCAGTTTAAACTCCCAGAGACATTTACTGGAAAACTTGAAGAGTTAGGCTTGAATCCTGATAGAAAAGAACGATCTGGACTTACTGCAGCAATCATCAGAGATAAAGGCAGTAACGGCGAACGTGAAATGGCTTACTCGTTGTACTTAGCTGGATTTGACGTTAAAGATATTCACATGACTGATTTAACTTCGGGGCGTGAGACTTTAGAGGATGTGCAGTTTGCTGTATTTACAGGAGGGTTCTCTAATTCAGATGTGTTCGGTTCAGCAAAAGGCTGGGCGGGTGGAATTATGTATAATGAAAGAGCTAAGTCTTCGATTGAAGGTTTTTATGCAAGAACGGATACCTTGAGTCTTGGTGTTTGCAATGGATGTCAATTGTTGATGGAACTCGGACTCATTTATCCAGACATGGGTGAAGAACATCCCAAAATGAAATTAAATAAGTCAGGTAAATTTGAGTCAAGTTTTTTAAGTGTTGAAGTTCCAAAAAATGATTCGGTAATGCTAAGTTCTCTTGCTGGGAGCAAACTTGGCATTTGGGTAGCTCATGGAGAGGGGCGTTTCGATCTTCCTGGTGATAAGGAAAAATATAATATATCTTTGGAATATGCGTATGATGAGTATCCTGCTAATCCAAATGGCTCTGACTTTTCTGCTGCTGCAGTTTGTTCTGCAGATGGTCGTCATTTAGCAATGATGCCTCACTTGGAACGTACTATATTTCCATGGCAAAATGCTTATTATCCATACGAATACCGTAAACATGAGGTTACATTGTGGATGGAGGCTTTTGCAAACGCAAGAGAATGGCTAAAAGAAAGAAATAAATAAACATATATTTATGATGGCTGTCAGTTGTCTTTTAAGTTATGACTGGCAGCTATCTTTATCTCTTTTTTTGCAGCTTGCTACATTAGAAGTGAGTATTTATTAAAGATATATTTATAAGGATGAGACGTGTAGTTTTTGAATATACAATGAAGGTGCGTGACTATGAGTGTGATGCACAAGGTCATGTGAATAATGCAAACTATCAACACTATTTTGAAGTGGCTCGACATGAATTCTTAGAGCATTGTGGATTAAATTTTTTTGATCTTCACAAACAGGGCATTGATGCTGTAGTGTCTCGAGTAGAGATCAGATATAAGATTCCTCTAATAGGGATGGATGAATTTAAATGCACTATTTCACTCGAGAAAATGGGGTTGAAGTATGTTTTTCATCAAGAGATAATCCGTTTATCAGATCTAAAGGTATGCGCAAAAGGAAAGGTTGAGGTTGTGAATTTAATAAACGGAAGGTTGTCAATACCTGAAGTTTTTGATCTCGCTTTCAGCAAGTATTTATAAAATATATAATCAAAAGTATTAATCTATACCTAAAAAACAATTGTTCCTATGAATTCTGATAAAACTCTATATCAGATAGCTATAACCAAGATTAATGGTGTTGGCATTGCCTTAGCGCGTGCATTGATACAGTCTGTGGGTGATGAAGAAGCTGTGTTTAAAGAGAGTAGAAAAAGCTTAGAGAAGATTCCTCGAATTTCATCTAAATTAGTCGATGAGATAAGAAGTGCAAGAGTGATGACGGATGCAGAAGAAGAATTAAACTTTGTTGCAAAGAATAATATTAAAACGCTTTTCTTTACTGAAAAAGATTATCCCCAACGACTGATTAACTGTGTTGATGCTCCAATTCTATTGTATGATAAGGGAAATGTAGATTTCAATAGAAGTAAGGTTGTTAGTATTGTTGGTACTCGAAATGCTACGCCTCATGGTAGAGCATTTTGTGAGAAGCTTATAAGCGACATAGGAAAGAATTATCCCGAAATACTTATTGTGAGTGGATTAGCATATGGAATTGATATTTGTGCTCATCGAGCATCACTGCATAATAACGTTGCAACTGTAGGTGTGTTAGCTCATGGTTTAGACAGAATTTATCCTCATGTACATAGAAAAACAGCTATAGAGATGCTTGAAAATGGAGCATTACTTACCGAGTTTCCAAGCAAGACCAATCCCGATAGATTTAACTTCGTTAGAAGAAATCGTATTGTGGCAGGAATGTCTGATGCTGTAGTTGTCATAGAGTCAGGAAGCAAGGGAGGTTCGCTTATTACTGCGGATATTGCTAATTCTTATTTTAGAGAGGTGTTTGCCGTGCCAGGGCGAACTAATGACGTTGAATCAGCTGGTTGCAATAGGTTGATAGCAAGCAATAAGGCAGTTTTGCTACAGGACTCCAATAGCATGTTTGACCAGATGGGGTGGAATACATCAGTTAATACATCGAAGCCTATTCAGCGAGAGCTATTTATTGAACTCACCGAAGAAGAGGAAAAAATATTTAATGTCTTGAATAATGGAGAACCTAAGCAAGTAAATATGATAGCAATGGAGCTTGATGTTCCTGTGGCAGACCTATTCTTTACGTTACTTGAGTTAGAGATGAGGAATATTGTGAAAGCATTGCCTGGAGGCGTGTATAAATTGTTGTGAAGTTGTTCTCTCTACACCTTAATATATAATTATCTATCTTTTTATGATACAATCTTTTATTAGTACCTTTTATTTTTTATCTTTGAATCAAATAATAATTATCTAAGAATATGGCTTTGAAAATTGGTGACAGAATCCCTGATCTATTAGGTTATGATCAGAATGGACAAGAAGTGAAGTCTAAAGACTATTTTGGAAAAAAAATTGCATTATACTTTTATCCTAAGGATAATACTCCTGGATGTACGGCGCAGGCATGTAGTTTAAGAGATGGCTACCAACATTTGCAAACTGCAGGTTATGTTGTCATAGGGGTAAGTATGGATAACAAGGAGTCGCACCAAAATTTTATCGAAAAATATAGTTTGCCATTTCCTTTAATTTCGGATGTTGACAAACAGTTAATTCAAGAGTTTGGTGTTTGGCAAGAAAAAAATAATTTTGGGAAGAAGTATATGGGGATTGTCAGGACTACATTTCTTATTGATGAAGAGGGCATTATCCAAAATGTAATTGAGGGTAGGGGAGTAGATACGAAAAATCATTCTGACCAAATTTTAAACTATAAATAAATTAATATAATTGATATGAGCGAAAAAAAAGATTTGACTCAAAATAATGAGAAACTTAAAGCCCTAAGGGCTGCAATGGATAAGATTGAGAAGACTTACGGGAAGGGCTCTATTATGAAAATGGGGGATGACAAGGTGGAAGAAGTAGCTGTTATTCCTACTGGTTCTATTGGATTGAATGCCGCTCTTGGCGTTGGTGGATATCCTCGTGGAAGAGTAATTGAGATATATGGACCCGAATCGTCAGGAAAGACTACTCTTGCTATTCATGCTATTGCTCAAGCGCAAAAAGCGGGAGGTGTGGCTGCATTTATTGATGCTGAGCATGCTTTTGATCGTTTCTATGCCCAAAAATTAGGAGTTGACACTGATAATCTTCTTATCTCTCAACCAAGTAGTGGTGAGGAGGCATTAGAGATAACAGAGCAATTAATTCGTTCTTCAGCTGTTGATATCATTGTGATTGATTCAGTGGCAGCACTAACGCCTAAAAAAGAAATAGAGGGTGATATGGGTGATTCTAATGTTGGCTTACAGGCTCGACTCATGTCACAAGCACTTAGGAAGCTAACATCAGCAATTAGCAAGACGAACACCACGTGTGTTTTTATAAACCAATTGCGAGAAAAAATTGGAGTCATGTTTGGAAATCCTGAAACCACAACAGGTGGGAATGCTTTAAAATTTTATTCATCTGTTCGTTTGGATATTCGCCGAATTGGCACGTTAAAAGATGGTGATGAGGTGCATGGTAATCAAACACGAGTGAAGGTGGTAAAAAATAAGGTCTCAGCTCCTTTTAGAAAAGCTGAATTTGATATTATGTATGGAGAGGGTATCTCAAGGGAAGGTGAAATTATTGACTTGGGAGCCGATCTAAATGTGATAAAGAAGAGCGGTTCTTGGTATAGCTATAAAGACTCTAAACTTGCTCAAGGGCGTGATGCCTCAAAAGCTGTAGTAAAGGATAATCCTGAACTTGCAGATGAACTTGAGCAATTAATATTTGAAGCGTTAAAGGAGAAAAAGCAATAGTACAGTTCATTTGAAGTTGAGATTTTCATTTGTTTGAAGTCTTGTTTCTAAAATGTAATATACTTTTTACATGGAAAAACAATATCGATTTATTTGTTATCGATATTGTTTTTTGCTTTATACTTCTATTCAAAAAATAGTGTTTCTGTAAGTAAATTCTTATTTGATTTTGTCTTAATTAAGTTGTAACTTTCCTTGAACAGATAAATGATAATTCTGTTTATTATTTTTATTATTGATATTTTATATGAATACTCTTCTTAAAGAATTAAATACAAGTCAACGTAAAGCAGTAGAGTTTGTTGATGGACCTTCGTTAATAATTGCTGGTGCTGGATCTGGTAAAACTCGTGTGTTGACATATAAAATCGCATATTTATTGGAGATTGGATTGCCTCCTTACAATATTTTGGCATTGACCTTTACCAATAAAGCAGCAAGAGAAATGAAATCTCGAATTGCCGAACTTGTAGGTGAAAAGAAAGCTCAACAGTTGTGGATGGGGACATTTCATTCAATATTTTATAGATTTCTGCGTAAAGAAGCTGAGCGAATTGGATTTACTTCAAACTTTACGATATTTGATTCTTCAGATTCTGCTAACCTTATTCGAATTATTATAAAAGAAATGCAATTAGATGATAAGGTATATAAGGCGAGCGGGGTACATCATCAGATATCACGTGCTAAAAATGCTTTGATTTCTCCTAAGATGTATGCACAAAATAAAGAATTGATGGAGTATGACAGACTATCGAAGCGTCCTCATATTGCAGAAATATATCAAAAGTATCAAAGTAGGCTAAAAGTCGGTAACAGTATGGATTTTGATGATTTGCTTATGTACGCAAACATCTTATTTCGAGATAATCCAGATGTTTTAGACATTTATCGAAGTAGATTTCAATATGTGTTAGTAGATGAGTATCAGGATACAAATTTTGCTCAGCATTTAATTATTAAGCAGCTATCCGAAATCCACAACAGAGTATGCGTGGTTGGTGATGATGCGCAAAGCATTTATTCATTCCGAGGAGCAAACATTGATAATATTTTGAAGTTTCAAAATACCTTTCCTAATACCCAAGTTTTTAAACTTGAGCAAAACTATCGCTCAACCCAAAATATTGTAAATGCAGCCAATAGTCTTATCAAGAAGAATAAAGAACAGATTTCGAAAAATGTTTTTTCTGATAATGAGCTTGGTGATAAGATTGAAGTTCTGTCCGCATTTTCTGACTTTGAAGAAGGGTTGATTATAGCAAATAAAATTTCAAGGCTTAGATTTGATTCTCATGTTTCGTACTCGGATTTGGCAATACTATATAGAACCAATGCGCAATCAAGAATATTAGAGGAATCTCTTAGGAAACGAAATATTCCATTTGTTATTTATGGGGGATTATCATTTTATCAGCGTAAGGAGATAAAAGATATTATTGCATATTTTAGACTTGTGGTTAATCCATTAGATGAGGACGCTTTTAGGAGAGTTATAAAATATCCCTCTCGAGGAATTGGAGATGGTACAATTAGTAAAATATCAGAATGTGCCTCACTGCATAATGTTAGTCCTTGGAATGTTCTATCATCTCCATTAGAGTATGGATTAAACGTAAACTCAGGTATATCAAAAAAGTTATATGGTTTTTTGGAGCTAATTATGGGATTTGTTTCCAATGACGAAGTAATGAATGCATCTGAAATGGCACAAGACATCCTAACTAAGACAGGTATATTGAAAGAAGCATATAAAGATCTAAGTCCCGAGGGCATGAGTCGTACGCAGAATATCCAAGAATTAATTAATGCTATCCAAGAGTTTGTTTCAATTCGACAAGAGGAGGGGACAGAGCGCAATGGATTAATTGACTTTCTATCTGAAGCAGCTCTGTTGACAGATCAAGATATTAATAATGAACCCACAGAAAGAGTTACTTTAATGACAATACATTCTGCTAAAGGTCTTGAATTTGATCATGTATTTGTAGTAGGCGTGGAGGAAGAACTTTTTCCATCAGCTATGTCTTTAAACGAATATCGAGGTATAGAAGAAGAGAGAAGATTGTTTTATGTGGCAATTACTCGTGCAAAGAAATCATGTACAATCTCGTATGCTAAAAGTAGATTTAGAAATGGTAGTACCAATATTACACGAGAAAGTAGATTCATTAGCGATATTGACTCAACCTTTCTCACAATGGAAAACAATAGAGTCTCTTCTTCAGGGAAAGGAATCTCGGATGGCTTTTGGGATTCTTTGCGACGCAAAAGGGAACAGTCAAATAATAAAGATAATTTAGTAGTAAATCCTACTCAAAGAGAAAGAACCTCAAATCGTATATCAACAAGCATGGCAGAGCATAACTACTTACCATTATCAAAGGAGGCTACTGTTCTGGTGGAAGGTAATATTATAGAGCATGAGAAGTTTGGTCGTGGAATAGTTACTTCGATTGAAGATTTAGATGGTAATAAAAGAGCATTTGTTGATTTTGAATCTGCAGGTTCAAAACAGCTATTACTAAAATATGCGAAGTTCAAAATTATTTCTTGATTTCTTACTTAACACTATCTTTATAAACTTATTCGCCTTTTTACTTGAGTTATTCTTTTAGCATCTCAGAAATAATTGTTATTTTTGGCAGATGTTTTACCTAGGTTATTGAACAGAAATTAATTAATTAAATATCGGATAAAAATGTTGAAAAGTGCTTTACAAATAGCAAGAGCAAGCTATGTTCCAAAAATGCCGTCTGTGCTTAATGGTAGTGTTAAGCCCGTAGAAGGTGCAAAAACTACTTCTGTGAAAGATCACGATGATATACAAAAGTTGTTTCCAAACACTTTTGGTATGCCAATAATTACATTTGAATCTTCTGAAGGGAGAATGGGATCGGATGAGCCTGTAAACGTCGGAGTTATTTTATCTGGGGGGCAAGCTCCTGGAGGACATAATGTGATTGCAGGTATTTTTGATGGTATCAAGCGTCTCCATCCCGATAGTACTTTATATGGGTTTATCTTGGGTCCTGCTGGTCTGATTCATCATAGATATAAAGAACTTACAGCTGAGATTATTGATGAATATCGTAATACTGGAGGGTTTGATATTATTGGTTCGGGTCGCGATAAGCTTGAGGAAAAAAGTCAATTTGATAAAGGTCTTGAAATCCTTAAGAAATTAAATATTAAGGCACTCGTTATCATAGGTGGCGATGACTCAAATACAAATGCGGGTGTTTTGGCTGAGTATTATAGCAGTATTAATGCTGGTGTTCAAGTTATTGGTTGTCCCAAGACTATCGATGGCGATTTGAAGAACGAGCAAATTGAAACTTCTTTTGGTTTTGATACTGCTTGTAAAGTATATTCTGAAGTTATTGGTAATATTCAACGAGACTGTAATTCTGCACGTAAATATTGGCACTTTATAAAGCTTATGGGTCGCTCTGCCTCTCACATAGCATTGGAATGTGCTCTTCAAACGCAACCAAATATGTGTATTATCTCAGAAGAAGTAGAGTACAAACAACAATCGTTAGATGACATTGTAACTGATATAGCTACGGTAGTTGCAAAACGATCAGAAATGGGATTAGATTTTGGGACTGTTTTAATCCCAGAGGGATTGATAGAGTTTATTCCTGCGATAAAAAATTTAATTTCTGAATTGAATGACTTCTTAGCTCATAATCAGGAAGAGTTTGATCTTGTTAGACGTTCCGCAAAACGTGAGTACATTATTAGCAAATTATCAAAAGAGAACTCTGTTATTTATGCAAGTTTGCCAGAAACAGTAGCTCGTCAGCTAACTCTTGATAGAGATCCGCATGGTAATGTTCAGGTTTCTCTCATTGAAACGGAAAAACTATTAGCAGAGATGGTTACAAACAAGTTGAGAGAATGGGCTAAAGAAGAAAAATATAAAGGAAAATTCTCTACAATTACTCACTTTTTCGGATATGAAGGTCGTTGCGCAGCTCCTTCAAATTATGATACGGACTATTGTTACTCATTGGGTTATACTGCTTCAATGTTAATATCTGCAGGTAAAACTGGATATATGTCTTCAGTAAGAAATACCACGTCGCCAGCTAATGAGTGGATCTCAGGTGGTGTTCCTATTACTATGATGATGAATATGGAGCGTCGTCACGGCGTTATGAAGCCAGTTATTCAGAAAGCACTAGTCGATTTAGATGGCAATCCATTCAAATTCTTTGCCGCAAATCGTAATCAATGGGCTTTTGAGACTTCATTTGTTTATCCAGGTCCTATTCAATATTTTGGACCAACAGAAGTTTGTGATCAGCCAAGCAAAACTCTCAGTTTGGAGCAAAATAAGTAGAAGTCCAATATTTCATTTTTATTTCATACTTAACGACAATCATTCTTTTTGGTTGTCGTTTTACTTTATATGATTTTCTGTATTCAATTTTTAATAAAAAAAACCCACTCATGTACATAGGACTGAGTGGGCTTTAGTAATATATTTTGGAGAATATAATAATCTATTCTTCCATTTCTTCAAATATTGCTGAACGTTTGGTGGCACTAAGGTTGTCAAATTCTGCTTTCGAACCTACTACTATTTTGTCATAGTCTCTAAGACCAGTTCCAGCAGGGATTAAGTGACCACATATAACGTTCTCTTTTAATCCTTCAAGAGAGTCAACTTTACCTTTAATAGCTGCATCATTAAGAACTTTGGTGGTTTCTTGGAATGATGCTGCAGACATAAAGCTTGATGTTTGAAGTGCTGCACGAGTAATACCTTGGAGTATTTGATTAGCAGTAGCAGGTACTGCATCACGACTTTCGACTAATTTTTGGTCGCGACGTTTTAGAGAACTATTCTCATCTCTCAATTTTCTAACAGTTACTACCTGTCCTTCTTCAAATATTTGAGAATCTCCAGCGTCAACGATCACTTTCTTACCCCAAATGCGATCATTTTCTTCCATTATCTCATGCTTGTCGATAAGTTGTTGTTGCAAGAAGCGTGTATCTCCTGGCTCTACAACTTCCACTTTGCGCATCATTTGGCGCACGATAACTTCGAAATGCTTGTCATTGATTTTAACCCCTTGCAGTCGATACACATCTTGTACTTCATTTACAATATATTCCTGTACTGCCGTAGGTCCCATAATTGCCAAGATAGATGCTGGTGTAATAGCCCCATCAGATAGTGGCATACCTGCACGCACGAAATCATTTTCTTGAACCAATATTTGTCTTGATAGAGGGACTAATGCTTTTTTCTCCTCTCCTGTTTTAGACGTTATAGTTATCTCTTGGTTACCACGTTTAATCTTACCAAATGTAATCTCTCCATCTATTTCAGCTACAACTGCAGGATTGGAAGGATTTCTTGCCTCAAATAACTCTGTTACTCGTGGCAAACCACCCGTAATATCACCAGATTTACCAACAGCACGAGGTATTTTAACTAGGACATCACCAACCTTGATATTTTCTTTTTCTTCTTTTATTATATGTGCACCCAAGGGGAGAGCATATGTGCGAAGGATATCGTCGTCGTCGTTTACAATATGTGCTGAAGGGGCTTTCGTTTTATCCCTGGATTCAATTATAACTCGTTCCTTAAGTCCAGTTTGTTCATCCGATTCCACCTTGTATGTAACACTTTCGATAAAGTTGTCAAATTTAATTTTACCTGCTGCTTCAGATATTATCACAGCATTAAATGGATCCCATTCACATATTAAATCATCTTTAGATACCTTATCATTCTGCCCAAAGTATAGTTTAGATCCATAAGGGATATTGTGGGAAAGAAGGACAATCTTTGTATTTGGATCAATCAATCTCATTTCCACTAATCTACTTACGACTACTTTGTATATTTTCCCTTCTGAATCGGTAGCCTCTACAAATCTTAGTTCATCGAATTCTAATATACCGTCATATTTGGTTGTTATTCTACTTTCAGCCGCTATGTTAGATGCAATACCCCCAACGTGGAAAGTTCTTAGTGTTAACTGTGTGCCTGGCTCTCCAATAGATTGAGCTGCAATTACACCCACAGCTTCTCCTCTTTGAACCATTTGACCTGTTGCTAAGTTTCTGCCGTAGCATTTAGCGCATACGCCTTGACGTGATTCGCATGTTAATACTGATCTGATCTCAACTCGCTCTATTGGCGAGTTCTCTATCATGTCAGCAACTTCCTCAGTTATCTCTTCTCCACTGTTTACGATAACTTCACCAGTTGTCGGATGTTGAATATCATGAACGGACACTCGACCCAAGATTCTCTCATACAGCGTTGCTATTATTTCATCATTATTCTTTATTGCACTTGCTGAAAGACCTCGTAGTGTACCACAGTCGCTTTGTGTAATTATTACATCTTGTGAAACATCCACTAAGCGGCGAGTCAAATATCCCGCATCAGCAGTTTTTAGAGCGGTATCAGCCAAACCTTTACGAGCTCCGTGAGTGGAGATAAAGTATTCCAAAACGGAAAGGCCCTCTTTAAAGTTAGATAGAATAGGATTCTCAATAATCTGAGCTCCTTCTGCCGCACTTTTTTGAGGCTTAGCCATTAGACCACGAATTCCCGAAAGCTGACGAATCTGTTCACGAGAACCACGTGCTCCAGAATCAAGCATCATATATACTGAGTTGAAGCCTTTGTCATCTTCAGAAAGCTGCTTCATCAGAATATTTGATAACTTAGAGTTAATGTGCGTCCAAGTATCAATAATCTGGTTATAACGTTCATTGTATGTAATGAATCCCATATTATAGTTATCCATTATTTGTTCAACCTCGTCATAACCCTCTTTTATTAATTCTTCTTTTTCTTTTGGGATAATCACATCATCAAGATTGAAAGAAAGTCCGCCTTTGAAAGCCATTTTATATCCCAAATCTTTAATATCATCAAGATATTTAGCAGTAGCAGCAACACCACACGTTTTAATAACTTTGCCAATAATATCACGTAATGATCTTTTCGACAATAATTCGTTTATATATCCAACTTCTTTAGGAATATATTCATTTGTAATTACTCTACCAACACTAGTTTCGTGCATCTTACGAATTGGATTTCCATCTTCGTCAATATCATCAACTATAACCTTCACTAATGCGTGAATATCAACCTGCCCTTCATTGTAAGCAATTATAGCCTCTTCCTCACCATAGAAACTCATCCCTTCACCTTTAGCACCTGGTCGTATCTTTGTTATATAGTACAGTCCAAGTACCATATCTTGAGAAGGTACAGTAATAGGTGCCCCATTTGCTGGATTTAGAATATTATGTGATGCAAGCATTAATACTTGTGCCTCAAGGATAGCCTCGTTGCCAAGAGGAAGATGAACAGCCATCTGATCCCCGTCAAAGTCCGCATTGAATGCGGTACATGCTAATGGGTGAAGCTGAATAGCCTTCCCCTCTATAAGTTTTGGCTGGAAAGCTTGAATACCCAATCTATGAAGTGTTGGGGCACGGTTTAATAGTACTGGGTGACCTTTCATTACATATTCAAGTATATCATACACTATGGGCTCTTTTCTATCAACGATTCTTTTTGCCGATTTCACTGTTTTTACGATACCTCTTTCGATCAATTTTCTGATGATGAAAGGTTTGTATAATTCTGCAGCCATATCCTTTGGTAAGCCACATTCGTGCATCTTAAGTTCTGGCCCAACAACAATAACAGAACGAGCTGAATAGTCAACGCGTTTCCCTAATAAATTTTGACGAAATCTCCCTTGTTTTCCTTTCAAACTATCTGAAAGTGATTTTAGTGGTCGATTAGAATCGGTCTTTATAGCACTTGATTTACGTGAGTTGTCAAAGAGAGAGTCAACTGCTTCTTGAAGCATTCTTTTCTCATTCCTTAATATTACATCAGGTGCTTTTATATCTATCAATCGTTTTAGACGATTGTTTCTAATAATAACTCTTCTATATAGGTCATTCAGGTCTGAAGTTGCAAATCTTCCTCCATCAAGAGGCACAAGTGGTCTTAAATCTGGCGGTATAACAGGAATTACCTTTAGGATCATCCAGTCCGGCTTATTTATATTTTTCGATTCTCTAAAAGATTCAACAACCTGAAGTTGCTTTAATGCCTCATTCTTTCTCTGTTGTGAAGTATCATTACTCGCTTTGTGGCGTAATTGATTGGCAAGCTTGTCGAGATTAATTCTCTCAAGCATTTCGAGGATACCCTCTGCCCCCATTTTAGCAATAAACTTATTGGGGTCGTTATCATCCAACAAATGATTGTCCTTAGGTAGGCTTTCTAATAATTCTAAGTATTCGTCCTCACTAAGTAAATCCTTTTCTGATACTCTTTCGCTCAGAACGCCAGCCTGGATAACTAAATATCTCTCGTAGTAGATTATAGAATCTAATTTTTTAGTAGGTATTCCAAGAAGATAACCAATTTTGTTAGGTAGAGACCTAAAATACCAGATATGAGCAACAGGCACCACTAAGTGAATGTGTCCTGTACGTTCTCTACGAACCTTTTTCTCAGTGACTTCTACACCACATCTATCACAAACGATACCTCTATAACGGATTCGTTTATATTTTCCACAGTGACATTCGTAGTCTTTTACGGGTCCAAAAATTCGTTCACAGAATAAACCATCTCGTTCTGGCTTATATGTTCTGTAGTTTATTGTCTCTGGCTTTAATACCTCACCCGAAGAACTATCAAGAATTTGTTCTGGTGAAGATAAGCTGATGGTTATTTTTGAAAAGCTACTCTTTATTTTATTTTCTTTTCTAAATGCCATATTATTGTAGTATAAAGAGTTATTTTAATTTGATTATTATTTCTGCAATTGTACTTACAAACAGAGGGGGATACTTAACTCCATTTTTTATATATATCGTTATTCCCCCTATTATTTAAAAATTCATTGCAAATGTTGAAACATTTATTAGTCAAGATTCATACTTAAACCTAAACCTTTCAGTTCATGAAGCAACACATTCAGTGATTCTGGAATTCCAGCCTTCGGCATTGCTTCCCCTTTAACTATTGCTTCATATGTTTTTGATCTTCCTATAACATCATCTGATTTTACAGTTAAGATCTCTTGAAGTGTATGCGAGGCTCCAAATGCTTCGAGAGCCCAAACCTCCATTTCCCCAAAACGCTGTCCTCCAAACTGGGCTTTACCACCCAATGGTTGTTGTGTAATCAACGAGTAAGGTCCTATCGAGCGAGCGTGCATCTTATCTTCAACCATATGTCCTAATTTCAGCATATAGATTACGCCAACCGTTGCTTGCTGGTCAAATCTTTCTCCAGTTCCACCGTCATACAAATATGTTTTGCCAAAACGAGGTACATTAGCTTTATCTGTCCATTCATTCAAGTCTTCTAAAGAGGCTCCATCAAAAATTGGTGTAGCAAATTTCACCCCCAACTCCATTCCAGCCCATCCTAAAACTGTTTCTAAGATTTGCCCCAGGTTCATACGGGATGGTACCCCAAGAGGATTTAATACAATGTCAACGGGAGTCCCGTCTGATAGGAAAGGCATATCCTCCGAACGTACTATTTTAGAAACAATTCCTTTATTTCCGTGGCGCCCTGCCATCTTATCGCCAACTTGTATTTTTCGTTTTTTTGCTACATAAACTTTTGCAATTTGCATTATTCCGGATGGCAATTCATCACCGATTGTCAGATCAAATCGTTTGCGTTTTAGTTCAGCATCTAACTCTTTATGTTTTCGTAAATAGTTTATAACTGTGCTTCTGATCAATTCATTTTTGTCTTGGTCATTAGTCCATTTGCTTAATTGAACTGATTCGAAATCGATATCTGAAAGTACTTTTACTGTGAATCTTGCACCTTTAGGCACAATATCCATATTTGTATAGTCTTTCACTCCTGCGGAAGTCTTACCTTCAGTCAAATGAATGAGCTTTTCGATTAGTAGCTTTTTTAATTCATCCATTTTAGTTTCAAAATCCTCATCCAATTTGGGTAGCAGAGCTTTATTTGAAATCTTTCCTTTGCCTTTCTTAGCTGCTTTAGCAAACAGATTAGTCTTAATAACAACCCCATTTAGTGATGGAGAAGCCTTAAGAGAAGCATCTTTGACATCACCTGCTTTATCTCCAAAGATAGCTCTTAATAGTTTCTCTTCAGGTGAGGGATCTGATTCTCCTTTTGGAGTAATTTTCCCAATCATAATGTCACCAGGTTTAACTCGAGCACCTTCACGTATTATGCCATTTTCGTCTAAATCTTTCGTTGCTTCTTCGCTTACGTTTGGTATATCAGAAGTTAGCTCCTCTAATCCCCTTTTTGTTTCACGTACCTCAAGTGAAAACTCTTCTACGTGAATTGATGTAAACACATCGTCAATGACTAATCTTTCATTTAGTACGATTGCATCTTCAAAGTTATATCCTTTCCAGGGCATGAAAGCAACTTTTAGGTTGCGACCTAATGCCAATTCTCCCTTTTCAGTTGAGAATCCTTCAGTAAGAATTTCACCTTTTGTGACCTTTTGTCCAAGTTTGCAAATTGGTTTTAGGTCAATTACCGTGTTCTGATTTGTCTTTCTATATTTCGGAATATTATATGTCTTAACAGAGTTCTCAAAGCTTGTAAACTCCTCATCCTCTGTTCTATTATATTTTATCTTGATTTGACTGGCATCAGCATAGACAACTTCTCCATCTCCTTCAGCCATAATCTGAGAACGTGAATCTTGAATCAATCTACCCTCAATTCCAGTTGCTACAATTGGTGAATCACTTTGTATTAATGGAACGGCTTGTCTCATCATATTCGAGCCCATCAGAGCTCTATTTGCATCATCATGCTCCAAAAATGGAATAAGTGAAGCTGCAATCGAAGCGATTTGCATTGGAGATACGTCCATCAAATCTATATCTTCTGGAGCAGAAACGGGGTAATCGGCTTCAAGTCTTGATTTTACTCTTGGTAAAATGAATTTGCCTTTTTCATTAAGTGGGGCATTTCCTTGAGCTACAATTTTATCTTCTTCTTCCTCAGCCGATAAATATATTATTTCTTCATTATTGATGTTTACCACACCATCACTCACTTTCCTGTATGGTGTCTCTATGAATCCTAAGTCATTGATTTTTCCATAAACACACATTGATGAAATGAGACCGATATTGGGTCCTTCAGGTGTTTCAATAGGACAAAGACGACCATAATGAGTGTAATGAACGTCACGAACCTCGAATCCTGCACGTTCACGTGATAATCCTCCAGGTCCTAAAGCCGATAGTCGTCGTTTGTGAGTTACTTCTGCAAGCGGATTTGTTTGATCCATAAACTGTGACAAAGCATTTGTACCAAAAAAGGTATTTATGACTGATGAAATTGTCTTCGCATTTATCAAATCAATAGGAGTAAACACTTCGTTATCGCGTACGTTCATTCTCTCACGAATAATACGTGCCATTCTGTTTAATCCAACTCCAAATTGCGTGTATAACTGTTCTCCGACAGTTCTAACTCTTCTGTTGCTCAGGTGATCAATATCATCAACAACTGTTTTTGAATTCAGCAGTTCAATAAGATATTTGATTATTTCAATAATATCTTCTTTAGTTAGTACTCGAATATTATCACTAATGTCTAAGTTTAATTTCTTATTCATTCTATATCGACCCACATCGCCAAGGTCATACCTCTTGTCAGAGAAGAATAAGTTATTAATTACTTCTCGAGCACTTGCGTCATCAGCGGGTTCAGCACTGCGTAGCTGCCTATATATATGTCTTATAGCATCAATCTCAGAATTACTCGGATCCTTCTGCAATGTATTGTATATAATACTGTAGTCAGATGAGGTTGATGTTTCTTTATGGATTAAGATTGAAGCAACACCAGAATCAAGGATTTCTTGAATATTCTCTTCGTCTAAAACAGTTTCGCGCTCAATAACAACTTCATTCCTCTCAATAGAGGTTACCTCACCTGTATCTTCATCAACAAAATCCTCCATCCATGTCTTAAGCACACGAGCAGCTAATTTCCGACCGATGCTTTTTTTGAGGTTAGTTTTGTTTATTTTGATCTCTTCTGCAAGGTCAAATATTTCAAGAATGTCCTTGTCACTTTCATATCCAATAGAACGTAGTAGCGTTGTTACAGGTAGTTTCTTTTTACGATCAATATATGCATAAAGTACATTATGAATGTCTGTTGCAAATTCGATCCAAGAACCTTTGAATGGTATAACTCTTGCTGAGTAAAGAAGAGTTCCATTAGCGTGAACACTTTGCCCAAAGAAAACACCAGGTGACCTATGAAGCTGTGATACAATCACACGTTCAGCTCCATTTATTACAAATGTACCCTGCTCCGTCATATAGGGTATGGTACCTAAGTAAACGTCTTGAATAACTGGAGCAAAATCCTCGTGTTCAGGGTCTGTACAGTATAAGTAAAGCTTGGCTTTAAGTGGAACGCTATATGTTAGACCTCTGTCGATGCACTCTTCGATCGAATAACGTGGCGGATCAACAAAGTAGTCTAAAAATTCAAGGACAAAGTTATTTCGTGTATCAGTAATAGGAAAGTTTTCCGAGAACACTTTAAACAGTCCTTCATTTTTTCTATTTTCAGGGGGTGCATCAAGCTGTAGGAAATCTTTAAAAGACTTTAATTGAATTTCCAGAAAATCTGGAAACTCCATTGGGTTCTTAATCGATGCAAAATTTATTCTTTGTGGTGTGATATTTGAAGACATGACGATGAGTTTTGAACTTAATATGTATATTGACACAAAAGGTTAAGAATCTTCATCCGAAGATTCTTAACCAAATTAACTATTTTGGAAGCCAAATATTATTTAAGTTCAACTTCTGCTCCTGCCTCTTCAAGTTGTTTTTTCAAAGCGTCAGCCTCGTCTTTTGCTACTCCTGTTTTGATTTCGCTAGGTGCGCTATCAACGATATCTTTTGACTCTTTCAATCCAAGACCTGTAAGCTCTCTTACAGCTTTTACAACTGCAAGTTTAGCTGCTCCAGCACTTTTCAAGATAACGTCAAATGAAGTTTTTTCTTCAACTTCAACTGCTTCAGCAGCAGGTCCGGCAGCAACCGCAACAGCAGCAGCAGCGGGTTCAATTCCGTATTCTGTTTTTAAAATTTCAGCAAGTTCATTAACTTCTTTAACTGTCAAGTTAACTAATTGTTCAGCAAATGCTTTTAAGTCTGCCATTTTTTTATTTATTAAATTGATTACTAATTCTTTTGTTTGTTGTGAAAATTAATTTTCTTTTTCCGAAAGTGTTTTCAATACGCCATGAATGATAGTTCCTCCGGATTGAAGAGCAGAGATAACATTCTTTGCAGGTGACTGCAAGATTGAAATAACTTCTCCAATAAGTTCTGCTTTAGTCTTAATGTTTACAAGATCTTTCAGAGTTTCTTCTCCTACGAAGATGCTCTCTTGCACATATGCAGCTTTCAACGCTGGCACAGCAGCTTTTTTCTTCTTGTATGACTCAATAAGTTTAGCAGGTGCAGTAGCATTGTTAGAGAACATCACAGCTGTATTTCCTTTTAATGCAGGATAAAGCTCTTCAAAATTCCCCTCAATAGTTTCTAATGCTTTTTTTAATAAGGTGTTCTTCACCATTAACAGCTTAATGTCCTGTTTGAAACACTCTTTTCTTAGGATACTTGTTTTCTCTGAATTCAGAGTTGCAAGATCTGTAAGATAAAAATTATCGTATTCCTGCAGGGTTGCTGCAATCATCTCTATTATATTGTTTTTATCTTCCTTTTTCATAGATTCTTTACTTGTTATAAATTAAATCTCTTCAAATGACTTTGTGTCCACTTTAATACCTGGACTCATAGTGCTTGAAAGATAAATACTTTTAATATATGTACCTTTTGCTGCTGTTGGCTTAAGTTTAATCAATGTCTGAATAAACTCTCTAGCGTTCTCAACAATTTGATTAGCATCAAATGATACTTTTCCTACAGAGCTGTGAATAATACCTGTTTTATCTACTTTAAAGTCGATTTTACCTTGTTTCACTTCCTGAACTGCTTTAGCAACATCAGGAGTAACGGTACCACTTTTAGGGTTTGGCATTAGTCCACGTGGTCCTAATACACGACCTAATGCACCAATTTTACCCATGATTTGAGGTTGAGTGATAATAACATCTATATCAGTCCAACCCCCTTTTATTTTTTCGATATATTCATCTAATCCTACATAATCAGCTCCTGCATCTTGTGCAGCTTGTTCTGATTCTGGAGAACATAATACAAGAACTCTTACTTGTTTTCCCGTACCGTGTGGTAATGAGACTACGCCTCTTACCATCTGGTTAGCTTTTCGCGGATCTACGCCTAAGCGTACATCGATATCTACAGATGCATCAAACTTTGTATTAGTAATTTCTTTTACTAATGCTGATGCTTCTTTCAGTGAATAGGTTTTTCCCTCTTCAATTTTGCTCAAAGCCAACTTTCTGTTTTTTGTAAGTTTACCCATGTCCTAATTGAAGTTTAAATTAATTGTTCTCGGGAAATTTCCCTTTTACTGTGATACCAAGGCTTCTTGCCGTTCCAGCTACCATTTTCATTGCAGATTCTACATTAAAACAGTTTAGGTCGGTCATTTTTTCTTCGGCAATTGCTTTTACTTGTTCCCAAGTTACTTCAGCAATCTTTTTACGATTAGGTTCAGCCGAACCGCCTTTTAGTTTTGTAGCTTCTAATAATTGAACTGCAACCGGTGGTGTCTTAACAATAAAATCAAAAGACTTGTCGGTATAATAAGTAATTACCACTGGCAATACTTTACCGGCTTTGTCCTGAGTTCTGGCATTGAATTGCTTGCAAAACTCCATAATGTTAATCCCTTTGGATCCCAATGCAGGACCTACTGGGGGAGATGGGTTTGCAGCTCCTCCTTTGATTTGTAATTTTAGTTGTCCAGCAACTTCTTTAGCCATTTTTTTGATTTTAAATAATTACGGTTTTAAAAACACATAAAAGAATTTGCAGAATTATGCGTAACCTATTTCTGATTATTCTTTTTCAACTTGCATATAACTCAGTTCGAGTAATTGAGCTCGTCCGAATATTTTAACCATCACTTTGAGCTTCTTTCTATCTTCTAATACGTCCTCAATTACTCCAGAGAAGCTGCTGAAAGGTCCATTTATAACCTTAACAGTTTCACCGACGTAATACGTAATGTCCATTTCGCCACCCGCTTCTTCTAACTCATCCATCGTGCCCATTATACGCTTAACTTCTATATCACTAAGCGGTTGTGGGTTTGTTGTATTTGGTAGAAAGCCTGCTACAAAATTTATACTCTTGAGTTGGTGTATTACCTCTCCTACTAATTCAGCTTCTATAAGAACATAACCGGGAAGATAGGCACGCTCACGCATTACTTTCTTTCCGTTACGCATTATATAAGTTTTTTCAGTAGGAATGAGAACTTGAGAAACGTAGTTTCCTAATTCGGTTTTTTTCATTTCTGACTCAAGATACTCTTTGACTTTATTTTCTTTTCCACTAACGGAACGTAACACGTACCATTTTTTTCTATTTTCAGCCATTTTTCTCTTAATTCAGAATTTTATAAAATACCATATAGTAACCTAATGATCCACTCAAATAAAGAATCCATGCCGAATACAATCAAAGCAATTATAATGGAAGCTATCATTACGATGATGGTACTACCGCCTAATTCTTTAGGTGTTGGCCAAGACACTTTATAAACAAGTTCGTTATAAGCATCTTTTATATATGCAGTTATTTTTTTCATTGATAATTTCAATCTTTTTGCACGGGTTGAGAGACTCGAACTCCCGACACCTGGTTTTGGAGACCAGTGCTCTACCGACTGAGCTAAACCCGTAGATTACTCAGTTGGACTAAGCCCAACTGAGCAGTTATTATTAACTTTACAATAAAATTATCGTAAGTATTAGTCAAGTAATTCTGTGATCTGTCCAGCTCCTACAGTACGTCCACCTTCACGAATTGCGAAACGAAGACCTACGTGACATGCTACTGGGTAGATTAGTTCAACTTGAATTGTTACGTTATCACCAGGCATAACCATTTCCACACCTTCTGGAAGAGTAATCTCACCAGTTACGTCAAGTGTACGGATATAGAACTGTGGGCGATATTTGTTATGGAATGGAGTGTGACGTCCACCTTCTTCTTTTTTAAGGATATAAACCTCTGCTTTAATTGTAGAGTGTGGTTTTACCTTTCCAGGGTGTGAGATAACCATACCACGTTTGATATCATCTTTGTCAATACCACGCAATAGAAGTCCTACGTTATCACCAGCTTCACCTCTGTCAAGAATCTTACGGAACATTTCAACACCAGTAACTACTGATTTTCTACCTTCAGCTCCAAGACCAATGATTTGAACCTCTTCACCTGATTTGATAATACCAGTTTCGATACGTCCAGTTGCAACTGTACCACGACCAGTGATAGAGAATACGTCTTCAACAGGCATCAAGAATGGTTTGTCAACATCACGTGGAGGTAGTGGAATCCAAGTATCAACAGCATTCATGAGTTCCATAAGTCTGTCTTCCCATTTCTCTTCTCCATTCAAAGCACCAAGAGCTGATCCTTGAATAACTGGAGTGTTGTCTCCATCGAAGTCATAGAAAGATAGAAGCTCGCGCACTTCCATTTCAACTAACTCTAACATCTCTTCGTCGTCAACCAAGTCCACTTTGTTCATGAAGACTACAAGTCTAGGAACGTTTACCTGGCGCGCCAAAAGGATGTGCTCACGAGTTTGTGGCATAGGACCATCAGTTGCAGCAACAACGATAATTGCGCCGTCCATTTGAGCAGCACCGGTAACCATGTTCTTTACATAGTCAGCGTGACCAGGACAG
>CAZNRT010000012.1:0-35301 GCA_964575445.1 uncultured Proteiniphilum sp. | reverse complement strand
GCTATCAACGAAGGACGATGCGAGATTACGGGCAAACAAGTAATTCCTGGAATTCCTGCATTGAAATCAGAAGTGCTTGAGTTGGATGAAGTAATGGCTAACTTCAAACTTGCAATGAAAGAGGTATCACGTGTGTATGCCGACTCGATGAATATCATTCACTACATGCACGACAAATACTATTACGAGAAATCGCAAATGTCCCTTATCGATACCAACCCACACATCAACCTTGCGTATGGTGCAGCTGGATTGAGTATTGTTGCCGATTCGCTCTCAGCCATCAAATTTGCAAAAGTAACGCCAGTGCGTGACGAAAATGGTATCACTAAAGATTTCAATATTGTGGGTGAATTTCCTTACTATGGAAATGATGACGACCGAGTAGATACCTTTGCTCGTGAAATTCCAATCTACTTCAACTCACTGTTGAAAGAACTTCCAACATATAAAAATGCTGAACCAACATTGAGCATCCTAACCATCACATCAAACGTGGTGTATGGACAAAAAACTGGTGCTACACCTGATGGACGTGCCGAAGGTGTGCCATTTGCGCCAGGTGCCAACCCAATGCACGGTCGCGACTCTCACGGAGCATTAGCATCACTAAGCTCGGTTGCAAAGCTTGATTATGAAAACTCAATGGACGGTATCTCAAACACGTTCTCTATTGTACCAAAGACATTAGGTCCAGGTGAACAACAAAGAACTGAGAACCTTGTAAGCATTATGGATGGCTATTTCTCAAAAAATGCACATCACCTCAACGTGAACGTGCTAAACAGAGAGATGCTCGAAGATGCAATGGAGAATCCAGGAGAATATCCACAGCTCACAATACGTGTATCGGGATATGCAGTGAACTTTGTTCGCCTAACTCGTGCACAACAAATGGAGGTAATCTCACGCAGCTTCCACGAAACAATGTAGTTTTCATATTAATACTACTATAATACATCTAAGAGGTAACCAGCCAAAACACACAGTTTGAATGGTTACCTCTTTTAT
The DNA here is from genome assembly GCA_964575445.1 of uncultured Proteiniphilum sp. Taxonomy (GTDB): domain Bacteria; phylum Bacteroidota; class Bacteroidia; order Bacteroidales; family Dysgonomonadaceae; genus Petrimonas. The sequence continues at coordinate 34,290 of CAZNRT010000012.1, read as the reverse complement.
TTATACATTTTCAAAAATAACATTTTAATATATTACAAACAGCTATGATTAGACTTCATTCCGTTGAATCCTTAGGAACATACGATGGTCCGGGCGTGAGAATGGTACTTTTCACTCAAGGATGCAACTTCAAATGTCTATATTGTGCCAACCCCGATACCATTGATAAAACTGGAGAATCTCGTCTTTATGAATATGAAGAGATAATGAAAATGGCAAGGAGCCAGCGACCTTTTTTCGGCAAGCTTGGTGGAGTCACCATTTCGGGAGGCGAGCCACTGATGCAAGCAAAAGCACTGATACCGCTATTCAAAATGCTAAAGGATGAGGGCTTTAATACATGCATTGATACAAATGGGAGCTATCTGACCTCTGATGTAAAGGAACTGTTGCAATATACCGATCTTGTGCTTTTGGATATCAAAGGAATGGATGATGAGGCACACAAGGGAGTAACTGGTGCTTCCAATCGTGCCACACTTCGCATGGCTGAGTATCTTCAGGAGATTGGCAAGCGTGTGTGGGCAAGATATGTGCTCCTTCCTGGATATACGGATAATGAAGAATATCTTCACGCTCTTGGCAAGTTTCTTCAACCAATGAGCAATGTTGAAAAACTTGAAATACAACCCTACCATCGCTTGGGAATCCACAAATGGGAATCTTTGGGGTGGAAGTATGAGTTAGACGGAGTGCCACAAAACACACCCGAACAATTGAATAAGGCTAAAGCTATACTCGATGAGTATTTGAAAGAGGTGATAGTGAATTGAGAGTGGGTTAAAGAAACATACCATCAATTGCTACCGATAATTGTTTTGAAATATTTAAATATTAGAATATCTTTGATGTTTAGTGTAATTCACTAAAAGTAATTCAATACATATTACATATCATGAGCCTTTTTCAAAAATCAGTAGTACAAAAATATATCAATGCACTCGACTCATCGTTGTTAGATAGTAAATACCATCAGTTTCAAAGCTATTTTGGTAATGTATCAGTTCAGGAAAATATACGCAACTCGAAAGAGGAGCAATTTCAGGAAGGATTCTTAAGAGAGTTGTTTGTAAAAATATTGGGATATACTATCAATCCAAATCCCGAATACAATCTCACAACCGAACTAAAGAATATTGTGAACAGCAAGAAGGTGGACGGTGCCATACTGAAAGACAATATTGCTATAGCGGTGATTGAGCTAAAGGGTACTGACACTACCGATCTTGACAAAATAGAGGCACAAGCCTTTAGCTACAAACATCATCAGCCAGGATGTAGCTATGTCATCACTTCCAATTTTGAAAAACTTCGCTTCTATGTTGATAATGCGGTGGAACATATCGACTTTGATTTGTTTCATCTTTCGCGCGAACAGTTTTCGCACCTGTGGCTATGTTTAGCAAACGATAATTTGATAAACGATCTTCCCAAAAAGATTAAAGAAACTTCCTTTTCAAAAGAAGAAAATATCACTAAAAGCCTTTATGCCGATTATTCTAAATTCAGAAATGATATTTTTGATAATTTGGTAAAGAAAAATCCTGAAATAGATAAATTAGTTCTATTCAAAAAAACTCAAAAGCTTTTAGACCGATTCCTATTTGTCTTTTTTGCAGAAGACCGATTGTTGGTGCCACCCAACTCCATTACCGAAATCATAAACCAATGGGAAACACTTAAAGACTTAAATGTCTATATTCCACTGTATGAAAGATTCAAAACATACTTTGGATACATGAACACGGGGCACAAAGACAAGAGGTATGATATATACGCCTACAATGGCGGTTTGTTTTCGCCTGATGATGTATTGGACAATATACGAATTGATGATGATATTCTTTACAAACATACTCTGGCACTTAGTCGTTATGATTTTGAAACCGATGTGGATGTTAATATCCTCGGACATATATTTGAGCACTCGCTAAGTGAGATAGAAAGCCTGCAAGCAGAGATAAATGGTGAACAACCAGATACTCAACGAAGCAAGAGAAAAAAAGATGGCATATTCTACACTCCAAAGTATATAACCAAATATATTGTGGAAAATACTGTGGGCAAACTTTGTGATGAAAAGCGAGCAGAACTCGAAATCATTGACGAAGAGTATGCCAAAGGTAGAAAGAGCCGCCAAAAAACTATCATAAAAAGCTTAGATAACAAATTGAATACTTATCAGGCATGGCTATTGCAACTTACTATTCTGGACCCTGCATGCGGATCGGGTGCATTTCTTAATCAGGCACTCGATTTCTTGATCGAAGAACACAGAAAAATAGATGAACTGAGAGCACAACTCTTAGAGTCGGACTTAGTGTTTTCGGATATCACTACCGATATTTTGGAGCGTAACATATATGGTGTTGACCTCAACGAAGAGTCGGTAGAGATCGCCAAACTATCGCTATGGCTTCGCACTGCACGGAGGGGCAGGAAGCTGAGCAAACTAAATAATAACATCAAGTGTGGCAATTCACTTATCGAAGATCCTGACATTGCGGGCAGCAAAGCATTCGATTGGCAACATGAATTTCCAGATGTATTTGCTAAAGGGGGATTTAACGTAGTGGTGGGAAACCCTCCCTATGGTGCAAAGATAGATAAAGAGGCTCAAGAGTATTTAAATAAAAGATATATTAAGGGTGGATCAGAAACTGTAATTTCATTTATCAAGCTTTCATATGACAATCTTCTTGCAAGCGGTGGCAAATTTGGCTTTATCATTCCAAAAGCATTCACATTCTCTTCCAACTATCAATCCATAAGAGAGTATATTGTAAATGATATAACAGAAATTATTGATTGTAAAAAAGTATGGAAAGAAGTATTGTTGGAGCAAATAACATTCTTTTTCCAAAAAGGAAAAGCAACTAAAGAGTTTACTTCAGGAATTATCGAAGACAAGGAGTTTAAAAAATTAGGCGAAATTGATAAAGCTACCTTTGAAGAATTTGGCTTTTTCTTAAATGGGGTTTCAAGAATCGAATTAGAACTTGGCCAAAAAATCAATTCGAGCAAAAAATATATTAACGATATTGCTAATAATTCAAGAGGTGGCATCTTCCAAAGATTAATTTCAGAGAATGGGGATACAAATGTACTCGGCGGTGCAGAAATCCAAAGACACGGCATAGTCAATATTAAAGGCAATATCAATAGATCTGAAATTATTCAAGATGAGAAATCCTTCATACAAAACAATTCAATTTTAGTTCAAAGGATTGTAGCTCATATTGAAAACCCTACTGACCATATAAAGATAACAGCATGTTATCCAGAGGACAGAAATTATGCAATTGTAGATACCATAAATCAAATAACATTCGATAAAGAGTATGACCCCAAAGTATTTTGGTTGTTACTAAACTCAAAGCTTATCAATTGGTATGCCTATAGATTCATATATGCTAAAGCTATAAGGACTATGCAATTCGACAACCCTGTCACCAGTAGAATTCCAATTAAAATAAATTTTTATCAACAACCCTTTATCATCAAAGCTGATCGCTTGCTTTGCTTATACAAAGAATTGCAAAACACTGTGGGCAAACTGCACCGCACGTTGCAACGTGAATTTGCATTAGCAAAGCTCAGCAAAAAACTTGACTCATGGTATGATTTGACCTATTCCGACTTTTTGAAAGAACTAAACAAACAGAAAGTTAGTCCTACCCTTTCACAAAAAGCCGAGTGGGAAGACTATTTCCTTACAGAGAAAGCAAAAGCATTGACAATAAATTCCGAAATAGAAATTATAGACAACGAGATAGACCAAATGGTGTATCAATTGTACGAACTGACGGAGGAGGAGATTGATATAATTCAATATTGATTTGGGTGGATGCTTGACAATAATAAATAATCACAAACCTTCATTAAGCACCATACATCACTATTGCAAAACAGAAATTTTGGCCTCAGCAACTACCAAAAGAAAGCATATAGGGTACGTTTGAACACTATTTAAACAGTGTTCAAATGCTATTAAAACACTATTGTAACACCTTTTTCTAATAAATAATACTTATGCAATATTGTATTTTACTATATAATACATGAAGACATCTACATATTTTGCAAAAGCTCATTTTATTACTACTTTTGCACTTATTAAGCATTCAAATATCAAACAGATATAAATAACAACAAAAATATAATCACAAATCATTAAGATGGAAAAAATCATTATTGTAGGAGGAGTAGCAGCTGGGGCAACCGCTGCTGCTAAGGCACGAAGACTATCGCCCGATGCACAAATAACAATGTTTGAAGCGGGTCCTGATATTTCGTTTGCCAACTGTGGCTTGCCTTATTATATAGGTGGCGACATCAAGAGCCGCTCGAAATTGATATTGCAAAGTCCCGACAGCTTCCACAGCCAGTATCAAGTGAAAGTGCACACCAATACACGCGTCACTACCATTGACCGCGAAAAGAAAGAGGTGAAAACACTGCACGTGCACACAGGGCAAATAAAAACATACGAGTATGATAAAATAATCTTAGCCCAAGGTGGTCGCCCAATCAAGCCACAGATTGATGGTGCTGACTCTGATCATGTTTTTACATTGTGGACGCTTAATGATATGGACCGTATCCAAAACTACATTAGCGAAAAAGGACCTAAGGAGGCGGTAGTCATTGGTGGAGGTTTTATAGGGTTGGAAATGGTGGAAGCCCTCGTTCACAGAGGTATAAAAGTTCACCTAATGGAGATGATGCCACATGTAATGTCAGTAATGGATGCTGAGATTGCTGGATTTATTGAGCAAGAGATGCTTTCGTATGGAGTGAATATACATACAGGCAAAGGCGTGACCGATATCAAACACAAAACAGTGAAGCTAAATGATGGCACAGTGGTAAATGCCGATATGGTGATAATGTCAATTGGCGTGCGCCCAACTCTTCAGTTAGCAATAGATTCAGGCTTAGAGGTAGGTGAATCAGGGGGGTTGCTTGTGGATGAATATCTACAAACATCAGATAAAGATATCTTTGCGGCAGGCGATATGGTGGAAATCGAACATAGAGTATCTGGCAAAAGAGTGAGAATACCATTAGCTGGACCCGCAAACCGTCAGGGAAGAATTGCAGCCGAAAATATATTTGGTGGCAAGCATGCCTACAAAGGCTCTATGGGGACATCTATCCTAAGAGTATTTAAAGCTGTGGCGGGCATCACTGGATTGTCACTCAAGCAGGCTCGCTCGTTGGGATTGCCCGCAGACTCGGTAGTGGTACACAAAGAACATCACGTAACATATTATCCTGGAGCAAAACCTGTGACAGTAAAAATAGTTTATAACCGAGAAACTGGCGAAATATTGGGTGGGCAGACCGCTGGATATGCAGGTGCCGACAGGCGATTGGATGTGATAGCAACTGCCATAGCCGGGAAAATGAAGATCTACGACCTATCGGATGCTGACTTTGCTTACTCACCACCTTTGGGCACTGCCAACGATGCTATAAATATGGTTGCATTTACTGCCGAAAATAGAATAAGTGGATACAGTCCATCTGTCACAGTAGCCGAATTGGATGAGCTAATAAAAAAAGAAAATCCAATTATTATCGACGTTAGAGATATGTTTGCTCACGAAAAGAGCCACATTGTGGGATCTCGAAACATTCCACTCGAAATATTGCTCGAGGAGATAAAAACATTGCCAAAGAATAGAACCATCTTGGTATATGATGAAAATGGCAAACAGGGGCATCAAGCACTAAGAATGCTAAAAGGGGCGGGAATAGAAAATGTGTGGAATATATCTGGGGGCATCACTTCACTTCAAAGACATGCTTGGGCTGTTGGCTTTGAGACCATAAAAGTGGAACTACCAGAACTTGAAGCTAAGACTATTGGTGATGATAAAACAGTGGATGAAAGCAAAGATAGTACTACATCGGCAGCTGAGGCTATTGACACAAGCTCTCCTCTTATTGTAGATGTTCGCACGCCAATGGAGTTTATGGGTGGTCATCATCCTGATGCAATAAATATTTGTCTTGATGATTTAGAAAGCAGAATTGAGGATTTTGGCGATAAAGATAGAGACATCACGCTTTATTGCGCTTCGGGTGCACGCTCGGCATATGCTCAGGCTATCCTTCGTCAGATAGGCTTTACCAACGTTAAGAATGGGGGAGGATTGATGAATATGATGATGAGAAGATAAAAGTATACCACTAACAAATCATTTGGGGGTGTCTCATAAGGACACTTCCTTTTTTACATCAAGCCACACATTTTCCTGAAAACCGAGTTTCAAGCAAGACATTTTCATTTTGGGTTCTTATATAGAATATAAAAAAGATAAACTGTATTTTTTGAGTGTTTCTCTGCTTGCGAGTAGTGTTTTTTGGGCAAAAACCTTTTACTTTATACAATTTCAGGATATTAAATGCAATAGCAAATATAGCAAAGTCCATTTTGACTTTATCTATGCCCATGTGTCTAAAACGATTGTATGACTTATTGGAATTACTAACTTTACACGGACAATTTGAATAGATATACAGATACTATAAATAGAGAAACATCCAACTCCTCATTTTAGCATAGAGTTGGATGTTAAAAATTATTGACCCATCTTATTAAAATCTTACGGTCATTTTATATAAATTTCTGCAGCATTATAAATATCATTCCCACGTAACCCTTGTGCTAATATTTTTCCATCTGGATCGACCAGCAAGATTTGAGGTATGCCAACAATAGAATAATTATTCATTATTTCATTCATATCATCAATTTTCAAAATAATATGGTCCCAGTTAGCCTTATCTTCTTCAATAGCTTTTATCCAATCTTCTTTGTTCGTATCTGATGAAACTCCCAATATTGTAAAGTTTTTATCTTTAAACGCGTCATAAGTTTTTTTCAAAACAGGGGTTTCTTTTCTACACCAACTGCATGTTGATGACCAAAAATCGACCAAAACATAGCCCCCTCTGAAGTCTGATAGTTTCACCTCCTGGTCTTCCGTATTTAAACCCTTTATCTCGGGAGCTATACTGCCTACTGCTGACAGTTTCATTAAGTCAATGCTCTTTTGCATACGACTATAGTACCCACTTTCTTTTGCTTCATCGTTTAATGAATCTAAAAAATTTATTTGCTCATTAATTTCTTTCATACTAGGGAAAGTTGAATTCTGAAAACGATAAGTATAATGAATATACAAACCTAAAAGTGTTCCTTTATTTTCTTCTATTTGACTTGTAACCCACCTGTTTGTTACATCATATGCTTCCTCTTGCAAAGGAGTTATTATTTCATTTATACGATCCATCTCAGCCCTATCATTTACATCACGAGCTTGATAAAATATATTACTTAGCGAGTCAATTGCTCTTTTATTACTTTTCTCTGCTCTTTCTTCGTGAAAAGCTTGATATTGTTTTGCAATAGCAGAATTGGTGTTTTCAACCATCAGCTTTTCATTCTCCAATTTAGAAACTTCAAGATTGTTTTTTCCTCTCGATAGAAAAACATAAGACCCCTCGTATTGTGTTGCTCTCGACCTTGCACTTGGCATGGTAGAGATGAAATATAGTTCTGTCTTTAGCGTGTCATTTTTGTATTCAAACTTATTATCAGTAATAGCAATAGAATCAAGTAACTTAATGCTCTGATATTGCTCGTTAACAACACTGAATAGATAAACTTTTTCGATGTCCCCATCTTTAACTTTTCCATCAATGTAAAGCTGGTTGGTGTTTGTTTGGTTCTTACATGCTACTAATAAGAGCAATGTAAAAAGTATAATGAATGTTTTTTTCATATTGTTATGTGTAATTATTGATTTAGCATTCTGTATAGGACAGCATTTTCTCTTCATTTAAAGTAAGAGAAGATTATTTTTCTACTGTTTCCTCTAAGTATTTCAATAGTTTATCTCCAGAGCTAGGTCTTGGTGCAGCATCATTTATAATCTTACCATCTACTCCAAAAACAACATATCTAGGTATTCCATTGAAGTTTGTAAGCTTATTAAAAAGGTCTTTATTCAAAGATTTATTAGCTAAAACATTTAATCCCTTTAAAGGTAAACTCTTCACCATTTTGCTCCATATATTCTCGTCATAATCCAGAGAAATATAAACTGATTGAACTCCTAACTCTTTCAATTTGTCATGTATTTTTAAAGAATATTGCAACTCTTCCCTACAAGGTATACAACCTGTAGACCATATATCCACATAAGAGACTTTACCTTTTAGTACTTCACCCAACTCCTCTACACTATTTATTTCCTTATCATAAAAAACAACCTCTTCATCTTGTTTTTCAGCATTTTCATGATAAGTGATAATTTTATCAATACTTGGTTTAAGCCACTCTTTTAATTTACTATCAGGGAATTTATCGGTAAAATCATTGTACGATTCTATCCAAGGTTTTTCGAAAAGATTATTTAAGCTTTCATTGTATATTGTTTCTGCCCAAGTATATTCAAGAAAACTACCCGAAAGATTTAATGTAGGCCTTATATTATTGAAATGATTCCTTTCAAAAATTAAACGTTGGCTATTCAACAAATCTAGATACTCAATATATCTAAAGCTGTAGTCATAAAGCAAATTACTTTGTAGGATATATTTTTTATCACTAATATTTTTATAAACACTCCCCCATAAAGGAAGTTCATTATTTAAGAAAAAATTAATTTGCTCCTCGTCCCTTTCTATTAGCCTAAATTGAAAAAACATACTGGTTGAAAATAAAGTTTCAAAATATGACATAATTTGACCATAAGCAATATCTTTAAATTCTTTATCTATCAACTTTTGTTCAAACAACTCATCAAACATTTTCTTGTACCTATCCTCTTCTTTAGCAATATATTCTAATTTTGACTCAGCATTACCACACTCATCAATATCTTTAAGATTAAATTTAGGATTGCTGAGTATACCTAAGCTATTCAACAAAAGATTTCCTTCAGCATTCTTGCCATAAAACTCAACTACATCCTCTGTAAAATCAACTCTATATTCTCCCCCAGAAGAGACAGCAATATACCTGCTTCTCTGACCATCTGATATTTTAATCAAACTTGTTTTATCTATGTTATCTAGCTTTATATCAAAAGCCCCATTTTGAACTTCATATTCTTTAAATGCTCCACTAAAATAATTACCATCAATGGGAACAGATATAAAAACCGCTTTACTCTCTTTTTTCAAGTTAAGCTTTATCTCTACTATGTTTTCATTCTTACAAGAACTTAAAAGGAGAGCGAGAACTATTAATTTAAATATTTTCTGAATATCCATATTTTCTGAATTTGTTAAATATAAAAGCTATACATCTCCAACATTTGAGTGCATAGTTATACTATAAAAACAAAGATGCTTTACTGAAAAATATTTCAGTATTATATACTTAACATACTAATCAGTAAAGCATCTGTTATTGTAAGAAATATTTTAATTTAGTTTTTCATCTAAATAAACAACCTCATCGCAAAATCCTGTTTTCTTATAAATCTTTTGAGCGAAAAGTCCACCCAATGTATTAAGTTTATAAAAAGCAACTCCACCTTTCTTAGATGTCAGCGAGTTGTCTTTCACGCATAAATCTATACGTACATAGGCCTCTCTATTGGTAGCAGATGGCTGAATAGTACGTGCCAATACATTTGTTATCTCAACATCTTCTTTAACACCCTCAATTAATAAGTTTTCTGCAGCATTATTGGCATTTACATTCATATTAAGAACGTAAATATTGTTATTAGACAAATAAGCCATACGTCCATCAATACCATCAACTCTTATAGTCCATGGTGCTTTATTCATAGCAAAAACTTTAGTTAAAGAAGCAAATTTTGTAGCTCCGCTTAAATTACTAGCCATCTGAGATGTTACTTCAACTTTGGCTTGAGCATTAAACACCCCATTATTTATTGAAAATCTAAGTATATAATACTTGCTTGCATCCTTCATCAATGCCCACATTGAATTTTTATCACCAAAATATCCAACAGAAAGCATCGTGGTTCCTTCTCCAAGATTATTTGCATCAAAAGCAGTCATCTGATGCTTATCTCCCGCAAAGAAAGAAAATACTCCTTCGTCATTTAGAGATAAAAATCTGCCATTCAGTTTATCATACAACAATGGTTGAGCGTAACCAGGATGTAGCGATACTGGATCTAAACTATAGTCGGATACCTCAGCATTAATTTTTAATATTTCACTCCAATTTGCCTCAGGATCCATAGTTCCCTGACGTGTACGTATTTTGTTGTTAGAAATAATAAAATCATTTGTTTGACTAGAACAATAGTGACTAATATTTAGCACAGGATCAGGAATTTCACCATTTAATTTTCTTCTCATGGTGTTTTGCTTTTTCATATTAGCGGGATTAAGATAATGTCCACCACCATTAGTATTATTTAAAACAAGTATAGCTTTAAATGCAGCTATATTTCTGTCGTAGGGTGATATAAAAAATACTTTTGTTGGATTAGGATCTAGTTTTTCGCCGTCATTTTCCCTGACAAAAATATTCTCTAAAAATATATTCTTAGTGTGCATTAATAGATTAAGCTTTGTTTCATCATTTTCTTTACACAACAAAAGAGTTCCACTAGAGTATTTATTAATAGGATTAATTTTTACAGTTTTTTGATAGAATACATTTGATGTTTTATCTCTTACTTTTAATGTAAGACTATACGCTCCTCCTATATTCAACCCTTTAAATGTATGTTTTAAAACTTTCTCATGACTAATTGTATCAGATTTATAATCCCCGAATTTTTGATAATAATACCACAAAAACTCTAGATCTGACTCATCATTTTTCACTGTTTCTAGCTCAGGATCTAACACAAACTCTTCATCTAAAAGAATATCGTACCCTGCGTCATTAACCCCTAATATTTCAACATCATTTAGTTCTACAAAATCTGTTACTGTTTTATCGTCCACACAACTTATGGCAATAAAAATAATAGATAATAGTATTATATTTAATATTTTATTCATATTCTTAAATTTTTAATTTGTTTATCTCCAAGGATATATTTTGTTTCCTTTCTCGTCTATTACTTCGTTGTCTCTACAATAATCTGATAAATATTTAGAAGCAGCAACCCATTTTGCATCAAAGTTCTTGTAGTACATTCCATATTGAGCAGTAGGTAAATCTTCACCTAAATATTCAAAAATCATACGGTGTTTTACCTGAGAATAAACCCCAAACAAGTAAATAAATTGCTGCATATTACTATATTCACCTCCTGCAGTTGATGGAGCAATAAACATATCCGAGAACACTATTCTTACATATTGTCGATCTTGAAATCCGAGTTTTAATTCATCTTCTTTTAATCTAACCGCCAAAGTTAAAGCTTGCATTTGAAGCATTTCATCTCCTTTAATCAATACAATAGGTAGATCAAATTCGGGCACATTCACAGGAAACTCATAATACTCCTCTAAAGATGCGTAATGCTTACCCTCAATAGCAGTAGTTTTATCACTAATTACTTCAAGTTTAAATTTTTGTGGTTGTTCTAAATACCTTCCTAGCAATTGAACTTTTATATAAATCGTATCCGGGCCCACTGGTTTTGTAACAAGAGATGTTGTTAGGCTATCTGCTTTATCTGTATGCGATTTAAAATACACTGACTGTGTTTCATCATATAACATACGTTCGTTCTTCTCACAAGATGCAAGAACAAATAATGACGCTATAAATATTAATATTATATTTTTCATTCTGTAAATTTTTTATTAGTCAAAATTTTCTTCATTAATCAATAATTACCAAATTCAATCTCATTCTTTGGTAGAGGAATTTTATAGGCTTTATCTACATCAACTGTTACGTCATCAGCACTTCCTATTTGAGTGCTAAGATTTCTCTTGTAGTAATAAAACAATTGTCCTTCACCAATAAATTCTCTTCTATACTCTTTATAAATTTCCTCTTTTAGATTAGAAGCATCTGGTATCAAGGTCAAACCTCTATGTTTTCTTAGAGTATTTAAGTAATATAGAGCCGCGCCCTCGTTTTCTGAGCATTCGGCGGCAATTAAAAACATTTCAGATAACCTCAACATAGGAACTTTTTTAATTCTAGGTGCGTCTGCTAAATCTTGAAATTTTGATAGAGCATAAGTCGACCCCTTTGATGTTACTGTCATCCATGCATCTCTATATGAGGCAGACAAATCTCCCGTACCAAAAATGCTGTTTTTCCTCTGAGTGGTCATCGATAACACATGTTTACCATAATAATCATTTTTCTCATTAAAGAAATAAGTTTTTATAACATCCTGAAGGTCCTCTTTATTTATTGAGAAAATTAGCTCCTGATCAAATAATTTATCAAATGCATTAGCTGCCCTTATAGCCATAGAAAACCTAGAAGGTATAGAGGTTGAGCCATCAGCCTTACCTGTCAACTCCTCTGCTTGTTCCAGTGCCTTATCTTTGTAACCTACATAATTGTACACTCTAGCCAATAAAGCTGTAACAGCATAATAGTTCATTCTATAGTGTCTACGTCCAAAAAGCTCAGGATATGTGTTAGATATTTTATTAGCATTAGGTCCATAAGGATCATATTCCCTCATTAATTCTTTAGCATCCAACAGGTCTTTTTCCACTCTTTCTGCAACTTCTTTTATACTCAGCTGAGGAAAAGCAAGCGAAGTGTATTTATCTACATAAGGTATAGCCTTTTGATCTAAACCTTTAGCAGGTGAAGGAGCAAACAATCTAAGCATATCAAATTGCAGGTAAGCTCTAAGAGCTAAATATTCACCCTTAAACACACTGTATATAGCTTCATTAGAAAATTTATCTTTGTTTTTATCAATATTCTCAATTCCAATATTAGCATTTACAACCCCCTTATAAGCCATACTCCATATTGTATTTAACCGAGACTCTTCAGATGCACTTTCCCATTCATACTTATAAGCGCGTATAAATGAACCATAATCATATATCCCATCTAAATTGTCATAATATTGTGCAAGAACATCAACATATGTGTAAGTTAAATCTCTGCCATAACTATTGTTTGTTGACATTAATGTATAAATCCCTATAAGTCCATCCTTATAATTTGACTCATGCTCAAAAAAGGTCTCAGCTTTTACATCCGCTTTAGGACTTACATCCAACCAACTTTCACAAGAAGTAAAACTTAATGTGAGAATAATTGACGAAAGTAATAATATATTTTTTTTCATCTTTAATTTCTTTAAAAAGTTACTTGTAGTGCAAACGAGTATGTTCTAGCAAAAGGATAAGATATACCTCTTTCCATTTCTACTGTAGATAATCTAAAAATATTGTTTCCAATAAGTGATACTTTAACTCTTTGCAATCCTATCTGCTGTAATAAATCTTGACCAAACTGATATGCAAGACTCAAAGACCTCATTTCTATATAATTATCTCTTTCTATAAATCTAGAAGTAGGACGAGTAAAAGTTGGTGAATATGGATCGTATCCTATAAATTTGGCAATATCTCCAGGTTTTTGCCATCTATCTGTTAGTATACGCTTATCTCCGTTTTCGTTAGGATCTATGTTTTCTATCTTGTCTACTAATGTAGAGTTATAGATATCTCCCCCATAGCTATAAGAAAACAAAGCATTCAATTCTATTCCTTTATAAAGTAATCTAGTACCAAAATTTCCGTGAAAATCTGGGTCTGTATTACCCAATGGCTTATAATTTGCAGAGCTCCATATATTAGTAACATTACCTTCCATATCCAAGAAAATCTCTCTTCCCGTAACAGGATCTATACCTAACGATTCATTTGCCCAAATTGTGTTTATAGACTTACCCTGCATATACCTAATTTTTGGTTTATTACTAGCTCCTGCATCTTGGTTTTGGTTAAATACATCTAGCGCTTTATTAATCTTCATAAGTTTGTTTTCATTTCTTACTACATTTGTAAAAACATCCCATTGAAGATCCCTATTTTTTACAATAGAACCTCTTATACTTAACTCTATACCTGAGTTTTTAACTTCCCCAAGATTTTCTTTAAACGAATCAAATCCTAAAGATGGAGCCAAAGAAACATCTATAAGCACATCTTTCGATAAATCAGAGTAATAGTTAACATATCCTGTTATTCTTCTATTTTTTGTCTCAAAATCAAGTCCTATATTGTTTTTCTCAATTCTTTGCCATTTTAAGTTTTTATTTCCAAAAGCCTTTAAAACAGCACCTATATTAGCATCATACGATTTACCATTTATAGATGGATCTGTATAAGAAAGCATCGATAAAGACTGATAAGCATAGAAATTTTGGCCTCCAGTTAAACCCCAAGAACCTCTAAGTTTTAAAATCTCAAACAATCCATTATCTTTCATAAACCCTTCGTTGTGGATATTCCAACCAAGCCCAACAGATCCAAAAGTACCCCATCTATTATTTGATCCAAAAAGAGACGAAGCATCACTACGAACAGAGGCATCAAATAAAAATCTATTGTCATAACTATAGTTTAAGTTACCAACAAAACCACCAAGACGAGTAATATTGTAAGAACCACTTGGTCTGCTACCATCCATATATTTGGTACCCATACCTATATGATCTAAGAAAGCATTTGGATAATTAACTGCCATTGTAGCAGCTGCATCAGTTTTATTTTCAGAAAAGTTTACTACCACAGCTCCGTTTATTAAATGCTTATTCATAAGCTTGGTGTAAGATAAAACGGAGTTGAAATCATAAGAAAAATAATCAGTTCTAGATTGAGTATAACTACCTTTATAATCAGTACTTATAAACGAGATATTTTCCTTTGATAAATAAACATCACCCACACTTTGTTTATTTGTAATTGATATCTGCGACTTTAACTTAAGCCCTTCAATAATATCATATTCAACCGAAAAGTTATTTGTGAAATCATTATACTTGCTCTCATTCTTTGATGGAATTGTAGTATTGTACAATCCGTTATACATAGTTTTAGAGGTAAATCCTTGGTCATAGTATCGATAAGAGTAAAGAACTTTTGAAATAGTTCCATCCTCATTATAAGGATAGTAATAAGGATTTAGATAAGAATATTGAGCAAAATTACCATAAGGAGAATTTACTGTTTTTACATTGTTGTAAGTCAAGTAATTCATAAATCTAAATTTCTTGTGATTATATTGCAACCTTATTCCAATTCCTTTACCTGTACGTCCAGAACCTTTCATTACACCTACATTATTAGTATAGTCTAAATTATAACTATATCTAAATTTTTGATCACCACCTTCAAAACTCAGCGTGTGTCTTTGTCCAACACCCACATTTCTAAGGGGTATAGCTGTCCAGTCTGTATCTATTCCCTTTGATACTAACTTTTGAATATTATTAAAACTTTGCAATTTTTCTTCATCAAAATCAGGACGCTGACCATCAACATCATATATACCGCTATTTTGCTCAAATTGAAATTTCTCTTTAGAGTTCATCAAATTGAAATTAGACAAATCGGCTACATCAAGATTCAAACTACCACTGTATGAAACTCTCAATTCGCCCATTTCCGGAATTTTTGTTGTTATTACAACTACCCCATTTGCAGCTCTTGATCCGTAAATTGCTGTAGCTGCAGCATCTTTCAATATTGTAATGGAGCTAACCCTATTTGGATCTAAGTCAAAAACCTTCTCGGCCGAGACTTCAAAACCATCCATAATAAATGTTGGAGAATTAGGATTTCCCTCATATTCACTCTTTAAACTACGTTGTCCTCTAAGCGTAAATTCAGGTACATGGTTTGGGTCACTTCCCATTTCGTTATTAACGATAAGACTAAACGAAGGGTCAATTGAAGAAAGCGTGTTAAGTAGATTACCAGTACTTACACTTCTTAGCTCATCGCCTGTAACAGTAGTTGTTGCTCCCGTATAGCTTTCTTTTTTACGTTGATAATAACCAGTAATTACTATGTCGTCAAGCTCTGTATCGTGCACCTTCATCACCACTTTCATGGTTCTATCCATACCAGCACTCACCTTTATCTCCTGATTTTGCATTCCAATAAAAGTAAATACTAACACATCATTTTTATTTGGAACGGCAATAGAGAATTTGCCATCAACATCTGTCACGGTGCCAATTGCATTTTCAGATTTTAGGTAGATGTTTACTCCAGGAAGAGTTTCTCCTTGGTCATCAACAACAGTTCCTGAAAGTATAATTCTATTAGGTATTTGTTTTGATTCTGTAACTTCTGTCCAATGTTTTTCCTCTGATTTTGAGATATAAACCTGTCTATCAGATACTCTATAAATATTATCAGTTCCTTTAAATAATTTGTCTAATATAGTGCTTATAGTTTCATTGTTCGATTCAATTGATACTACACGTTTGATATCTAAAGTTTTTTGATTGTATAGAAAAATATATTCACTATTTTTCTCTATCTCTTTTAAAACTTCACTAACAGCTTTGTTTTTCAAATTAAGACTTATGGTAGTAATCTGAGAGTAGCTGTTTCCTGCATAACTAATGCTCATTCCAATAACAAGAAATATTGCTATAAGTTTCATAATATTAAAAGCTCTTTGAATATTAGCAGTCTTTAGTATAAAGCTAATGTTTTTTGTCATATAATTGTCTTGATTTAAAAGGTGACATACTCTAATGGTTACTTAATTAATCACGGATCGGATGGTGTTTGGCGACGACGTTGTCCGATCTTTTTTGTTTGTTCATGCTATAGTTATCTCATAGGCGTTTATTTTTTATCTTGAATTTACTTTATATCCTTCACTATCTCTTGATACCTTTATTGGGAAAGAAAATGCAAGCCCACTAAGGACCTCTTCAAGATTGTCTTTCAAATCTATTTTTCCACTACATTTCTGGATTGCAAGTTCTTTATCAAAGATAATTTCCTCACCATAATATCGTGATAGTTTGGTTATCAATACGCTTAGAGGCTCATTGTCCAAATATATCATACCCCTCACCCATGAAGTATATTTTTCTACATCCACAAATATTACTGAGGCTTGTCCATCTTTGTAGTCATACATCTGTGAGGGTATTAAATCTATTTTTCCTGATTTGATATTTGATTTTACTTGTACTGCTCCTGAAGCTAATACTACTTGTGTATAGGTGTCTTCTTCATAAGCTTGTACATTAAATTGAGTGCCCATAACACGTACCGTAATTGTATTTGTTCTAACTATAAAGGGTTTTTTGTTGTTGTGAGAAACATCTAAATACACTTCACCATTTACATAAATTTCACGCATGTTGCCAGCAAAATAATTGGGATAAACAACTCTTGTACCAGAGTTTAAATGTAGAGTTGAGCCGTCTGATAAAATAAGTTTCGATCTTTTCCCTTTTGGAACAATAAGCTGACTATATTCCATTGTGTTATTTACTTCAATTAGTGATTTACCAGTTACATGAATACTATCTGTATTATAAGTAATATCAGCTTCTTGTTCTTCAATATTGATTACTTGGTCAGCAGAGACATACAATTGAATGTTTTTTGAGATAGAGTCTTCAGATATTGTGTTTTCCTTCACAAAATTCAATAAATTACTTTCCTGTTTTGAAAATGGACGATAAATATTGAGAACTGTAAGCAGAATTAGAATTGAAGCAGCACTATAACCCCAATAATATATTCTCTTTTGTTTTCTGCATTTAGAAATACGATGCTGTAAGTCATCGTGATATATATCTATTTGCTCAGAGGTAAGGCTATAGTTGTTTAATTGGATATTGGTTTTGTATAATTCTATTGCATTTTCTATAATGTATTTAATTTCGGGTGAATCGGTCATAACTTTTGTCCAGTATTCACTATCTTTTTCTAATCTAAAGAGATTCCATCTCAAAAAATCATCATCTTTGAGAAAGTCAATAGTTTTATATTCTTTATATTTATTCGTATGCATCTATATCTATCGTTTGTCCTATAGTTGTTTTATATAGATACGAATGAGTTGTATTTTTGTGAGTGTTTTTTAAGGTATTTTTAATTTATATAAATGAATTAATCAAAAAGTGCCATATAAGAGTCTGATAAATACAGTTATAGGTAATATTTTATTTTCTTTTTTAATTTTCTGAATAGCTTGTGATACTAATTGGCGAATAGATGCCTCAGTCCTGTTTAATATATTTGAAATATCAGCATACTCCATCTCTTGTATGTATCGTAAATATAGAGCTTCTTTTTGTAATGGAGAAAGTACACTTAATAGCTCCTCTACTTTCCGTTGTATTATAATTCGATCTTCGTCTTCAATAATGTCATCCAAAACAGTAGTCTTTATAGAAAATGTCAATACATCACTATTGATATCTGCGGTTTCAGAAAATGATTTTGCCTTAAATATGTCATATAATCTATTTTTTAATGACTTCAATAGAAAATACTTAAAATGTTGTACAGAGCTAAAATGTATTTTTTCCAAAAAAACTTTTAAGAAAACATCTTGTATTGCATCCATTATATACTTGTCATCAGCACCTAAACTCATACCGTATGCGTACATGTCATTAATAAAGTGTTTATAGAAGAAGGTGAATGCTTTTTGATCTCCTTCTATAAGTTTTTCAAAATTATGTGATACTTTATCAGACGTCATACTCATATAATATTATGATTAACTTTATATGTTAGTCTATCATAAAAGATTTACTTCTAAATTCAGTCATTTTTTCTTAGACTTAAAATCTTAAAGATTGATGAAATTATTATACGTTGAACGCAAAGTTAAAAAAAAGTATTAAGCACATGACAAAAAATATAAATATATTTATATCATTCTTATTTTCAGCATTTATTAGCACGTAGGCCAATGTCATTAAGTTAAGGATTAATAAACATTTAGTCCCATCACACATATAAATGTGATAACTTCATACATACTTAGCAGCAGAAACAGTAAAACAAATAATCAATGCGGGCTATTTTGTTATCCCAAATCCCCCAACTTCATCCTCACATACTGTTCTATAAACTCCACACTATTGCTAACACCGATTGATGAATTGAAGCAAAGATGATACGAATCGGCTCTGCCCCACTTTTTGCTGGTATAATAATTGTAATAGCTTGCTCTTCTTTTATCTGTTTTCTCTATTATATCTCTTGCCTTTTTCTCCGACAATTGATTGCTCTCGGCAACACGTTTAATTCTGTCATCAATGTCGGCATATATAAAAACATTAACAGCTCGAGGATTATCCCTAAGAATATAGTCGGCACAACGACCCACAAAAACGCTCGCTTGCTTTTGATTCAAATCGCGAATGACATCACTCTGAATTCTAAATAGAGACTCATTGCCCAAATAGTTATCAATATACTCATCACCTATGAATGTAGAGCGCAAGCCAAAAAGAGCACTCGTGAATGGAAATCCTGTAGTCTCATCAGCTCTCTCAAAAAACTCTTTGGCAAGCCCACTCTCTTGAGAGGCTATCGTAATTAATTCTTTGTCATAAAAAGGGATATTAAGACGCTTAGCTAACTCCTCGCCAATATCTCGCCCTCCGCTCCCTAATTGGCGACCAATATTAATGGCATAATTTGTCTTCATAACTTCAAATTTATTAGTTCAATTATTGATTAGATTGCAAAGCAGCTACTGCTTTAAATATTTTGTGCTGTCGAACAAGCAAAACACCTGCTATGACGCTTGATATGGTATCTGCGATTGGCATGCTATACCATATTCCATTCATTCCCCAAAAGTAAGGAAGAATTAGCAAACATGGCAATAAAAAGAGTAATTGTCTGCTTAGCGACATAAATATTGATTTGCTTACCATACCAATACTCTGGAAAAAGTTGGCAGTAACCATCTGAAAACCAATTATTGGAAAAGAAAGAAATACTATTCGCATACCATTGGCAGACAGATTTATCAATTCCACATCATCTGTAAACATAGAGGCTACCGCTCGTGGAAACAATTGTCCGATCAAGAAGCCAGTTGTTGTTACTAATGTGGCTCTTATTATTGTTTTCCTCAACACCTCGTCAACCCTTGAGTAAAGATTAGCACCAAAATTATATCCCGCTATTGGCTGCATACCATGATTGAAGCCCATAACTATCATACCGAATAAAAAGGCAATTCTGTTTATAATTCCATATGCGCCTACCGCCAAATCACCACCTGTGCGGATTAGTCCTTGATTTATCACTATAACAATTACAGTTGCAGCTGCGTTCATAAAAAAGGGAGACATTCCTATGGAGAGAGACTCACGAACGATAGTTTTTCTCAACTTGAAGGATTCCTTTTTGAAATATATGAAACTACTCTTATCACTAAAAAACTTGAGCTGCCACATCAACATCACTACTTGCGAAATAACTGTAGCTAAAGCACTACCCTGAATACCCCACTTGAAAACAAAAATAAAAAGAGGATTGAGGATAAGATTAATCACCACTGTCATAATGGTTGCAAACATAGCCTTCTCGGGGTGTCCGATAGAACGCAACAGAGCATTGAGCCCCATGTAAATGTGAGTAAAAATGTTTCCAATCAAAATGATTCGCATAAATGCTTTTGCGTAGGGAAGAGTAACTTCACTGGCACCAAAAAACAAAAGTATCGGATCTAAAAAAAGAAGTGATAATATCGTAAATGCTAAGCCAATAATAACATTAAGAGTAACAACATTTCCCAATATGACGTTAGCTGATTCATAGTCTTTTTGACCCATTCTGATGGATAAAAGCGTAGCAGCACCAGCACCCACTAATGATCCAAATGCTGCTGCTAAATTCATAAAAGGAAAGGTGATGGCTAAGCCCGAAATAGCTAATGCCCCAACTCCATGACCGATAAATATACTATCTGTGATGTGATAAAGGGAAGCCGCTGTCATAGCGATAATAGCTGGAAGGGAATATTGATATAATAGCTTTCCTATGTTTTGTGTGCCTAACTCGGTAGGTTTTCTCGTTTTACTCATAATTGAATTTTATATAGATATTCTGGATAGTGAGTATAAAACAACAAAAGGCTGCCCAAACAAGGCAACCTTTTGTAAATATAAGTAGCGAGAGGGGGGCATGATCCCCCGACCTCATGATTATGAATCATGCGCTCTAACCAACTGAGCTATCTCGCCAAAATAGTTTGTTTCACAAATCCGAGTGCAAAAGTAGTACTTCTTTTTTAATTGTGCAACATACGGGGCAATTATTTGAATTTATGTTGTAATTTTGAAAGAGTAATAAGTAGTATTACGAATGAAGTTGTTGATTATTTGAATCAATGAACAAATATTTTTTACATCTGTTTTTTAATTACTAATGAACTATTGCACAAATAATATAATAAGATACAATTATAATGTCAGACAAAAAGTTTTATACTAAAAGGGAAGAGCAGGCAAATTATATAACCCACGCTATAGGTTTTATCATGTCATTGGTTGCATCTTATATTTTAATAAGAAAAGGATGGGAGTCGTCTAATCAACATGCAATAATTGGTTACGGATTATTTAGTGTTGGCATGATCTCCTGCATGCTCGCATCCACGATATATCACTTTGAAAGCAGACCCAAACAGAAATCCAAACTTCGTCACTTCGATCATGCAAGTATCTATTTGCTTATCGCTGCAAGCTATTCACCATTTACATTTATTCTATTGTGGAATCAAGGAGCTTGGGGTGTCATACTTTTTTCTCTGATTTGGACTATTGCATTAGTGGGAATAATTATTAGCTTCAGACCTCTGAAGAAAAATAGCCATATCAAAACAATTTCTTACGTGATGATGGGCATGGTAGTGCTAATAGCTTTTAACCCACTAATAAATTCTGCCAAAGAGGCTAACTGCATGAATGTTATATATTGGCTTATTGCGGGTGGAATATTTTACGTTGTGGGTGCTGTAATATACGCCACAGCAAAGCGAGAGTTTGTCCATGCAATTTTCCACATTTTTGTTCTTTTTGGATTGCTAAGTCATATAATATCGGCATATCTCATCCCAATATATATAATAGTCTGATTTTGTATATATTATTGGCTCTACAACGATTAGATTGAAATTATCAATGCTATTCATTGTAGAGCCAATTCATGAAAACAATACAATGCCATGAAGTGATATTTTTTCTGTTTTCCTTTGCTTATTATTAAATAAAATATACATTTGCATTCTTATCCTTCGCACACAGTCTCTATTAGAGCAATGATAGGATATATAATTAACATTTTTCTTATTGCAGCAGAGCTCTCAACAACAGGCTTAAACTGCCGTAATACACAAAGAATCAAAATAGTACAATCAATAGCACAACAGCGGTTTTTGATTGTAAAATAAAAAAATCGAAGAACAATTTATCTACTCAATTTGTATTTTTAAATTGATGAGCATAGAAAAATTATCTCTTCATGACTACATAAAAGACAAAAGAGTCCGAATAATAACAAATAAAAGAATTAGTAACAATCAATCATTAATTAGTAAATCAATTATTATGAGTCAAAAGAAACTTTGGATTGCTCTTGCTCTTGTAGTGGGAGTATCATTTGCAGTTTTGCTGTATTACGGTAATCAAATTTACCAAACCAAACCCCCTGTCCCCGAGAAGGTTCTGGATGAATCTGGGAATGTCTTGTTTTTGGGACAAGACATCAATGATGGTATGAACATATGGCAGAGCATTGGTGGACAACAAGTGGGCTCCATATGGGGTCATGGTGCATATGTAGCTCCCGACTGGAATGCAGATTACCTTCATCGCGAGGCGCAATATTTGCTAAACAAATGGGCTGGTGGAGACTTCGCATCAGTAAGTGAAGAAGAAAAAGCATCTTTAGAAAGACGTCTTCAATTATTCCTTCGCAAAAATACATATGACGCAGGAAGTAAAACCTTGACACTACCTGCCGAAAGGTATGAAGTGTTTTTACATCTAAAGGATTATTATTCTGGTCTGTTTATGAATGAGCCATCGTTGGACAAACTACGTGCCGACTATGCAATTCCAAAAAACAGCATCAAGACTACCGATAGAATGGATAAGATGGCTATGTTTTTCTTTTGGTCATCATGGGCTTGCGTTACAGAACGCCCAAATTCTGAATTGACTTATACACACAACTGGCCTAATGACTCCCAAATAGGTAACGTACCTACGGGCAGTTTAGTAATTTGGACTGGTTTCAGCATTATTATGTTATTAGTGGGTATAGGAATTCTGTTATGGGTTAACATCCGCACCAAAGAAGAGGAAGCTCTTAAGCCAGTATCAGACCCATTGATGAATCAAACAATAACGCCATCAATGCGTGCAACCAAAAAATACTTCTGGATAGTAAACCTACTTATTTTAGTACAGGTGATGCTCGGTATTTTGACAGCTCACTACGGAGTAGAAGGTGATGGTTTGTACGGTATTGATATTACAAGCATTATGCCCTACTCTATTTCACGTACATGGCACGTACAGATAGCCATCTTCTGGATTGCAACGGCGTGGCTTGCTACTGGATTATATATAGGACCATCCTTGAGTGGAAAAGACCCAAAGTTCCAGAAACTTGGGGTTAACGCCTTATTCATAGCACTTCTGATTGTAGTGGGTGGTTCACTGATTGGTCAGTGGTTTGGAGTAATGCAAAAACTTGGCTTAGTAGAGAACTTCTATTTTGGTCACCAAGGATATGAGTATGTTGATCTTGGAAGATTTTGGCAAATATTGCTAACCATAGGTTTGTTCTTGTGGCTTGCATTAATGATACGCCCTATCCTACCTGTAATAAAGAAAGGAACTCAAGAAAAGAGTCTATTAGTACTATTCTTATTATCATGTTTCTCAATTGCATTATTTTATGCAGCAGGCTTAATGTGGGGCAGACAAACCAATCTTGCAATTGCTGAATATTGGAGATGGTGGGTAGTTCACCTTTGGGTAGAAGGCTTCTTTGAAGTATTTGCAACAGTGGTAGCAGCATTCTTATTCACTCGTATGGGATTATTAAGAATCAAGTCTGCAACACTAAACGTGCTGTTTGCCACCATAATTTTCCTTGCAGGAGGTATCTTGGGTACGTTCCACCACTTATACTTTAGTGGTACACCCATCGGTGTAATGGCACTTGGTGCCACATTCAGTGCCTTAGAAGTAGTTCCTTTGGTATTAATTGGCTTTGAAGCATTCCAAAACTATAGATTAAGCAAAGCTACTGCATGGTTAGAGGACTACAAGTGGCCGATATACTTCTTATTGTCAGTTTCATTTTGGAACTTTTTGGGAGCAGGAATCTTTGGTTTTGTAATCAACCCCCCGATTGCTCTATACTATATGCAGGGTCTTAATACTACTCCTCTTCATGGTCACGCAGCCTTGTTTGGGGTATATGGCATGTTGGGAATTGGATTAATGCTTTTCGTATTACGCAGCATGTATCGCAAACATAAATGGAATGACAGACTGATTAAGTTTACTTTCTGGTCATTGAATATAGGTCTGCTTGCAATGGTTTTCTTGAGTCTATTACCTGTTGGAATGCTTCAAACTGTGGCAAGCGTAAATCACGGTATGTGGTTTGCTCGCTCTGCAGAGTTTATGCAACAACCTGTGGTAAATGTATTTAAATGGGCTCGTGTGATTGGCGACACTATTTTTGCAATAGGAACCGTAACACTTTTCTTGTTTGTATATAACTTGACAATTAAGAAAAACAAAAATTAAACCCGTCTTATATATTATTCAAAATGCACGTTTGCCTATTAGGTGGACGTGCATTTTTTATTAATCCAGATTTATTCAAATTATTTTAGTCACTATATAATATTGTGAACTATCTTTGCATATCAAGATAGAGATATAAATGAATACAATTATACCAAAGATGCCTACATCGGCAGTCATTATCGCCAATGGGAGATATCCTCATCACCAAATCCCTTTATTAGAGATTGATAATGCAGCATACATAGTGTGTTGTGATGGTGCCGCAAATAGTTTTATAGCTAATGGGAAGATTCCTAATGCCATTGTTGGAGATTTGGACTCTATCTCTGAAGAGAATAAAAAAAAATATTCAGACATATTACATCACGTAACCGAACAAGAAAATAATGACTTAACCAAGGCGGTGAATTTCTGTATAGAGAATGGAATAAATGATATTACCATAGTGGGCGGAACTGGACTTAGGGAAGATCATACCATTGGTAATATCTCCTTACTTGCCGAATATGTATTGAAAACAAAGGTGAGAATGATAACCAACTGGGGCATCTTTACTCCAATAAAAAGCAAAACATTCTTCAAAAGCACTATTGGCGAAAAGGTTTCAATAATATCCATAGATCAAGAACCAATAACAACCGATGGACTCAAGTATCCAATAAAAAATAGAGTTTTGACAAACTGGTGGCAAGGCACACTCAATGAATCTGAGAATGATGAATTTACTATTGAAACGAATGGGAGAGCTATTATTTTTCAGGCATTTCAATGATATTAAAACAACTCACTCAGTATATCAATAGACTTCAATGCGGAAAATTCATAAGTATGCAGCCTATAATACACTATTAAGTAATCAATAATTAGAACTCTATTCTGTTTTGACAATCGGAATATGTGCATATTAGAATAGTTAATGCGTGATAGCTTATTTAAGAAAAAACACTCTTTGTCTCGGAGAAAGTACTGATGTATCGGTGCCGAATGAGTGAACTCCCCATTGATTAAATCAAAAAAACAACCATCCGAATAGTCATCTAAATTGGGATATATACCTAAGAATCTTGTCAAGCCTAATAGAAAAGTCAAATGAAAATTGGCTAACCCCACCTTAGTCTCCTCCAACACTTGAATGCCGTTTTTGAGATATTCAAACAGCAATATACTATTATCTGTTTCACGCACCACTTTGGATAAAAACTCTGACAGAAATAGAACAATAGATATCTTTGTCAAATCTGTTCCAATATCATATAGCAATACGGAGCGTTGCACCTCTTTCAGTCGTTGCATATCTCGCATGGGCTGATGCTCCACCTCAACATTTAGCAAAGCTAAAGGAGAAAACAGCAAGGGATTAACTTT
Organism: uncultured Proteiniphilum sp.; assembly: GCA_964575445.1. Lineage (GTDB taxonomy): Bacteria > Bacteroidota > Bacteroidia > Bacteroidales > Dysgonomonadaceae > Petrimonas. The sequence continues at coordinate 8,191 of CAZNRT010000012.1, read as the reverse complement.
AGAACGTTTGCTACTGCTTCTTGGCAGCAGATATGCAATGCGCCCAAAGTCACGCGTGAAGAGATGAGCTATAGAAAACTTATCATTATACTTTGTAACACTTAATACAATTGCCTGAGTCTTGTGGTGCATTTACTACAATAATTAAAAACTGATACACAAACATACAAAAAACGCCCCGATAAGTCGGAGCGTTTTTATATCATTTATGCATAAATGATTAGAATGCTTTCTTTTTGATACGAGCAGCTTTACCTCTAAGCTTACGCAAATAATAAAGTTTAGTTCTTCTTACTTTACCTTCACTGTTTATAGTGATACCATCGATAAAAGGTGAGTTCATTGGGAAGATACGCTCTACACCAACGTTGTCCGACATTTTACGTACTGTAAAACGTTTGTTTTCTCCTTCACCCGAAATGCGGATAACAACACCACGATATTGCTGGATACGCTCTTTGGTACCCTCAACAATACGATAAGCAACAGTGATAGTGTCACCACTCTTGAATTTTGGCAGCTCTTTCTTTTCATGTGCGAAAGACTGCTCTGCAATTTTAATTAAATCCATTGTTATAAAAGCTTTATGTTAATTATTAACTGATTGAAACGCAATGTATCGATAGCAATCGACAGAGATTGCGCAAAGCGGATGCAAATGTACAAATATTTTTTTGGAAAATCATCAATATGCCATCTATAAATCTTAAAATTCAACTTCAGATTGTCTGAATGACAAAAAACTTGTACTTTTGACAAAAAAGTAATCATAATATAATCACAAATATAGTAATGAATAAATCAGTAATACTATTTATCTCGGCATCTATCTTATTGTTTGGATGCAAACCACAAAGATATCATATAGTGAGTATGAAAGGGCAAATAATTGAAATGGATTCCAATTATGACTCAAGCCCCGAACCCAATACAAAACTTGAAGAACTTGTGGATAGCCATAAAAGCGTATTAGACAAGCAAATGAATGAAGTTATCGGCAAATCGACCAACCTGATGGCATATGGCTATCCCGAAAGTCCGTTGACCAACTTCACCTCTGATGCCATGAAGCAATATGGTGATAATCATATGTCTGGCGGTGCCGATATTGCCGTAATGAATGTTCATGGACACAGAGCTACAATGCCTAAGGGTGATGTATCATTGGGCAATCTTTATGAAATATATTCTTTCGACAACACAATTGCTTTTTTAAAGCTAAAGGGAACCAATCTGAAACGAATATTTGACTCTTATGCCCGCATGGGTGGGTCAGGAATTTCATCAAATGTAAAACTTGTTATCAACAACAAAAAGGTAAAGAGCGTAACAATTGATGGAAAAAAGATTGATGATAATAAAGTTTACAACATAGTTACGCTTGATTATCTTGCAGATGGCAATAATGGAATGGATGCTTTTCTTGATGCGGAAGAAATCAGTGATACGGGAATAACTTTGCGTGACATAATGATAGATTACGTAAAAGAGCAAACAAATAAAGGGAATCAATTGACATCTAACAAAGATGGAAGAATAATTATTGAAAACTAACAACACTAATCACATGAATAAAAGATATTTCTCACTCATAGTTCTACTTTGTTTATCATATGGAACTATACTCTTTGCACAAAAAAAAATAACAATACTACACACCAACGATACTCATAGTAGAATAGAACCTCTACCTGAAACAGATAAATACTCACCCAACAAAGGTGGAGTTATACGCAGATCAAACTACATTGATAAGGTAAGGAAAGAGAATAGCAATGTATTGTTATTTGATGCAGGAGACTTTGTGCAAGGCACTCCATACTACAATCTGTTCAGAGGTGAAGTAGAAACCAAAGCCATGAATCTAATGAAATATGATGCCGTTACATTGGGCAACCATGAATTTGATTACGGTTTGGAAGGAATAAAAGATATACTAAAGTGGGCTGAATTTCCAATAATAAGCACCAACTATGATTTCTCCGAAACAATATTGAAAGACTTATTAAAACCATACATTATTATCAATAAAGATGGGGTAAAGATTGGCGTAATAGGTCTTAACGTGCAACCTTTGGGTCTAATAGCTACAGCTAATTATCCTGGCATGAAGTTTCTTGACCCAGTGGAGGCAGGAAACAAATGGGCACACAAACTAAAAACTGAAGACAACTGTGACGTTGTTGTTTGCCTGTCACATTTGGGATATGTAGCCGACAAAAGATTGGCTGAAAAATCTCATAACATAGATATCATCATCGGGGGGCACAGTCATACCTATATGAAAGACCCAGATATTATTAAAAATGCTGACAATAAAGATCTTTTATTGTATCAAACACAAGGAAGAGGTGTTTATATAGGTAGAATAGATATTGAATTGGACAAGAATTAGAAAAATGAAGAAGCTATATATCTTTTTGTGGGCACTATTTGTGCCATTCATGATTTATGCCCAAATAGAAACAAACCTCTATAAGCGGGCAGATAAAACAAATATGAATCAATGGGTTGACTCTATATATAATAGAATGACCTTAGACGAAAGGATAGGTCAGCTTTTTATGCCCATAGTAGATTCCAAAAGTAGTTGGAAAACAAAGATTGCCTCATATATAGACAACCAAAAGATTGGAGGAGTGCTATTCTCTAAGGGCACTTTATCTAAACAAGCAGAGATGACAAACTATATCCAGAGCATCTCCAAGACGCCACTTTTCATTGCATTAGATGGAGAATGGGGATTATCAATGCGCCTGACAGATGCTCCAAGATTTCCTATCAATCAGATAACGGGAGCAATATCTAATGAGAAGACGCTGAGAGATTATGGAGAAGAGGTAGCACGCGAATGTAAGGAGATGGGAATACATATTAACTTTGCTCCGTCTGTGGATGTACATAGCAACCCAAGAAATCCCGTAATAGGTACTCGCGCATTTGGTGAAGACCCACATACCGTCGCACTGCAAGGCATAGCATTTGCTAAGGGAATGGAACAAAACGGAGTTATGGCAGTAGCAAAACACTTTCCAGGTCATGGAGATACTTCGGAAGACTCACATCATACACTACCAACAATAAATCACAATATTGACCGACTTAATAAAGTAGAACTTGTTCCATTCAAACAATATATCGACTCTGGCTTGTCGGGCATGATGATTGGGCATTTAGACATCCCCGCTTTCAATACCAATGGCTTTCCATCCTCCCTGTCAAGAAATATTGGCAAATCTTTGCTTAAAGAGGAGATGGGTTTTACGGGTCTCACTTTCACCGATGGAATGGCTATGAAGGGTGTTTCAAAACAGGCAGACAAGAGCGTCAAAGCTATTTTGGCGGGCAATGATATTATCCTTGGTGTCACTAATCAGACACAAGAATTTGACAAAGTAAAAAAAGCGGTAACATTAGGTGTGATATCTAACGAGATATTGGAACGGAAAGTAAAGAAAGTTCTTAGCTACAAATATATATTAGGTGTACACAAGTTCAAACCAATAGATGTTGCAACAATCAACTCAAAGGTCAATTCACCAGTTAGCGAATGGACGCAGCGTAAGATATATAATAATGTAGTGACATTATTAAAAAATGAGGACTCACTGATACCAATCAAAGAACTGAATAAGAGAAACATAGCATCAATAGCAATAGGTGCAACATCCCAAACTCCTTTTCAGCATTGGCTTAGCAGATATACCAAAGTAGATAACTACCAAGTAGCTACTATAAATAATCTAACAGAAGTATTGAGTTTTGCTTCAAATTATAATCTGATTATAGTATCTATACATTCTGCAAATACAAATGATCACCCAGCCCTTAAAAAGCTCTTAAAGGATTATCCTAAATCTATACTCGTAGTATTCGACACTCCATACGCATTAGACAATCTAAAGGCTTCCTCATCCAATTCAAACTCAGTAATTGTTGGCTATGACAACACCGAGCTTGCACAAATGAGCGCAGCCCAAGCAATATTTGGAGGAGTTGCATTTACGGGCACGCTACCAGTTTCGGCAGGTGGCTATGATGTCAACAAAGGCATTTCAACAACAAAAACTCGTTTGTCATATTCTCTCCCCGAAGAAGTAGGTATTCCTTCACACAAGCTTAACAATATAGAAAGTATAGCACTCGAGGGTGTGAGGCAAAAAGCATATCCTGGCTGCTATGTAATGGTAGTAAAAGATGGCATTGTGATTTATGATAGAGCATTCGGTGATTTGGAATATTCACAAAGCAATCAAGTAACTGAGGAAACTGTTTACGATTTGGCTTCTGTGAGCAAAGTTACGGCAACCCTCCCCGCGTTGATGAAGCTATATGATGAAAAGAAAATAAGATTGCAAGATACTTTCGGAAAGTATATTCCAAAAACCAAAAGATCTAATAAGGCAAACATAACTATTCGCGAAGCATTATTTCATGAAACTGGTATAGTGCCTTATATCCCATATTATATTTCGGCAATAGATCCCGACAGCTATAAGGGGGCTCTTTTCGGAAAACAATCCACAACTTACAATGCATTCTATGCTGGCTCTTGGGGACGAACAGATTATAAATTTGAACCATCGTTGATATCTGATATTAAGTCAGACAAATTTTATCAACCTGTGGCTGAAAATATGTATGCGAGCAACAAAATGCACGACAAGCTATTGGAAGACATTATTGATACGCAATTAAAGCAAAAGAAATACACATACAGCTGCTTGAACTTCATGCTACTAAAAGAAGTAGTAGAGGAAACTGCAAATGAAGACCTCAACAGCTATCTACACACCAACTTTTATAACAAGCTTGGTGCTACGTCCACAACATTTCTACCTCTCAACTATATGAGTGCCGATATCATAGCACCCACAGAGAATGATCCTTTCTTTCGCAAGCAACAAATCAGAGGATATGTTCATGATGAAGGTGCAGCACTATTTGGAGGTATATCAGGCAATGCTGGACTTTTCTCCAACGCCAATGACCTTGCCAAACTTTTGCAAATGTGGATGAATGGTGGAGAATATGGCGGGGAACGATACCTGAGCCAGGAGACAGTAGATCTGTTTACCAAAACAAAGAGTAGCAAGAGCAGACGTGGATTGGGCTTTGACAAGCCAGACCCACGCAACAATAACCTAAGCCCAACAAGTCCGCTGACCCCTATTTCAGTATATGGGCACACTGGATTTACAGGCACCGCAATTTGGTCAGATCCAGATAACAAACTTATATATATATTTCTTTCAAATAGAGTATATCCAGAGAGATCGCCCAATCGCCAATATACTCTAAAGATAAGAGAGCGCATTCAAGATGAAATCTACAAAGCAGTGCTCAACAATGCCGAGGTAGGAAATAAGAAGTAATCACAATCACAACAATAATATAACCCGAATAATTAATAGCAAATCAATTATGCAGACAATTATTAAAAGCAATAGTCTTACCGAAGACATTATACATATACTCTCGAATACGAAATACGACAAACTATTTATCCTAACAGATGAGCACACAATCAATCTCTGTCTGCCCTTGCTAAAATCTGTGAGCGAGATAGACAATGCAGGACATATAGTAGTGCCTTCAAATGATAGCAACAAGACTTTAGAAAATCTGGCTCATATATGGAAATACCTCACCGAGAATGGAGCCACTCGCCACTCGCTATTGATAAATCTGGGCGGTGGAATGATTACTGATATCGGTGGATTTGCTGCAGCAACTTTCAAAAGAGGTATCAGATATATTAATATACCCACCACCCTATTAGGCGCAGTGGATGCAGCTGTGGGTGGAAAGACAGGTATCAACTTTGGCGGTTTTAAAAATGAGATAGGTTCATTCTATCCTGCCAAACATGTAGTGATATCATCACATTTTTTCTCCACGCTTCGCAACAATGATATCCTATCAGGCTATGCCGAGATGCTTAAGCATGCTCTTATTAATGACAACAATAACAATAATGAATGGGAGGAGCTATTGAAGCTTGATATCAACAACATCGATTATGAATGGCTCAATGATGCAGTCTTTCGTTCGGTGTCAATAAAGGAGCATATAGTAGAAAAGGATCCATACGAACACAATATTAGAAAGGCACTAAACCTTGGGCACACTATTGGGCATGCTTTTGAGAGCTTGGCATTAGAAAATGAAGAGCCCGTGCTTCATGGATATGCAGTGGCTTGGGGACTAATTGCAGAACTATATCTGGCACACCGCATTTGCCATTTCCCACAGGAAAAGCTAATAAAAACGGTGCAGTTTATCCACAAAAATTATGGAGCAATGAATGTAACGTGTGACGACTATGAACGCCTATATGAAATCATGAAGCATGATAAAAAGAACATTGATTCAACAATAAATTTCACATTGCTTGCCGATATAGGAGATATAAAAATCAATCAGACTGCTGACAAAGAACTAATATTTGAATCCTTAGACTTCTATAGAGATAGCGTAGGATTGTAACAAGCTAATAAAAAAGATGATAAATGAGGAGAATCGACAAAGAGTGTTGATTCTCCTCATTTTATTTACCATACTTCTGACAACCTTTTGAATGTAGTCACAGAGCCATCCTCTTTGGTCTGCTGAGCTCCATTCATGCCATCGATAAACATACGAGCTGGTCCCCAGAAGGTATGCAATATTCCCTTATATCTTGTCTTCATCTCAGGAGAGCTATTATTTATCAGAAACTTTATCATCTCCACTTGGTTTACTGCCACCTCTGGCTTGTTCCATGGGCACGCTATCACGTCATACCCTTTGGCAGCAAACATAAATGGGGTGCCATGAGCTATGTCATATTGCCAATCATTTATCACCACATCCTTAGGTATTAGGTCTATAGCACGGTGAGTATTATTATAACTCCCTGCCCACAAGCCTATACCAGTAGTCTTACCGTCAATCAATCGGTCGCCCCACATCCAGAGTTTCCTATTGCTTTGTGCCAAATGATTTCTAATCTTCGTTACCTCACCTGCATACAAAACAGCTGGGTCTTCACCCTTGCATCGCTCGCAGTCATCATGTGCTATATAAAACACCTCATCCAAACCAGCATGAAATGCGTCACTCTCAAATACGTCAACAATTTCATCAACAACATCAAATACCACAGCATGCACATCAGGATGCTGAGGGCAATAGCTCTTGCAATACAAGCCGTCAGTATTTGGCCACTTATATTCCGCAGGTAGCTTTATTGAAGGCGTTTCATCAAATTCGGGATACACCTCCAATAGTTTGCCAAGAGTACTTGCCCATGATTGATGCCCAAGCAGGTTCACCTGAGGAATCAACTTTATGTTGTGTCTCTTGCATATACTCACCAACTTCTTCACATCAGACTCAGAGAGTGGGTTATCCCCACGAAGTTCGGGTCGCTTCTTGTATTCGTAAGCAAAATCGACACGCAATACGAGCGTGTTAAGTCCCGCAGGAGCGAGCTTAGTATCAACAAGCTCCACAAACTTATCTACATCTTGCTTGGCAGGTGCCTCAATGCACAATCCTCTCACCAACATATGATGCTGAGAAAACACAAACAGTGGAAATACAAATAGAATAAGGAGAGTAAACTTTGTTTTCATAATCTAAGATATATTTATAAATGAGTTTTGGCAAATCAAATCTATTGGTTGATGACTGTGCCAATCTATAACTATATGATGGCGCTTGATAATCAATAAGCACAAAAATAGCAATTATACACAGACCAGCAAGGATAATTCTATTTTTTCTGAATGGATATCACAATCCGACACAATAAAATTTTTACTTTTTGACTATTCTACACCAACCAATCAAAAACAAAAAATATTTTTTGAATGGTAACCAACATATCACTCCGTTCAAAAGTTATTTTTTGATTGGAGACAAACATCCAACTCTAACCGAAAAATATTTCTCAAGTGGTAATCAACATAGGACTTTATTCAAAAGTTATTTCTCGAATGGTGCTGAACATCCAATTGCACTCAAAAGTAGTTTTTTGATTAGTGCTTAGCGTAGCGACTTGTCCAAAACCAAGTTTCATAGTGTTAGGATTCTTGACATGTCTTCTGAAGTCTAATTTCATAGTGTTAGGAAGTGTGACGTGTGTTCTGAAGTCTAATTTCATAGTGTTTGGAAGTGGGACATGTCTTCTGAAGTCTAATTTCAT
>CAZNRT010000011.1:0-37814 GCA_964575445.1 uncultured Proteiniphilum sp. | reverse complement strand
GATGGATATCGTTCGATTTATCGAAAGGACCATATATAGCCCAGTCGTGCGGCACTGTTACCGACTGCCAATGCGTGTCGTCGTAGTTAGCATTATACGATGATGGGTTGTCTTCACGAGTAAACTTCCAACCCTTGGTCAGAGTTACTTCTGTGCGCTGTTGTGCTATTGCACCCACTCCCGTGAGCCATATGGCAAGCATAATTAAAATAAATTCTTTCTTCATTTGAAATCTATTATATTGTGTGAAATATTCTTTTGGTCAAACTAATAGCAAAGAAACGGTATTTTTTGCGAAATTGCAAAAAAGTACGCTTTTATGTGTTATTGCGCATAGGTGTTAGTATTTCCTCCGAGGTTGTTATTCGTTTTGGGTTGGTGCGATAATGTTAAAAAGATGATTTTTCTTGCATTTTACTTTTTCATGCTATACATTTGCATCAAAATTAGTGGAAAATGAATACTATTCTAACAAACAGATATTGGTGGCGCTCTTACAACTCACACAAAGTCGTAAGGAGAACAGTCGTATCTATATGTAAGAAGTAAAAATTCAGTTATATATATAACAAACAGAATAGAGAAGCCCGTCGCACCTGCGACGGGCTTTTTGCATTTAAGCACTATCTCAACAGTAATAAAACAATCAAAAAAATATAATTATGCAAAGTTATTCAGTGAACAAATCAGGATTTTATGGCGAGTTTGGTGGAGCATTTATCCCCGAAATTCTTCATCGTTGTGTGACAGATCTTCAGAACACCTATCTTGAAATTCTTGAAAGTGAGTCATTCAAAAGTGAGTATGACGAGCTGTTGAGGAACTATGTTGGTCGTCCTTCTCCTCTATATCTCTCAAATAGTCTTTCCAAAAAATATGGCTGTAAGATATACTTAAAGCGTGAGGACTTGAACCACACCGGGGCACACAAGATAAACAACTCTATTGGGCAGATACTTATTGCCAAACGGATGGGCAAAAAGCGAATCATAGCCGAAACGGGGGCTGGACAACATGGCGTTGCCACCGCTACTGTGTGTGCTTTGATGCAAATGGAGTGTATTGTGTATATGGGCAGAACGGATGTGGAGCGACAAGCGGTGAACGTGAAAAAGATGGAGATGCTGGGCGCAACCGTTGTGCCCGTTACGTCTGGCAATATGACTCTTAAGGATGCAACTAACGAAGCTATTCGTGATTGGTGCACCAATCCCACTGACACACATTATATCATTGGATCCACTGTGGGTCCACATCCATACCCCGATTTAGTAGCCCGACTTCAATCAGTGATAAGCGAAGAGATTAGAAAGCAATTGCTTGAAAGCGAGGGTAGAGAGGTGCCCGATTATCTAATTGCCTGTGTGGGGGGAGGTAGCAACGCTGCTGGCACGGTATATCACTATCTTAATGATGATGTGAAGATTGTTTTGGCCGAAGCAGGCGGGAAGGGAGTGGATAGCGGAGAGTCTGCTGCAACAATTCATCTTGGTAGCGTGGGGATAATTCATGGATGCAAAACATTGCTTATGCAAACCGAAGATGGGCAGATTACTGAGCCATACTCTATTTCGGCGGGTTTAGATTATCCTGGTGTAGGACCAATACATGCACATCTTGCCACTACCAAGCGTGCACAAGTGGTGGCGGTAGATGATGATGAGGCATTGAGGGCTGCATTTTATCTGACTCGCACAGATGGCATTATCCCCGCTCTCGAGTCGGCTCATGCTCTTGCGGCTCTTGATAAAGTGGAGTTCAAGCCAAGCGATGTTGTGGTTCTCACTCTTTCGGGAAGAGGCGACAAGGATCTTGATACTTACTTCGAGCACTCATATTATCAACAATTTTAGAAAATCAATAAACATCACAGCTATATGACATACCAATTCAAAACAAATAGCAAGCGCATGATGGGTGATTTACATACGCCCGTTAGTCTATATCTAAAGATACGAGATGCTTTCCCACAGTCGGCATTGCTCGAAAGTTCTGACTACAATGCAAACGAAAATAGTAAATCATACATTGGGCTACAACCAATTTCAAATATTGATATAAATCGTGGCGAGTGTATCGAATTTTTGCCCGATAATCGACGCTTGGTTACAAATATCACAGATAGCTACACCATCACAGATTCTGTTACCAATTATGTATCTAAGTTTGATATCACTGGAGATGACGCCAATGTATGTGGCTTGTTTGGATATACCACGTTCAATTGTGTGAAATATACCGACAATATAATAATAAAGGAGAGCAAAGAAGATATGAATGATGCTCCCGACATGAGATATATATTATACAAATTCCTTATGGTATTTGATCATCAAAAAGATGAGTTGCTATTGGTGGAGCTGTTGGCTGACGGAGAAGAGAGTAATTTGCACAAAGTGGAGAGCCTTATTAATGCGCGCAACTTTGCATCATACAATTTCTACACACAAGGCAACGAATGGAGCACAATCAGTGATGATGAGTTCAAAAATGATGTGCGCAAGGGAATAGAGCATTGCAAAAAGAGCGATGTATCTCAAATAGTGCTTTCACGCCGATTTGTGCAAAACTTCAGTGGCGACGATTTCAAAGTGTATCGTGCCCTGCGCACCATCAATCCATCGCCCTATCTGTTTTATTTTGATTTTGGTGGATTCAGAATATTTGGCTCGTCGCCCGAAACGCATTGCCAAATCAGGGGTGATGTCATTAGTATTGACCCAATTGCTGGCACTGCCCGTCGCACAGGCAACATGAAAGAGGATACTGTTGCAGCTGAAAGACTAAAGCTCGACCCAAAAGAAAATGATGAACATATGATGCTTGTGGACTTGGCGCGTGAAGATATTAGTCGCAATGCACACAATGTAAAATTAGACTTCTTGCGACAAGTACAATACTACTCACACGTTATTCATCTCGTTTCGCGAGTAAGTGCAACGCTAAATGATGGTGCAAATAAAATAAAAGCCTTTTTTGATACATTTCCAGCGGGCACACTATCGGGAGCACCACGAGCAAAGGCAATGCAGCTGATATCAGATATCGAAAAGCACAATCGGGGCGCATATGGTGGTTGCATTGGTTTTATCGGTTTCAATGGAGATATGAGCCAAGCTATTACAATTCGCACTTTCGTTAGTCGCAACAATCAGTTGTGGTATCAAGCTGGAGCGGGAGTAGTAGCACAAAGCACTGATGAGGGCGAGCTACAAGAGGTAAATAATAAGCTCAATGCTTTGAAAAAAGCAATTAATATGGCAACAACTCTTCATAATAAATAATAGTAAAATAATCAAGATGAAAAATATACTTCTCAAACTTTTAGATTATCAATATCTCAATCGGAATGAGTCACGTGAGTTGCTAACTGCTATTGCTCAGGGGGAAGTCTCCGACTCGCAAGTGTCGGCAATAATCACCATTTTTCTAATGCGTAGTATTTCTGTTGATGAGGTGTTGGGTTTTCGTGAGGCTCTTTTGGAGATGCGTGTTCCTGTTGACTTTAGCCAATACAAGGCAATAGACATTGTGGGCACAGGAGGTGATGGCAAAAATACTTTCAATATCTCCACAGCAGCCAGTTTTGTGGTGGCAGGAGCTGGCTACCCCGTGGTGAAGCATGGCAATTATGGTTCCACATCTCTTAGCGGTTCCAGCAATGCTATGGAGGCACAGGGCGTCAAGTTTACTTCGGATATGGATAAATTGAGGAAAAGTATTGAAGAGTGCAATCTCGCTTATCTTCATGCACCATTGTTTAGCCCTGCCCTCAAAGCGGTAGCTCCAGTTCGTAAAAGTCTTGGTGTGCGCACTTTTTTTAATGTGTTAGGACCCTTAATTAACCCGTCGGATCCAAAATATCAACTTTTAGGCGTCTATGATTTGTCAATGTCCAGACTTTATAGCTATATTTATCAAGCTAATCAAAAAAGCTTTGGAATAGTACACAGTCTTGATGGTTATGATGAGATTTCGCTCACTGGGCAATTCAAAGTTGTAACTAATAAAGGAGAGCAACTATTTGAGCCCGAAGAGCTGGGCTTTGGTAGGCTCCAACATCAAGACATTGTGGGAGGTGATACTCTCGAGCAGGCTGTGTCTATATTCAATAAAGTGATAAAATGTACTGCTACTCAGCAACAGATGGAAGTAGTAGTTGTCAATGCAGCTTTTGCTATTCAAATAATAGAGTCGGATAAATCTATTGCCAGCTGCATTGAGATAGCCAAAGAATCACTTTATAGCAAGAAAGCTCAATCAGTGCTTAGCAAATTTGTAGAAATAAATAGTTGAATAAATTTGTTATAATAAAAACGTGTTATTATGTATGATGTATTAACAAGAATCATTGCAAACAAAAAGAAAGAGGTAGCGATATATAAAGGTATCGTGAGTCAAAAACAATTAGAAAGTGAGTTGGAGAATTGCCATCTCCCCATCTACTCGTTGCAAGAAGCACTACTTGAATCTACCACAGGAATCATTGCCGAATTTAAGCGTAAATCTCCAAGCAAAGGGTGGATCAACAAAAAAGCTGACGCAAAGGATGTTGTGAAAAAATACAAGTATGGTGGTGCAGCGGCAGTATCGGTGCTTACGGATGGTCATTTTTTTGGAGGTTTGATGGCAGACCTTAGCACAGCAGCTTCAATTTTGGAAATCCCCGTTTTGCGCAAAGATTTTATAGTTGACGAATACCAAATATTGCAGGCGCGTCTGCTCGGGGCAAGTGCAATTTTGCTAATAGCAGCTGCGCTCACTAAAGAGGAGGTGAATCGCTTCACTAATATTGCGCACGAACTCAACCTTGATGTTCTGCTTGAGCTGCACGATGAAAGCGAAATCGACTATATCACTACCGATCATAATATTATAGGTATTAATAATCGCAATCTGGGCACTTTTGATATCGATATCGATAAATCATTTCAGATGATACGCCTGCTCCCCACTGAAGCTATATGGGTAGCCGAAAGTGGAATTTCAGACCCTTCGACAGTTGTAGATCTTAGAGATGCAGGATATAGAGGCTTTCTCATTGGCGAAAACTTTATGAAAAGCGATGACGAAGGTATTTGCCTTGCCAAATTTATTAGATACATCGAGTCAAGATGATTGTGAAAGTGTGTGGTATGCGCAATGCACTGAATATAAGAGAGGTTGATAACTTAGACATTGACTGGATGGGATTTATATTCTATCCACAGTCAGCCAGGTATGTGGCGGCAATACCGTCATATCTTCCAGTAAATGCCAAGCGGGTGGGGGTGTTTGTAAACGAAAGCTTCGATAATATAATCTCCACCTGCAATCATTTTTCATTGGATATTGTGCAACTACATGGCGATGAAACGCCCGAGCAATGTTACCATCTTTCGCAAAGTGGATTGAAAGTGATGAAAGCCTTTTCGATAATCGACAAGTTTCCGACAGCCTTATCACAAAGTTATCAACAAGTTTGTCACTACTTTTTGTTCGACACGCAAACTGTTGGCTATGGTGGCTCGGGCAAGAAATTTGATTGGGCTGCTATTGCTGATTATCAGGGCGATATTCCTTTTTTGCTGAGCGGTGGCATATCTGTTGCCGATGCAAAATCCATTCTTCAAATTCATCATCCACAGCTTTTGGGGGTAGATATCAACAGCCGTTTCGAATCGGAGCCCGCACTCAAGAATGTGGAATTAGTAAAACAATTTTTAAAACAAATCAACCATAATGAATAGAATAGATAATCTCTTTGCAAAAAAGAGCAACGATATACTTTCAGTGTATTTCACCGCAGGTTATCCCCATCTTGATGATACCACTAAAGTAATAGAATCATTAGAAAATAATGGGATTGACCTAATTGAAATCGGAATCCCTTTTAGCGATCCAATGGCTGATGGCGCAGTTATTCAGGCATCTGCAAACAAAGCATTGCAGAATGGAATGAGCCTCAAGCTACTTTTTCAACAACTTATCAACATTCGACCCAAAGTGTCGATACCCTTAGTGTTGATGGGGTATCTCAATCCTATAATGCAGTTTGGCTTTGAGCATTTTTGTAAAGAAGCAAAGCATTGTGGTATAGATGGGATAATTATCCCCGACCTCCCCTACGACCAGTATATAAAGGATTATAAATCCATAGCGGATGACAATGGCATACATATGATAATGTTGATAACTCCTGAGACTTCGCAAGAGAGAATCAAGATGATAGACGAAAGTAGCAGTGGTTTTATCTACATGGTTTCGTCGGCTTCGGTGACGGGAGCCAAGTCTGTTTTTGGGGATGAAAATATCAATTACTTTAAACGAGTGAATTTGATGGCTCTCAAAAATCCACGCCTTATTGGTTTTGGAATATCTAATAAAGAGACATTTGATGCGGCATGCAATAACTCTTCGGGAGCAATTGTGGGAAGCAAATTTGTATCTTTGCTCACAGACGAACCCAGCATTGAGGCAGCTTCAGCTAAGTTGGTGTCCATATTGAGGAGTTAGAGGTAGGGTATTAAAACAAAAAAAGCATCAATTCTAAAAGAATTGATGCTAAAATGTTTCTTCTGTTGAAAATTTTTACTTGGCAGGTGAAATAATCTTATGAAGAGAACGAGACAATCTTCCTAACGCTATTAGTAAAGAATACTAACGGCATTGATTGAAATAATTGCTTTATTTTCAAAATACAAAGAGTAAATAAATGCTTTCGCCTATTGTTGTCTTTATATCATTATTGTAACCCTCTGTTTACATGTGCAAAATAACAACATATTTTTGAGACCGCCAAATGTTTTCTATGCAATTGTGCATGAATCTTGAATATTTAAGATTTATTTTATCTTCGCATATGACATATGCTCTGAAAGGGCATATTGTTAAAATCCAAAATGTTGGTATTTGAAGTTTGATCAATAAAAATAAATCTTTTTAGGTGATGAAGCACGAGCGTGATGATTTAAATAAATATTTTATTTTGATTCGCCCACCTCTGTGAAATGCGCAAAAATAATTTATTTGTATTCACCCACCTCTGTGAAATGCGTAAAATATTTTATTTTGATTCGCCCATATCTGTGAAATAAGCAAAAAAGAATTATTTGTATTCACCCAGCTCTGTGAAATGCGCAAAAAAAATTATTTTCATCATCCCGGTGATGTGAAACATGCAAATAAATTAATTTTTGTCTGCTAACATTTCAGAAATGTTGAATTAATATTTTATTTTGCATACATATTGCACAATGTTAGTGGCTGATATTCAGTTGTTATAACTGTCTTTATGGAGATATATTGTTCTAATGTAATATAATGATTAAAAGTTTTACTCAATATATTTGGGTAATACAAAACAAAGTGTTAATATTGCACCCGATATGGATCAAGCGTGGTCCTCGCACACTTTTGGTTCCATTATTAAATAATTTTTAAAATTTATAATTATGGATCAAACAATAGTTTTTCAAATTCAAAGAGGATGGATTCGCGATTTAGATACCGCAGAATTCCCGCAGTTAGTAATATCATCATGCAACACAATTGGTGAGACATTTAATAATATAGACGATGTCGCTCTTTTGTCAGCATATGATAACTTGAAAAACCAATTAAGTGGCATGGAGTTATTGAGACTCTATGTGCGAATGCAAGACTTGACTGAGCAAGTTTCGGAAGAAGACGCCAAGCGAAGAACGCTTGTAAGTATGATTACGAATCATGTGAAGAATAGACTTAAATCTTATGATGATTTAGAAGCAGCTCAAGCCAAAGTTCTTTATAGATGGATCAAGGGTGTAGCATCAAATCTACCTTACTATTCGCGTAATAGATTGACGAGGTACATTGATATCCTACTAAAAGATTCGGAAAGTAAAGAGGATATTGAAGATGCTATAAGTAGTTTGGGTCAAACTAAAGATTTTATTAAACTCAGAGAAGTAAACTCTCGATTTGAGAGTCTTAAGTTAGAGAACGATCTTTTGTTTATAAACAAGAATCTATCTTCTAAACAGAAGAACGATTTGAGATTAAAAGCCTACACTGCTCTTAAGTATTTTATATCTACTCTTGATTCGTGCATGTATTTTCATGGCGAAGAAAAGTACAGAGACTTGTATCTTGCTCTAAAGAAAAATCTCGAAGATTTTCACACTGCACTCAAGATGCGCAGAAAGAAAAAATCCGAGATTAATCTAAATGGTGAAATCGTTGATGTGAATGCTAAAACTAAAAGTATTTTAGTAAATACCGTAAGCGTTAGTGATTCTAATTCAGCTACCAGTGACAAAATCGGCAATAAAACTGATATTGCATCTGACGCTAACAACGATGTCAACTCTGAGGCTATAGCTTAACTATTAGTTTACAGGGCTACGAATAAGTTTCGCCTCTATTAGGGATCGTGCATGCGAGGGCACGGTCCTTTTTTTATTTTAAAACTATTCTAAATTCTATACCTTGAGGAACGTTATCTTCAAAAGATAAAGAAATAATAGTGTTAAATTCTATATCACACATGCAAAAGTAGAAATTTTTATTATAGCATACAAGTCAAAAAGGTTAAAAGTGCCGTTTTTGCCCTTTTTTGCCTCAAAACACTCCTTTTTTGCTCTTTTTTACCCACTTTCTATACATAAAACGTCTTTTTTGACCAAAAAGTTCACCTTCATGTGCGATACTTTATTGTATGTTTTCGTTGATTTGACTACTAATAAAACGGCGTAATCGTCGTCAACAGTTGACAACCGCCGCAAAAAGTCGTTTTTTATTTTTTTTCTTGTATTGATATATTTTATTTTTTTGGGGGGCTGGATAGCTCCATACACTTCAAAAAATATATCAGAATCGTTGTGAATTGCTTTCAAAATTGTATATCTTTGATATTCTGAACAACTTTCATCTTGGGGGAAGAAGGTGACGTGTCTGAAAGACTTCCCTTGACTGAATTTTGGAGGGAGGGTGGGATTATGCCTCCCCAAAAAAAATCACGGTACAGTTTTCTAACGACCTGTCCGTGGGGACAAGCACTCGCCGCTCAAGCTTTAAGAGATTACGGAATATGGGAGTTCATCATTGATGGGGACCCCCTTTAGAAAGATATTATAGATTTTAATTCAAAAACATATGAACAACGAGAAAAGAACTACACCGAAAGTAAAACAACCGTTACAACCCTATAATGCGGAGAGGGAAGCACGCCTGGAACAGTCCTCGCTGGAGATGTTCAGGAAAATATTAGGAAATCCCGATTTGTCGGTGCAAGAAATGAGGGAGATGAACAATCGCAAACGAGAGAGTACGACAAGAGTGATATTTTTAAAAAAGATGTAACTCTGCGAAAAGCTTGGCAGATAGAATATATTGTTTATTTTTGCTTTTTGCTTTTGTAAAATTTATTTAATGTACATCAGCAAAGTAGCTAATACGTATATTGAAAACTAATCTCTGTTTTAATATGGAGATATATAACTGTGAAAATATGGAGAAAGCCTTAAGATTGCTAATGCTCTTATCGGGTAATAGGAAATATACTCGAAAAGAAATATCCGAAAGATTTGATGTAGCTGAACGAACCGTGTACCGTTATTTAAGTGAAATTGAGAATAGTGGATTTGTACTTGATAAAACTTCTGAAGGATACCAATTATTAAAATCAGACTACAACACAAAGTCATTGAAAAAACTCCTTCACTTTTCGGAAGATGAAGCCTATATTCTATACCGTGCTCTTTTAGAATTGGGCGAATATAGACATCATGCCAAAAACATTATAAAAAAACTACACTCGCTATATGATTTTCAAGCCCTTCAAAAATTAAAATCAACTGACGATTTGTCCAAAATCAAGTCTATTTCTACTGCTATTGAAATGCAAAAACAGATAGTTCTACGACAATATCATTCCTCTAACAGTCACAAAGTAGAAGACCGCAATGTTGAGCCATTTGAATTGATGAGCGACTATAAGGCTATTTGGTGTTACGACTTGAAAGATCAAAAAGTGAAACAGTTTAAAATATCAAGAGCACAGGAAGTAGATGTTTTAACAGCAGCATGGAAGTATTCTGACTGTCATAAATTACCATTTACAGACGCTTTCAGAATGTCGGCACTCGAACCCATATCACAAGTAGAAGCTACGTTAAGCCTAAAAGCATATAATCTGCTAAAAGAAGAGTTTCCTGCAGCTACGCCTTTCGTAAAGCAACATGAAAAAGAATACCAATTAAACATCCCCATTGCCGATTATCATGGCATTGGAAGATTTGTGCTTGGGCTATTGGACGAAATAAAAGTTTGCTCACCACAACAATTCAAAGATTTCTTGAACGAAAAGATTAAAATAAAATTTTGACTGACACTTTTTGACAGTTGCATGGATTAAGTTTGTGGCGGAAGAGGGGAGGAGAAGAGAAAAGAAAAATTGAACTAAAAATATACTTGAACAATGATATTCATACTAACACTAAATAAAAGAAGTGATCGGGCTATAATCCCAATTAATTACCAATATCCATTGAGTAGCGCAATATATAAGATACTAAACAAAGGAGATGCTGAATACTCGCAGTTTTTGCACGAAAAAGGATATGGCAAGGGATATAAGTTCTTCACCTTTTCTGACCTAAAAGGCAATTTCAAGAGAGAAGACGACAGACTAAACTTATTAGACAGTTCCATGCAATTAAAGGTTTGCTTTCATCTTCCAGAGGCTTCGAGAACTTTTGTGGAAGGGCTGTTTAAATCTGAAACAATAGTGATCGGTGATAAAAGATCAAAAGCAGAGTTTACAGTTCAATCTATAGTTGCTCAAGTACCTACTATATATGAGGTAAGAGATGAAAATGAGATAATACAAGTAACAGTTAAGCCCGAATCACCAATAGTAGCAGGTCCCAAAAACGAAAAAGGAAACTACGATTTTAAATCTCCTGACGAAGATGGATTTATTGAAAGCTTGATATACAGTTGGAGGGAAAAGATTGGTGCTGCATATGATCCATTAGTAGCTACCGAAGCATTACTAATGGCTGAAGTGGAGTTTTACAAAAACCCCTATCGTTCAAAGTTGATACATATAAAGGATGGTGCCAAAGGAAATACTAAGATAAGAGGATTTGAAAACTTCAAACTCAAACTAACTGCCGAAAAAAGGTTTTTGGACCTGGCTTTTAATGCTGGTTTAGGGCTGTATTCGGCACAAGGGATGGGGTGTGTGGGGGTGGTGGAAAAGAGATAAGTAAAAATTAAATATTTTAAAAATGGCTATAGATATATTACAAACAAAACCAAACTTAAGTAAAATAGCAAAGTTGATTATTCAGCCTCTAGCTCCTTTATCAATGGTCTCAGAAATACCTGGAACATTCTATAAGGTGGAAGATGTTCCTAACAAAGTAAAGCTTTGCGGATTATTTGAAAATATTTTAGGCTGGCATTTTGACAAAAAAGATCGAGATAAAATATCTAAAAACTTGATAGATTTTCATAAGAAAAAACTGAAGATTAAAGAATATAAAATTGGGAAATCAAATTCAAGCTATCAGCCTCTTTTATTTGACTTTTTTGAAATTGGAATGATTTTTAAATCGAAAACTATAAATTATAATGATTTATGGAAAAGATCATTTAATCGGATGGATGCAGATGTACATCCGAAAGGAACACCTAACATAGATTACAATAGACTAAAGCAAAAAGGTTGGGTAAAGGAAGAAGAGAGTCGCCAAGAAACTATTAAAAAGGAAATAAAAAGTTTAGATTCTAAAATAGACAAAGAGAAAATTGCAGAACTAAAAGAAAAAATAAAAAAGGCACCTCTTCTCATGTTTTTTGAAGAAAATAAGAAAGCATACCCGATGTATTATACCTCACCTACTTTAAGAGAGTACACAGATTATCAGGGAAAAAACATTCAGATTCAATTAAAAATTGATGAGAGTTTATTTGAAAAATTAATAGTTGCATTAGAAAATTGCTCGACTGCTTATTTAGGTAATAGTGAAGGTTGGGTTGAAATTAAACTGGAAGAAATATGAAAGTGATCAAACACCCATTTATTAGGTATGGAATAGCTTTGGTTCTGAGAGAGAATAATCTTTCAGATATTAATGATATAACCAATAAACAGATTATTAGAGAGATAGAAAACTCAATGAATCATTTTAGGTTAAAGCCTGAAGGTAATATTCTTAATAAAAAGGAAGTAACGTTTCTATTTTGTAATGAAGAAAAGGGCAATCCAGATATTGGAATTTATTTAGCTCCAAATGTTTTAACGACAGATAAAAGTGCTAAAGATGTTTATTCTTCTTCTAAAAAATTAACAATAGAACTTCTTAAGGAAAAAGAGATAAATATTGAAATAACAAGAGGAATTTCACCAATATCTGGGGAATTTTCTCGTTTTGGTGACAGTGTAATAGGAAGAGGAAAGCCTAAAACCTCAATTCAAGAAGCAGGTTTTTCGTTTATATCAACTGTAACAGAAAAGAAACCATGTTTAGCATTCAAATCCTTTTCAAAAGGAAAAGCTAATAGTGAGAACATAGCTATTATTCCTGACCTTTCAATTGAAAATCTAATTGATTTTATTGACTTATTCGAGCGTGTAAAAACATCATATACTCGCGAACTTTATAGAGGATTTATATCAGAAAAAGACAATAAACCGCAAAGACCCAAAATTTATAATGGGAATTTTCCACACGCTCCACGAAGTAGTAGTTTAGGTTCAATAGCATTATTAGGAGCATTAGGATCTTGGGCAAAGGAAGCCGAAGACATTGAATGGACAAAAGGAGTTCTTGATTCTTTGAATGACGTTCCTATTTATATGGCAGGCACAAAGACTTTTGAGGTTTTTAAATATAATCATTTTATAGTTGAATTAGCTAAGGAAAATAAGTTGAGTTCAATAGTAGATTCGGTTTACTATACGGTTTTATACAATCAAGGAAAAAGAAATACTAGAAATAGAATTGAATATCAAAAATTCGATTTGTTTACGGCTCGATTTTTGCAACTTTTTACAGTCCCCACTTTTAAAGATTTTCTTGCTTTCAGAGCGGAATATCCTTATCAATTTGAAATTTTATTAAATAAATACTTTATAAATATGGAGAATATAAGAACAGAAGTTGTTAAGTCAGCCCGTGAATTAGGCAAATGGCTTAATTATGCTGCTTACAAAGTAGCCGACAGAAATATTGAGGCTAAAGCTCAGGATAGACTTAATAAAGTTAGAGAGCAAAAAGCAAAATCCTTAATTGAAATAGAGAGTTCTATTTTTTCGGCAAGAAGTGGAGATGCTCTAATCTTTCAAGCAATTACAAGAGCGGGAAGAGCCTCTGGATTGGACGCACCGGCAGAGTCTGAGCTTTTTATGACAGAAGCATCAACAGGCGGAATATCCTTAGAGAGTGCCAAACATTTATTGATTGCTTTTTCAAGAGTAAAAAATAAATATGAAAGAAGTTCATCATCTGAAAATGATGATGTTGATAACGATGACGAAATTGAAGATCAAAGTGATGCAGATGATTTGTCTGATGCTCAAGAATAATTTAAATAATAATCAAATAACTTTTAAATTCATAAATAATGGAAATTAAGGGAATATTAATCACAATGTTAGCTCCAATGGATAATCATATCGCTAATGGTGGAGAGAAATTACTAGGAAATGCATCTTCTATAAAAAGAAGACCAGATGGAAAGGTTTACATTTCTGGTCAGATGCAAAGACATGTACTTTTCAGTGCTATTGACAGGCTAAATCAGGATGATACACAAAAAGGGAATACTTATGTTTCCAATGGGGACGGTATTGGAAATGCAATTGAAGTAGATTTAAGAGCTGATTTGGGAGGCTTTATGCATCCAAGTAAAGGAGATTATTCAGGAAGAAGAATTGCACCAGTAAGTGTTACGCCAGCTGTTGCTCTTGATGCCAGTGAAATTGGAAGGGACCTCATGCTAAGGCTCTCAACACTCGACAGAAACAATGCTGTAGCGACACGCGAATTTAGTCAAGGAGATGTGATGAATATGAATTTTCATCTTGACCTTAACACACTTGGGATATCTAAAGTCTTCAATTATGAAGAAAACTTTAGTATTGGTTCGGAATACATTCCTCATATCACTAATGAAGAAAGATTACGAAGAGTCAAGCTTTATATTGAAGCTACTAAAATGATGAATGACTATGCCAATCAGGCGAGAAATGCTGTAAGTGGAGAACCTCAGCAAGTTCTTATTGTGTTTGACACTAAAATGAGTCGAAAAGCTTCTCGTTACTTTGTTGCGAATGAGACTGAAAAAATGAATATTATTGATGAATTGACTTCTCGTGGTGCTCATTATATTATCGGAGATGACACACAAGGTGACAAATCTGTTGCCAGAGCATACACAGAAGCATTAAGCTATTTGGATGAAAATCCATTATACAATCCATGCAGTGAAGGTACTGAAATAAAAACGTTTTCAGAAGCTTTTCCAGAATAATCAATTATGGATTTATTAGCAAAACCATCTGGAATTACTCTTCAGGAACATGTGAAAGATGTTCTTGAAGAGGGTTCTTATATTCAAAAATCATTTCCTAATACTTTCAAAAAATATTTTCTCTTAATTCAAAAAGATTTAGGGAAACGATTAGATGGGGCTATCAAATTTCATGATGCTGGTAAAGAACATACAAGGTGGCAGGAAGCCTGTCGTAAAGATTATGAGCTTTATAAGGTATGGTATGAATCCAATAAAGATTGTTTTCAACAGTTTTCTAAAAAGAATAAGGAATTAGCTGGTAAAAATTTAAGAGTATCAGGAGTACGTCATGAAATTGCATCTTTGGATAAACACTTTAATGATGGTTTTTCACAACCTGTTAAAGTTGCTATTGCTGCTCATCATTCAAAACTGAGTAGAAAACATGAAAATAGATGGATTGATAATAGTTCGGGAGTTAACTCTTCTAAGATTTGGTCAGAATTTGTAGGACTAAATGGTTACTTCAGAAATTATCACGAATTTAATCAGACTGTTTTAAAACATTATGAATTTGCTGGTGTACGAGCATACTTAGAACTAGCAGACCATAGAGCAAGTGCAAAAGAGAATAATGGTGTTGTTTTAGACTTTACCCCTTTTTCATATTGTTTCCCAAATGAATGGAAAAAAAGAAATGTTCAAAAACTTGCTGAACAATTTGCAGATGATGAGTTACTGTTATTAAGGGCACCTACAGGAGCTGGCAAAACAGATGCTTGTTTGCTCTGGGCATCTAAACAGATTGAAAAAGGAAAGGCAGAAAGACTAATCATAGCTATGCCAACCAGGTTTACTTCCAATGCCCTTTCGATAAATGTTGCTGAATCCTTATCAGAAACTGGTTTGTATCATTCAAGTTCTTGGTTTAATAAATATCACAAAGCTTTGAAAAGAGGGATAATAGATAAAGAAATAGCTAAAAAGGAGCAGGTATTAGCTAGACAATTGTTAACGCCAGTTACTGTTTGTACTATTGACCACTTACTCATGAGTTTAACTCTTAGCCGAGAAGAACATCATAGTATCGTATTTAATTTGGCGAATAGCTGTGTAGTTATTGATGAGGCAGATTTTTATGATGAATTTACACAAGCCAATATCCTTACTTTGTTAGAAGCTTTAAAAGAATTAAAAGTTCCTGTTATGATTATGAGTGCTTCTCTTCCAGAATCAAGTCTTGAAATGTATCGAAGTATTGGCTATGAGGTAAATAACATTAAAGAAGATAGATCAGACTTAGAACGTTATAGATGTGAAGTTAAAGAAATTCGTAATTATAAGGGAATTAAGGAAATAGAGGATTTATTTGAGATTTGCATAAAAAAAGAATGTGCTATAATATATGCCAATACTGTTGCAAAAGCTTTTGAGTTTTATAAATGGTTTGAAGAAAGAGGAATAATACCCATATTATATCATAGCCGATTTACTGAATCGCATAAAAATGATAAAGAGCAAATTCTTCTGAATGCACTTGGAAAAGAGTCATGGGAAAATGGAACTGCGAAAGGTATCGCCATTCTAACTCAAATTGGAGAAATGAGTGTAAATATCAGTGCTGATATTATGATTTCAGATTTGTGCCCAATGGATAGATTAGTTCAAAGAGCTGGGAGACTTTGTCGTTTTGAAAAAAATAAAATTGGAGAGTTATATATTATTGTCCCCCAGCAAAATAATACTCTGTATCCAGCTCCTTATGGTAATTATGTCCCGAGAAAAGGATGGGAATCGAATTTATCCTTAGTTAAAACATTGAATCTCTTAAAACAAAAAAAATATTCTGCGGGAGATTTTGTTACACTAATTAATCAAGTTTACCCTAGCTTTAAAGGTTTAAGTGTAAAAGCCGAGGCAAATGCAACCAAGCTTAAAGAGAAGTTTGTCTCTAACTGGATTATATTGCCACTAGATCAAAGTCAAGAAAATGATATAGGCAATCAAGACTGGCGTTCAAGAGATATAGTTGGTAATGACACGGTTTTCGTCTCTTATCCTAAACAGGATGATTTCTTTTTTTGGGGGGATTTTCAAGAATTTAAAATTGAAAACTCAATTGACATATCTTCCTATTTGATTCAAAAGGGGATTAGGGAGAATAAAATCTCTAGAAAAGCTATCAAAGTATCAGGAGAGGAAATTTCAATTTTTATTGTACTGAATTGTTACAGTAAGGATTATGGGCTACAATTAACTGACAATTCAAATGATGACCAGTTTTTATAAATTAGTGCTTAGATATAATCAGAATTTTAATTTCAATGATTATAATATAAATGTCTTATGCAGAAATATTTATTTGTCACTGTTTTTTTAAAATACTATTTTATATCTGAGCCCTTCACAAAGAACAGTATTGTACATTTTTAAATGAATTGGTAATGATGAATAGACTTTTGTAAGTAGCGGAAGAGAGAAAGAATAGCGACTAAACAACAATATGCGCATGAACATCACAGGAACACACATAAACTATTATCGTCTATGCAAAAGAAAACTTTGGTTGTTTGCAAGCGATATTACTATGGAGCAAACCTCAGACATAGTTTCTGATGGCAAAGTAATTGAAGAAGAATCTTATCAGCGACGTAGTGATAGGTACACGCAAATAGAGCTGTCTGCTGAATATAATGGGAATAGGCTAACTGGCAAGATTGACTTCTTTAACACGCGAGATAAGATGGTGCACGAAACGAAACGAAGTAACAAGGTGGAAGATGCCCATATCTGGCAGGTAAAATTCTATCTGTGGCTACTTAAGCTTAATGATGTAGATGCCGATGGTGGGATAATAGAGTATCCGAGATTGAGAGAAAGAGAAGAGGTGAAGTTAACATTGGAGGATGAGAAATATTTGCAAAAAGCTGTTGTTGGGATATCTAATCTGATTAATAATGAAATTTGCCCTCCAACAATAAATGCTAAGATTTGTAAGAGCTGTAGCTACTATGATTTTTGTTATGTAGATGAAGAATAATCTTTTTGAAATAATATTGTATGAAAAAATCTTATTATCTATTTAATCCTGGAAGACTCTCACGCAAAGATAATACTTTGAAATTTGTTCCAGTAGATGCTGAAGGAATCGAAGGTCCAGCAAAGTATATCCCGATAATTGGGATTGACAACTTATATTGTTTTGGAGCATTGGATGCCAATAGTGCAATGTATAACTTTTTAGGAAAAAACAGTGTCTCGGTTCATTTCTTTGATTATTATGAGCATTACACAGGTAGTTTTATGCCTAAAGACTATTTGCTAAGTGGTAAGGTAATTATTGAACAAACAAAAGCTTATACGAACACGAAACGAAGAATGGAAATAGCTCATAAGTTTGTGGAGGGTGCAGCCTCAAATATTTTACGAAACTTGAAATATTATAATTCAAGAGGAAGAGATTTGTCTTTATATATAGAACAAATAGAAAAATATGAACAGGATATGTGTTTTGCCACAACTATTGATGAACTGATGGGATGGGAGGGAAATATAAGGCAAGTATATTACGGAGCTTTTGATGAAATAATAAATGACTTTTCGATGGGCAACAGATCTAAACAGCCCCCATCTAATGAGGTTAATGCACTGATATCTTTTGTAAATATGATGTGCTATACTTTGTGTCTTGATCAGATCTATCATACTCAGCTTAATCCCACAATTAGCTATTTGCATGAACCAGGATACAGACGATATTCGCTGGCACTTGATATTTCGGAGATATTTAAGCCTATACTTGTTGATAGGCTAATATTTAGCTTGTTGAATAAAAAGATATTAAATGAGCGAGATTTTGACAAAAATATGAATAGTTGTTTGTTGAATGAAGCCGGCAAGAGAAAAGTGCTTAAAGCCTGGGAAGAACGTATGACTCAGACAATAAAACATCGCAAACTTGGCAAGAGTGTAAGTTATAAACACTTAGTGAAATTGGAGGTTTATAAACTGATAAAGCATATCATGAAAATAGAGGAGTATAAGCCATTCAAAGCATGGTGGTAAAGTTAGAATAATAATTATTTTTTGAAAAGTATTGAATGTACGTTATATTAGTTTACGATATCGGTGAGAAAAGAGTGGTTAAGATGCTAAAGCTATGCAGGCAGTATCTTAATTGGATTCAGAACTCTGTATTTGAAGGAGAACTCACACCCTCCAAATTGAGAGAGTTGAAAATGAAAGCTTCAGCCATTATGAATGAAGACACAGACAGTTTAATTATATTTACAAGTAGAAACGAAGAATGGCTAGAGAAAGAGGTGATAGGAAAAGAGCGAAATGAAATAACCAGTTTTTTGTAATGTCGTCGAAGATGAAAATATTTCTATCTAAACGTGATCTTTGACATATTGTATTCTTTAAGTATTTGATTAAACGGATAATACACTGTCGTCGAAGCTACGTGTGAAATGCACTATTTAGCTTCGACGACATTTTGTCATAAGTTTTATATTAAAATAATCCATAACATATTGATACTAAACGATATTTTTTTTGTATCTTTACGGCTCTCAATCGCACCATATTGGAATTGAAACCATGAAATCTCAACTACCTTTTTTTCATTAATTAACTCTCAATCGCACCATATTGGAATTGAAACTCAAATCCACCAGGCGTCGCAAATTGAACAACAGGTCTCTCAATCGCACCATATTGGAATTGAAACGCATCTCACCGTTACCTCATGTGCACTGCAAACATACTCTCAATCGCACCATATTGGAATTGAAACAGCGGTGGCTTCAGCTCTTCACCCCACACCATTTTCTCTCAATCGCACCATATTGGAATTGAAACATATATACTTTGTTTACCTGCATGATTTAAAGTTAGCTCTCAATCGCACCATATTGGAATTGAAACATTAAAGCGCACACACTCAGCTTTGCCTTTTCTTCTCTCAATCGCACCATATTGGAATTGAAACTGCTCAAATGTGGGGCTCACGCCCCCCAAACCTGTCTCTCAATCGCACCATATTGGAATTGAAACCCTCGTAGCACGGGGGCGTAAGCCACCGCCCCCTCTCTCAATCGCACCATATTGGAATTGAAACAACATTTAACATTCCACTCCGTGAGGGGGCGGTGGCTCTCAATCGCACCATATTGGAATTGAAACCCGCCTTAGCACGGAGCAAAGATAGAGAAACGCACCTCTCAATCGCACCATATTGGAATTGAAACCTATAGACGCCTGGTGTCTCAATGTATTTAAGTTTATCTCTCAATCGCACCATATTGGAATTGAAACTTCGCTCGGCACCTACACCCAACTCTACACTATCAGCTCTCAATCGCACCATATTGGAATTGAAACATTTTCTACCGTGATATTTGGCGTACAATTCGGGACCACTCTCAATCGCACCATATTGGAATTGAAACAAAAGTAGAGCCAGAATCAATAGATGGATGCGATACTCTCAATCGCACCATATTGGAATTGAAACTTAAGTCCGCCAGGCGTCGCAGATTATATAAGAGGCTCTCAATCGCACCATATTGGAATTGAAACTTAGTTCCGCCAGGCGCCTCAAATTATATAAGAGGCTCTCAATCGCACCATATTGGAATTGAAACGCGCCGTTATTCATCACTATTCCCAATTTCTTATACTCTCAATCGCACCATATTGGAATTGAAACCTCTGTTCTAGATGTAAGATAAGACTATAAAAACACTCTCAATCGCACCATATTGGAATTGAAACTTGCATAGTTGTAAAGTATTTAATTTTTTATCTCACTCTCAATCGCACCATATTGGAATTGAAACCCAATTTTCAGAAATGCAATAGCAAAAGCATATTATCTCTCAATCGCACCATATTGGAATTGAAACCGAGACATTATGCCCAACGGTGAGCGCACCTGGTCACTCTCAATCGCACCATATTGGAATTGAAACAACACATCCCTTAATGCTTTGTGTGCAAGTGCTTCACTCTCAATCGCACCATATTGGAATTGAAACTTGACTTTTGTATAGGCTTCCGCTATGTCCTCCATCTCTCAATCGCACCATATTGGAATTGAAACATATTTTTTGAACCTTATCAACTTGTTTTTGCCCTTCTCTCAATCGCACCATATTGGAATTGAAACCTGCGTGAGCGTGCGGTGGCTGGCGCCCCCGTGCTCTCTCAATCGCACCATATTGGAATTGAAACTATCCTGTTGTGTCAGCGTATGGTGGGTCGCAATAACTCTCAATCGCACCATATTGGAATTGAAACAAGATTGTGTTTCTTGGGGCGTTTTGCTTGTTTTTACTCTCAATCGCACCATATTGGAATTGAAACAAAATGAATAGCATTACCCCAAGCATCGCGCATACTCTCAATCGCACCATATTGGAATTGAAACTCAATTCAACCAGGCGTCGCAAATTGAATAACAGGTCTCTCAATCGCACCATATTGGAATTGAAACTACCGTAATGAATCTATCAAGTCTTGGGCTGTTTGTCTCTCAATCGCACCATATTGGAATTGAAACACATTTTATAAAAAATGGGGGGGGTGGATAGGATTCTCTCAATCGCACCATATTGGAATTGAAACGCTTTTGCAAGCTTTATAATATTTTGTCGCAGCTCCTCTCAATCGCACCATATTGGAATTGAAACATTCGGTTTCCAGCTCTGATATACGCTCGTCACGCTCTCAATCGCACCATATTGGAATTGAAACAACTCTCGAATGGAAGATGAAAATCATTTCCGCACTCTCAATCGCACCATATTGGAATTGAAACCTCTTTAGGAATACCTACTTTCAATTGCTCCACCACTCTCAATCGCACCATATTGGAATTGAAACCATCCAAATCAAAATGATACTTCTCGCTCTTCACCACTCTCAATCGCACCATATTGGAATTGAAACAATACGGAGCAGGGACGGAGATACGCACAAACTATGCTCTCAATCGCACCATATTGGAATTGAAACTTGCCTAAACATTTTTCAAATGCCGTTTTAGTTACTCTCAATCGCACCATATTGGAATTGAAACATTGCTAGTCATTTGCTTTACACACAGGTGCTGAACTCTCAATCGCACCATATTGGAATTGAAACAAGACGTAATCTCTACTCCCTCCTTAGTTTGCATTCCTCTCAATCGCACCATATTGGAATTGAAACATAAATTTTCATAATCTGTAATGTTAAATTATTTGCTCTCAATCGCACCATATTGGAATTGAAACGTGGTGTCACAAGGAACTGCCCCTCCCCGATGGTTTCTCTCAATCGCACCATATTGGAATTGAAACCGCCTTGCATGTGTGGATCCAAAACCCATTCTCCTCTCTCAATCGCACCATATTGGAATTGAAACCTGATATATATATTGATTTTGGTTTATTACATTTACTCTCAATCGCACCATATTGGAATTGAAACAAAATAATAACCCCAGCGACTCCGATTCAATACCACTCTCAATCGCACCATATTGGAATTGAAACGCTTTATAAGCACGAAGAATATCTGCCTTTCTGCGCTCTCAATCGCACCATATTGGAATTGAAACCCTCAGATTTTTGTATTTCACCATCGGCGTTATACCTCTCAATCGCACCATATTGGAATTGAAACATAATTCTAAAACAAATGACAAAAAAAACTTTTTCTCTCTCAATCGCACCATATTGGAATTGAAACGACAATCTGTTATTTAATTTGAGGCGCCTGGTGGAACTCTCAATCGCACCATATTGGAATTGAAACTCCACTGCAAACCTGGATCCGATTGTGCTGCAGAAACTCTCAATCGCACCATATTGGAATTGAAACCACACTAATCGAATATACGTAATTCCAACGCACCCTCTCTCAATCGCACCATATTGGAATTGAAACTGAAACAAAACAAACTCATCCTTGCCGTTTCTCCTAACTCTCAATCGCACCATATTGGAATTGAAACTTTCGGCTGCGGCTTTAGCTAATGAAAAAGCAAACCCTCTCAATCGCACCATATTGGAATTGAAACTTCATTTAAGTTATCATTATATTATCTTTATATAATCTCTCAATCGCACCATATTGGAATTGAAACACACAATTTGTCATAAATGCACAATATTTTTGTACATCTCTCAATCGCACCATATTGGAATTGAAACTTTAGTATTTTGTGTTTGAATAGCATATTGTACCAACTCTCAATCGCACCATATTGGAATTGAAACCCGTGTCCAACTCTACCATTCCCACCCACTTGACTCTCTCAATCGCACCATATTGGAATTGAAACAAGAATAGACGCCTTAGTAGCAACATTGTACACCGCACTCTCAATCGCACCATATTGGAATTGAAACCGAGATGAAGCTTTCGCCCATAAATTGACGCATTTGCTCTCAATCGCACCATATTGGAATTGAAACATATTTGATTCAATTCATCCCAAACCGCTTTCAACTCTCTCAATCGCACCATATTGGAATTGAAACTTTTTGCATATTGCGCAAACTTTGCAGGCTCTGACATCTCTCAATCGCACCATATTGGAATTGAAACATTGTTCATCATTCAGGTTCATCATATTATAAATGCTCTCAATCGCACCATATTGGAATTGAAACTTGCCGAAACATTAGCTTCTATACCAGGTGCCGATGCTCTCAATCGCACCATATTGGAATTGAAACATTCTTGTAAAAGTAATTCTATGTTTTCTTCTTGCATCTCTCAATCGCACCATATTGGAATTGAAACCAATTCACAAAAGACATCCTTTCTGTTGTAGAAAGCTCTCAATCGCACCATATTGGAATTGAAACCCGACCTGGAACGGAGCAAGGGCAGAGAAAAGCACACTCTCAATCGCACCATATTGGAATTGAAACGGTTTTAACGTCGTTTCACAATCAATGTTCCTGGTCTCTCAATCGCACCATATTGGAATTGAAACATTCTTGTAAAAGTAATTCTATGTTTTCTTCTTGCTCTCAATCGCACCATATTGGAATTGAAACTCCGTAGAAGAACTTCTGATTGTTTTTATTACTCCTCTCAATCGCACCATATTGGAATTGAAACTTGCACCGCCGACTACTGTTGCTATTACATCTAACACTCTCAATCGCACCATATTGGAATTGAAACCTCATAATTCCACTCATAATTTTCAGCGAACTCTTCCTCTCAATCGCACCATATTGGAATTGAAACATACAATCTCTTAAACGGGCTTAAAACAAGCAAAAGTCTCTCAATCGCACCATATTGGAATTGAAACACGACAATGCAACGTTAGCGCAAGAACAGGCAGATTCTCTCAATCGCACCATATTGGAATTGAAACTTACGTAATACGGGAGTTATATTTACACGATTCATCTCTCAATCGCACCATATTGGAATTGAAACTCGGATTCGGATGCGTACGTCGGCTCCCGCCTTTGCCTCTCAATCGCACCATATTGGAATTGAAACACTCTTGCACCAGAGGGCTTTGATGGTGATGGAGAGCTCTCAATCGCACCATATTGGAATTGAAACGTAGTTCTTCTTATACCAACCCTCAATCATCTGCATCTCTCAATCGCACCATATTGGAATTGAAACAAAAAGGAAAGCAAATATGAAAAGAATTGGCAATTTCTCTCAATCGCACCATATTGGAATTGAAACTTTATTCGCTCTAAATTATTGTGCCAGTTTTTGATTCTCTCAATCGCACCATATTGGAATTGAAACAATGAGGAAGACTGGGCATCAGATCTGGAGGGATGGCTCTCAATCGCACCATATTGGAATTGAAACAAGATTGCCTAAGCGATGATGATCTGCAACCACTCGCTCTCAATCGCACCATATTGGAATTGAAACCAACTAACTCACTGAAACTGTTGATTAAATCGAATCTCTCAATCGCACCATATTGGAATTGAAACTGCTACATTGTGGGGCTGACGCCCCCCAAAACCGTCTCTCAATCGCACCATATTGGAATTGAAACATATTGTGGGTTCGAGTTGGAAGGGCATTGCGGTTACTCTCAATCGCACCATATTGGAATTGAAACTAGATTTCATCAATTTCTACAACAATTTGTCGCCAACTCTCAATCGCACCATATTGGAATTGAAACCTAATTCACTGAAACTGTTGATTAAATCGAATAACTCTCTCAATCGCACCATATTGGAATTGAAACATTGTTATCAGTGTGGATAAAACCGCTCTGGGACACTCTCAATCGCACCATATTGGAATTGAAACGCAACCTCAAGGATATTAATCCTTAAGTTTTTTGCAACTCTCAATCGCACCATATTGGAATTGAAACTCCGTTTCACCTTGATTTTCGGCGTCGAGTTGCACCCTCTCAATCGCACCATATTGGAATTGAAACGATACTCTTGTAGATTTTGCTAATCGCAATGCTGCTCTCAATCGCACCATATTGGAATTGAAACGATGGGATGCTTAGCAAGGCAGCCGTGTTGCGCTCTCTCTCAATCGCACCATATTGGAATTGAAACATGTCAATGAGTCACCTACAACAACTTCCCTATCACTCTCAATCGCACCATATTGGAATTGAAACATCATAATTTCGGATGTGGAGGCTATTTCGCTAATGCTCTCAATCGCACCATATTGGAATTGAAACAAGCGTAAAGCCTGCCGTTGGTCTATCACATATTAACCTCTCAATCGCACCATATTGGAATTGAAACTTAAGAGCATGATTGGTAGTAAGAAAAATCTTTGGCTCTCAATCGCACCATATTGGAATTGAAACTATCCTGAAAGATTGGAATTAGCTTTTGAAAGCCTCCTCTCAATCGCACCATATTGGAATTGAAACCACATTGCGCAACACGAAAGGAGCATCCACACCCTCTCTCAATCGCACCATATTGGAATTGAAACGATGGTATTTATATGAAGAAAAGGACAGGATTAGCTCTCAATCGCACCATATTGGAATTGAAACAGCTCTTCGGCAGCATCTTTGAATGCTTTTTTGCCTCTCAATCGCACCATATTGGAATTGAAACCTGGGTAATGAGCAAGAACTAATGAAGTTCTTCGACTCTCAATCGCACCATATTGGAATTGAAACAGCCGTCCAGCAAACGAAACCAAGTAAGGTTCACTCTCTCAATCGCACCATATTGGAATTGAAACTGGTCTCATTGTGCAGTTCACGACTAAGTGCACGACGCTCTCAATCGCACCATATTGGAATTGAAACTGCGCTGCGATATGCAGAAAGCCCAACGCTTGCGACTCTCAATCGCACCATATTGGAATTGAAACCGATTTCCGACACAAAGAAATCGACCGTGCTCTCACTCTCAATCGCACCATATTGGAATTGAAACGATGCAGGAATATTAAATCGAAAATTAAGAACTACCCTCTCAATCGCACCATATTGGAATTGAAACGCTTCTGGTGCGTCTCTTCGTGGTGTGCTGTTCGGCTCTCAATCGCACCATATTGGAATTGAAACTTAAAGGGTGAAACTGTTTCATCCTGGTTTGAGTCTCTCAATCGCACCATATTGGAATTGAAACCTCCGAACTTCAAAAGCTCGATGCCGAAGGGAAGCCTCTCAATCGCACCATATTGGAATTGAAACTTATGTGCATATGGCACAATCATACCCGGCTTAATGCTCTCAATCGCACCATATTGGAATTGAAACGGAATATTTGCATCAGAGCGCAATTTTTCAACCACTCTCAATCGCACCATATTGGAATTGAAACAACACCCCCTATGCGAAGAAGCCCCCCCAGCCCTCGCTCTCAATCGCACCATATTGGAATTGAAACGGCTATCACATCAGCACCTATTCATATGTTAGTCACTCTCAATCGCACCATATTGGAATTGAAACCCGCTTGCGCCGTTCATTCTCTCGTGGTGATAGCAGCTCTCAATCGCACCATATTGGAATTGAAACCTATTTGTCCTCAAATTCTGCATCAGTGGCATTAGTCTCTCAATCGCACCATATTGGAATTGAAACAACTGAAAGCGTATCAGTCGGTGCAAGAACAGATTCTCTCAATCGCACCATATTGGAATTGAAACCCGAAGTAGAGCGCACATTTAATGAAAACATACGACTCTCAATCGCACCATATTGGAATTGAAACCACCAAAATCAAGGTTGCCCGGTTTGGTAAGGATTACTCTCAATCGCACCATATTGGAATTGAAACATCATAATTTCGGATGTGGAGGCTATTTCGCTAATCTCTCAATCGCACCATATTGGAATTGAAACCGATTTCGAGTGGATTGGTTATGTGGAGTCATCCTCTCTCAATCGCACCATATTGGAATTGAAACGTTGTTTTGATGTTTCCATTGTCAGCCTTAATCTCGCTCTCAATCGCACCATATTGGAATTGAAACCAAAAGCACGCATAGCCATACCCTCGCCACCTCCCTCTCAATCGCACCATATTGGAATTGAAACTTTCACGGGCTTTCTTCTCAATAAGACTTCCAATCTCTCAATCGCACCATATTGGAATTGAAACGCTGTTGGAGATATAGAATGCTCAGCATTCGGTATTCTCTCAATCGCACCATATTGGAATTGAAACTACGTTGCGAAATACAGAAAGCCCAACGCTTACGGCTCTCAATCGCACCATATTGGAATTGAAACGTTGTTTTGATGTTTCCATTGTCAGCCTTAATCTCGTCTCTCAATCGCACCATATTGGAATTGAAACGGAGTCTGCCTATTTCGTAGCAGCTGACAATTTTACTCTCAATCGCACCATATTGGAATTGAAACAAAGATGATGTACTTCTGCAAACATAAAGCTTTCGACTCTCAATCGCACCATATTGGAATTGAAACTGTTGTAGGATTGATAAATTGTCCTGCGACATAGCTCTCAATCGCACCATATTGGAATTGAAACTACGTTTTTCTGGAGTATTGTACTCTTTTATAAACCTCTCAATCGCACCATATTGGAATTGAAACTTATATTCACTCCAATCTGCACCTGCGGTGCCTGCCTCTCAATCGCACCATATTGGAATTGAAACGCAAAATTCGCATCTAAGCTCTGAATACATCTGCCTCTCAATCGCACCATATTGGAATTGAAACTGTCTGAGAAGCCCCAAATCACCTTTGCCTTTTCGCCTCTCAATCGCACCATATTGGAATTGAAACGACATTTCTTTATCGCTTGGCAATCGTATTTCATACCTCTCAATCGCACCATATTGGAATTGAAACGTTGCAGTTTTGGCAAACATTAAAGTTCTGTTAAACTCTCAATCGCACCATATTGGAATTGAAACCCCCTGAAGAATATAGCGTTAAATTCGCTCTTAAATCTCTCAATCGCACCATATTGGAATTGAAACTTTCTTTCGATTGACCACAAATACACAAAATCATTACTCTCAATCGCACCATATTGGAATTGAAACTACTTCACTGCAAGCCCCGCAACCGTTTCTCCAGACTCTCAATCGCACCATATTGGAATTGAAACCTAGTTCCACGATAGACGTTTTAATTTCGTTGTACCCTCTCAATCGCACCATATTGGAATTGAAACCGACTGTTTTTATACTCCCCATCGTTCAAACGTTCAACTCTCAATCGCACCATATTGGAATTGAAACTCATATAAATCCGTCACATTGTTTGCCTTCAAGTCACTCTCAATCGCACCATATTGGAATTGAAACAGCAAGCCTGGTGCATAGACGAGAGATTGTATCTGCCTCTCAATCGCACCATATTGGAATTGAAACCTTGTGTGGCATTTTTGTGATAAGCTCCTGGGCTATCTCTCAATCGCACCATATTGGAATTGAAACTAAGATCCCAAACGGTGTGATAAATTTCCGTTTGGCTCTCAATCGCACCATATTGGAATTGAAACTGACTTTTTAACATTACACTGCGTGAGCGTGCGGTCTCTCAATCGCACCATATTGGAATTGAAACTCAATATAAACTGTTATTTCATCTCTGGCTCTTAACTCTCAATCGCACCATATTGGAATTGAAACCTTGCCATCGGCGCCTTTCTCCCATCCTGTTGCTCTCTCAATCGCACCATATTGGAATTGAAACAGCTGGTACATGGCAAAGTCATTATCTATTTCTTTCTCTCAATCGCACCATATTGGAATTGAAACCATAAACGAGTTTCTGCGTTCAGGCACAGCTATCACTCTCAATCGCACCATATTGGAATTGAAACACGTTTGGAGATTGGAAATATCTCTCAAGTCGCAGCTCTCAATCGCACCATATTGGAATTGAAACTTGCCTTTTCGCTTGCTTCCTTAAATTTTTGCTTCTCTCAATCGCACCATATTG
This sequence comes from uncultured Proteiniphilum sp., assembly GCA_964575445.1. Lineage (GTDB taxonomy): Bacteria > Bacteroidota > Bacteroidia > Bacteroidales > Dysgonomonadaceae > Petrimonas. Next base: position 8,920 of record CAZNRT010000011.1, on the reverse strand, counting down.
GAATTGAAACTTTTGAGGTGGTTGCAATACATTAAAAAACTTCATACTCTCAATCGCACCATATTGGAATTGAAACTCCATTAACAAGTTTCTTTCGCATCCACAATCTGCTCTCAATCGCACCATATTGGAATTGAAACGATAATAATAGACCCATGAATGTATCTATCTGCTGCTCTCAATCGCACCATATTGGAATTGAAACTAGCTTCGTCTTTAGCAACTATAAAGTCAACATCACTCTCAATCGCACCATATTGGAATTGAAACACTCTTGCACCAGAGGGCTTTGATGGTGATGGAGACTCTCAATCGCACCATATTGGAATTGAAACCTCCTGCCAATCGCTCTCAGGTTCTGCATTTATGCCTCTCAATCGCACCATATTGGAATTGAAACAGCAACATGAAATCCGAACCCAGATTCATGCAGATGCTCTCAATCGCACCATATTGGAATTGAAACCCTGGTGCAGGTGAGCATAGCACGTTAAACAGTTTCTCTCAATCGCACCATATTGGAATTGAAACTACGCTGACACAACAGGATATGGCGGAGGTTTCAATCTCTCAATCGCACCATATTGGAATTGAAACCACTCAAAGTTCGTAATTCTGCAACTGATGAGCTGACTCTCAATCGCACCATATTGGAATTGAAACCCGATTATAACGTTCACGATAAATATGAAGATAGACTCTCAATCGCACCATATTGGAATTGAAACTTCATAGAACTCATCATGATTGAAACCTCCGCCATACTCTCAATCGCACCATATTGGAATTGAAACAATCCCTGATTAACAAGTTCCTGCGAGCTGAATATGCTCTCAATCGCACCATATTGGAATTGAAACTTTTCTATTACATATGGTCGTATCATAAAGCGAGCTCTCTCAATCGCACCATATTGGAATTGAAACGGTTTGCCAGCATTTTTCAATGTGGCTTTACCAGTCTCTCAATCGCACCATATTGGAATTGAAACTTCTGTGTCAGTAGGATTTGCATAACACGCAAAATCTCTCAATCGCACCATATTGGAATTGAAACATACGATAGGTAAACAGATAACATTTACTATTTACTCTCAATCGCACCATATTGGAATTGAAACAAATCAACCCCGACACCGCACAGTCTGTAATCACCTCTCTCAATCGCACCATATTGGAATTGAAACGTAAAACTAAAAGCCCGTTTGAATTACAATAATAGCTCTCAATCGCACCATATTGGAATTGAAACTCCGCTATAAATAGTGTTGATAATATTGATGGGCTTCTCTCAATCGCACCATATTGGAATTGAAACATGAAGATGGAGATGAGCTTCAAAGCGGTATCATCTCTCAATCGCACCATATTGGAATTGAAACACTTTTACAATGAAGAGAACAAATGGGCACTTGACTCTCAATCGCACCATATTGGAATTGAAACCTATATCTGTCGTGCAAGATGGTGATGATGGTTACCTCTCAATCGCACCATATTGGAATTGAAACTTGCGTCCAAGATTGTGAATACCCGAAATAGCAACGCTCTCAATCGCACCATATTGGAATTGAAACTCAAATATAACGTTGCCCAATCTCTCCGCGCCAACTCTCAATCGCACCATATTGGAATTGAAACGTGAAAATAGTAATGGATGCTATATAAATAACATTCTCTCAATCGCACCATATTGGAATTGAAACCTGAATCAGGCTGAGCAAGTGACTGAGCAGTGGCGCCTCTCAATCGCACCATATTGGAATTGAAACATGATCACACTGCGATTTGATGATCAACGCCAGAGCTCTCAATCGCACCATATTGGAATTGAAACCTGCTTGCACTGTCATTTTCTGTCAGCTGGTGGTCTCTCAATCGCACCATATTGGAATTGAAACCTGCTTGCACTGTCATTTTCTGTCAGCTGGTGGTTTACTCTCAATCGCACCATATTGGAATTGAAACTTCGTAGTGCAATACAGGAAACTATCAATCGTACCACTCTCTCAATCGCACCATATTGGAATTGAAACAACTCTGAACAGTACATGGTTGGAAGTAAGGGCTTGCTCTCAATCGCACCATATTGGAATTGAAACTCACGTTTTCAGCATCTAAAAGCATGCTCATTCCTCTCTCAATCGCACCATATTGGAATTGAAACTCATCAGTGGTAGGAGTAAGCTCGCTATTGTCTACTCTCAATCGCACCATATTGGAATTGAAACGTAGAAGAGATTAGAGAGGTTAACAAGCTCACCAAATCTCTCAATCGCACCATATTGGAATTGAAACCTTACTGTTGCTGCTTCTTCATATTTCTCAATTGCTGCTCTCAATCGCACCATATTGGAATTGAAACTCTAATATTGATTGCGAGCCATCCTCATTCTTCACTCTCAATCGCACCATATTGGAATTGAAACATCACTGCGCTTGTTGCGGCAGACCTGTTTGTCCCTCTCAATCGCACCATATTGGAATTGAAACTCCAGACGCATCCTCTATCCTGAATTTAGACAAATCTCTCAATCGCACCATATTGGAATTGAAACGTGCATTACCAATCAAATTATTCCTTCAAGGCTAACTCTCAATCGCACCATATTGGAATTGAAACTTTCGTATAATCTCTGCAGGGTGATGGGTGATTCGCTCTCAATCGCACCATATTGGAATTGAAACATTGCTATTTATTAACTTCATAGGTAAGTTTGTTCCTCTCAATCGCACCATATTGGAATTGAAACACAAAGAGGGAGTTCATAAGGGTGCCCTGCTGCTCCTCTCAATCGCACCATATTGGAATTGAAACTCCACTGTATTGACGAAGAATTTTGGCTTCTGCTTCTCTCAATCGCACCATATTGGAATTGAAACCGCCAGGTGGCACAGAGGGACAAGTTTTCTTTGACTCTCAATCGCACCATATTGGAATTGAAACTAATAATGTTTGTGTATTTACGTCTTTTTTCCATCTCTCAATCGCACCATATTGGAATTGAAACTCTGCAAATTCAAACGAATTGTACCACTCCTGCCACTCTCAATCGCACCATATTGGAATTGAAACATCTTCGTACTGCTCGGCTTTTCTTTGCGCCCTTCTCTCAATCGCACCATATTGGAATTGAAACCTCGCTGGCGTCCAGAACATTATTTCTGCTATTTTCTCTCAATCGCACCATATTGGAATTGAAACCTTACTGTTTGATTAATTTCTACTGTCATAACTGTCTCTCAATCGCACCATATTGGAATTGAAACCGAAGTATCATTGTTTTTTCGATATCCACCTATATGCTCTCAATCGCACCATATTGGAATTGAAACATGGACATTAGGTGCCACTCTTGAGAATATTAATTGCTCTCAATCGCACCATATTGGAATTGAAACATAGATAATAACTTATGCAGAGTGATAGAAGTTTGGCTCTCAATCGCACCATATTGGAATTGAAACTAAGGCAGCGGCAATTACTAATGCTCTTGTGATTTTCTCTCAATCGCACCATATTGGAATTGAAACTGTTAAGAGGTACAGGTATTCAAGCTAAATGGATACTCTCAATCGCACCATATTGGAATTGAAACCCCATTTTGTTGTTTGGAGACATAATAATAACGATTCTCTCAATCGCACCATATTGGAATTGAAACAACAGTCCTGATTCAACTCCGCTTATCAACAGCACACTCTCAATCGCACCATATTGGAATTGAAACAAATCTCTCTCCCCCTCAAAAACGTTAACCATAATACTCTCAATCGCACCATATTGGAATTGAAACCTTAGTAAACAATCACGTGAATATACTGTATTCTGCTCTCAATCGCACCATATTGGAATTGAAACGTCATATTCACAAACAAAGTGATATTTTTCATCAACTCTCAATCGCACCATATTGGAATTGAAACGCGTATTTATATCAATTATGATTATACTATGAATACTCTCAATCGCACCATATTGGAATTGAAACATTAGTGAATATCCAGCCCGTTTTATTCGTTTCATCTCTCAATCGCACCATATTGGAATTGAAACTAGAAATTTCTGGATTGTTTCTAAAAAAATCTGTACTCTCAATCGCACCATATTGGAATTGAAACTTTATTTGAAGAAGCGGGATAGGAATTGAACCTATAGCCTCTCAATCGCACCATATTGGAATTGAAACCCTATGGCATCAAGGAAGAATTGAGCAAAGTTTGGCTCTCAATCGCACCATATTGGAATTGAAACAATGTTAAATCGTGCAGAATAGTACGAAACCGTACTCTCAATCGCACCATATTGGAATTGAAACTAGAAATTTCTGGATTGTTTCTAAAAAAATCTGTAACTCTCAATCGCACCATATTGGAATTGAAACAAAGATGTAAAGCAGGAATATGGGCTCAACTTTCACTCTCAATCGCACCACATTGGAATTGAAACATCTTTGCCCTGATATAAACGTGGTGGTGTGTACTGCTCTCAATCGCACCATATTGGAATTGAAACATATGAACCGCAATCCACGACATGAAGCTGGATATTCTCTCAATCGCACCATATTGGAATTGAAACCTGCCTGTCAATGTATGACGACCCCTCTCCATTGAGCTCTCAATCGCACCATATTGGAATTGAAACTATGCTGAGTAGTTTGAGCGCAGAATTGCAGCTTTCTCTCAATCGCACCATATTGGAATTGAAACTATGGTTTCCTCGCCTCTAACAGACTTATCCAGTCTCTCAATCGCACCATATTGGAATTGAAACTTAATTATACAACCGAAGTATTAGGTTTTTCAGAAGACTCTCAATCGCACCATATTGGAATTGAAACAATGATAACGCTGGAGATTACAGCGTATATAACCACTCTCAATCGCACCATATTGGAATTGAAACAAAGGTCAGTGTCAATGCTTGACCTTTTCACAATGTCTCTCAATCGCACCATATTGGAATTGAAACGTGTCTTTAAGAGAGTAAAATTTATACTCACTGCTACTCTCAATCGCACCATATTGGAATTGAAACCACTTGCCCCTGATATGGCAGCGTTCGAGTCGAAACTCTCAATCGCACCATATTGGAATTGAAACGCTGCAGGCGATATAGAATGCTCAGCATTCTGTACTCTCAATCGCACCATATTGGAATTGAAACTTCAGAGCTAAAGCAAAATGGCGTTCAGGCATCCATCTCTCAATCGCACCATATTGGAATTGAAACTTTGTCTTAGTGATTGCAGAGCAGGGTTAGCAAATACTCTCAATCGCACCATATTGGAATTGAAACCTGTTACAAACAAGAGAGTCTTAAGAGAATTAGAAACTCTCAATCGCACCATATTGGAATTGAAACTGTTTACTCCCTCTGGCATAAGTTGCTCTGGAAACACTCTCAATCGCACCATATTGGAATTGAAACTTGCTCCGTGCCAGGTCGGTGGGCACAGCCCCCCCTCTCAATCGCACCATATTGGAATTGAAACGCGTGACAAGTTTAGTCTTATGTCTAAGTTCGCTAGCTCTCAATCGCACCATATTGGAATTGAAACGCGGTCAGGTACTGCTATCAATCTCAAGATAGATAACACTCTCAATCGCACCATATTGGAATTGAAACTAATAATGTTTGTGTATTTACGTCTTTTTTCCATGCTCTCAATCGCACCATATTGGAATTGAAACACTATTGCTCCTATCATAATGTCAATTAATTTTTAGTCTCTCAATCGCACCATATTGGAATTGAAACATATTTTTTGAACTTTGTCTACCTGTTTCTGCCCTCTCTCAATCGCACCATATTGGAATTGAAACCTGCCCGATGTTGTCGCTTCTAATTTCTTAGAATACTCTCAATCGCACCATATTGGAATTGAAACTTCTATGTGTTCTTAGCAGTATGCATTCTTTACACTCTCAATCGCACCATATTGGAATTGAAACTTGCTACAACAGCTTTTGCTACTGACTTGTCTTTCTCTCAATCGCACCATATTGGAATTGAAACTCGTCACCATTGTTTATTTCTGACAATCTTATTTGCTCTCAATCGCACCATATTGGAATTGAAACGTCGCTGACAAATTCAGCTTCTTCTTCTAAATCTGCTCTCAATCGCACCATATTGGAATTGAAACGCGCCCCTTTACCGCAGTGCGGTTGTAGTCAGCCCCCTCTCAATCGCACCATATTGGAATTGAAACGGTGGCACAGCGTGACAAGTTTAGCCTTATGTCTACTCTCAATCGCACCATATTGGAATTGAAACCTACATATGTTAATAGATAAAATCAATAAGCCCATCTCTCAATCGCACCATATTGGAATTGAAACCAGCGTATTCGAGAGATATATAAGTCAGGCGAAAAAACTCTCAATCGCACCATATTGGAATTGAAACTTACATATACACGCCTGCCGTTTTTCGAAACGCATCTCTCAATCGCACCATATTGGAATTGAAACCCGAAAGCGCCTCGACCTGCCTGCCCACACTGCTACTCTCAATCGCACCATATTGGAATTGAAACTCGTTCAAACGTTCAACAATCGTTCGATATGGCAACTCTCAATCGCACCATATTGGAATTGAAACACAGCTACACTTGCTGTAGGAGTAAAGAATGTGCACCTCTCAATCGCACCATATTGGAATTGAAACTATGAAGCACATCTATTCTCTATTTGCTTTTTGATGCTCTCAATCGCACCATATTGGAATTGAAACTGTCAGTAGCGAATCCCCGCACGCCCCGCCAGGTCTCTCAATCGCACCATATTGGAATTGAAACGCTATAAATAGTGTTGATAATATTGATGGGCTTACTCTCAATCGCACCATATTGGAATTGAAACACTTTAAATCATGTAGGTAAACAAAGTATATATTACTCTCAATCGCACCATATTGGAATTGAAACGCGAGCAGAATATGTTCGCAATGGTCGGGGCAAATTTCTCTCAATCGCACCATATTGGAATTGAAACAACACCCCTTAAGCGAAGAAGCCCCCCCAGCCCTCCTCTCAATCGCACCATATTGGAATTGAAACATATTGGTGTTAAGTCTATCGGGTGCACTTATCGTTAGCTCTCAATCGCACCATATTGGAATTGAAACGGATATGAAGCCGTTAGTTGGATGAAAAATCTCGCACTCTCAATCGCACCATATTGGAATTGAAACGTAGTAGTACTCATTATTAATCCTTCTCTCTTCGCTCTCAATCGCACCATATTGGAATTGAAACCCTTGTGCTTCTAACGCTAACATATCAAACTCAAACTCTCAATCGCACCATATTGGAATTGAAACATGGGCAAAACTGTTGATAAGGAAACACGCAATGTCTCTCAATCGCACCATATTGGAATTGAAACTGCTTTAGCCTGCTCTTTAGCCATATGAGAGTTTCTCTCTCAATCGCACCATATTGGAATTGAAACACTATCTTCATTTTGCTTTCTAATCTGAGTAGCATACTCTCAATCGCACCATATTGGAATTGAAACGAAACGGAGCGTAACAGGATAGAGATGAGGGTTTCTCTCAATCGCACCATATTGGAATTGAAACCTACTTAACAGGTACATGCACAACTACAACATTTGCTCTCAATCGCACCATATTGGAATTGAAACAATTCAAATATAAGCACATCGTTAGTCGGCACAACTCTCAATCGCACCATATTGGAATTGAAACTTCTTTTTTATTGTCAATGCTGATGTAGTTTGCTCCTCTCAATCGCACCATATTGGAATTGAAACCTGCCTCAATTCTATCAATTTCACTACTTTGCCTTACCTCTCAATCGCACCATATTGGAATTGAAACTTGCATAGTTATAAAGTGTTTAATTTTTTATTCATTCTCTCAATCGCACCATATTGGAATTGAAACCCGAAGCCTCCAACCCTTGACTGTTCGATTTTTTGCTCTCAATCGCACCATATTGGAATTGAAACCAACATCATTCACTCTCTCATTTATCTCATTCTTCTCTCAATCGCACCATATTGGAATTGAAACTTTAATTACATCTTTAAAAATAGTGTCATTCCTTACTCTCAATCGCACCATATTGGAATTGAAACGTAAGCGGTAGATAATTACTCAATGATGAATTTAAACTCTCAATCGCACCATATTGGAATTGAAACGCATTTTTATACTCGTTTGTGTCCCCCTGAATAATACTCTCAATCGCACCATATTGGAATTGAAACATGAAATACAGAGCATAACAAATGAATATAAACTGACTCTCAATCGCACCATATTGGAATTGAAACCTGAATTGTTAAAATGTACATCGTAAGTTTTCATCTCTCAATCGCACCATATTGGAATTGAAACCATACACAAAACCATTGCAGAGTGTTTGAAGCTTTCTCTCAATCGCACCATATTGGAATTGAAACTTTGTTCGGAACTTATAGTTACCATTTCTTTTGCCTCTCAATCGCACCATATTGGAATTGAAACAATAAAATGCCGAAGTCAATAGAGCAGTTCATGCCGCTCTCAATCGCACCATATTGGAATTGAAACATACCTTTCTTTCTAATGCTGTTAATGTTTTCATTCTCTCAATCGCACCATATTGGAATTGAAACGTTTGTCTTGCTGTTCTTTTCGTCTGTTGCATTCTCTCTCAATCGCACCATATTGGAATTGAAACTATCTTGACAAGCTGAACAAAGCATATGATACATTTCTCTCAATCGCACCATATTGGAATTGAAACATGGTAGCATTACCTCCAGTGGCAAACCCCTCCACACTCTCAATCGCACCATATTGGAATTGAAACTAACCAGTCAAACCAGCCCTGATTTTTCACATTTCCTCTCAATCGCACCATATTGGAATTGAAACCCTGTACTGATGTGCAAATGATAAT
>CAZNRT010000010.1:0-38843 GCA_964575445.1 uncultured Proteiniphilum sp. | reverse complement strand
AAGGTCGGGGATTATTCAAATTTGTAAAAGACGGGGATTATGGGATGCTTACTCTATAAATTACAATAGAATAAAAAAGGCAGGTTTCTAACCTGCCTTTTTTTATTCTACATCTTATTAAAGCTGAATTAATATTCTTGCCAGCTCTTTATGCTCAGTTCATCTTCATCAATTGTGCAAAATGCAGTGATAAACGCAGACGCTAAACGTGCATTTGTGATAAGTGGCACATTGTGATCAACCGCTGCACGACGGATCTTGTATCCATTGGTAAGCTCACGTTTAGTTACATCCTTAGGCACATTGATCACTAAGTCAAACTTCTTGCTTGTAATCATATCCAGAATATTCATATCACCTTCTTCATCAGGCCAATTCACCCCAGTGGCTTTAACTCCATTCTCTTCCAAAAACTTTTGAGTACCATGACTTGCATACATTTCATAGCCTTTGGCATGAAGTAGTTTGCATGCTTCAAGCAAGTCAACTTTGGATTTAACTTCACCTGAAGAAATAAGAATACTTTTCTTTGGATAGTGGTATCCTACAGACAACATAGACTTTAAAATAGCCTCATTAAAATCATCACCAATGCATCCCACCTCACCAGTTGAAGCCATATCCACTCCAAGTATTGGGTCAAATTTATGCAAACGAGAATATGAGAATTGAGATGACTTAACTCCAATATGATCTAAATCAAAAGCATTACCATCAGGTTTGTTGTAAGGGGCATCAAGAATAACACGAGTAGCAGTATCTATAAAGTTGCATTTGCTCACTTTTGATACAAAAGGAAACGAACGTGAAGCACGTAAGTTACACTCAATAACCTTAATCTCATTATTTTTTGCAAGAAATTGAATATTGAATGGACCCGTGATATTTAATTCCTTAGCAATTTGTCGTGAAATCTTTTTCACACGACGCATAGTTTCAAAATATATTTTCTGAGCAGGAAACACCAATGTAGCATCACCAGAGTGAACGCCTGCAAACTCAACGTGTTCTGATATCGCATACTCAATAATCTCACCCGACTTTGCCACAGCGTCCATTTCTATTTCCTTTGCATTAAGCAAAAACTCAGAAACTACAACTGGATATTCTTTAGACACCTTGGCTGCCATATCCAAAAAGCGATGCATTTGTTCTTTGTTATAAGAAACATTCATGGCAGCACCCGAAAGCACATATGATGGGCGAATAAGGACTGGGAAACCCACCTCATCTACAAAACTGTCAACCTCTTCATAGCTTGATAGCTCTTTCCAACGTGGTTGGTCAATTCCCAATTCATCAAGCATTGCTGAGAACTTATGACGATTTTCGGCACGGTCGATTGATTGAGCCGAAGTGCCAAGAACAGTAATATGCTGACGGTGAAGCTTCATTGCCATGTTGTTTGGAATCTGTCCACCCATAGATACTATCACACCCTTTGGCTGCTCAATATCTGCCACATCCAATGTACGCTCAAATGTAAGCTCATCAAAATATAAGCGATCACACACATCATAATCGGTTGATACTGTTTCGGGATTATAGTTAATCATAACTGATTCGTATCCCAAATCTCGTGCAGTTTGTACGGCATTCACAGAACACCAATCAAACTCAACTGACGAGCCAATACGATATGCACCCGAACCCATTACCACCACTGTTTCCCTATTTCCTCTCTTAGGAGTGTAAGCCGCTCCTTCGCCATAGGTGAAATAAAGATAATTTGTTTTCTCAGGATTTTCCGAAGCTATTGTGTTGATACGGCGTACTTTTGGCAGTACATCAAGCTCTTTACGCTTGCTACGAACCTTCAATAGTTCTTCCTCCATAGTTCCTGCGGGCTCTTCAACATAGCGAGCAATCTGGAAATCGGAGAACCCCAGTCTTTTTGCTTCAGCAAGGACCTCAGCGGTGAGCTCTTCCACTTTATTGTATTTACTCAATACATGTGTATATTGATAGATATTGTTTAGCTTTTCCAAAAACCACTTATCTATCTTAGTCAACTCCTCTATTTGGTCTATTGTATATCCTTTTTCAAAAGCATCAGCAATCGCAAATATTCTCAGGTCGGTTGGATTTGATAAAGCATCCTCCACATTATCAAATGTGAGATCACGATTACCAACAAAGCCGTGCATGCCCTGCCCAATCATTCTCAAGCCCTTCTGAATTATTTCCTCAAAAGACTGCCCAATAGACATAATCTCTCCCACTGATTTCATTGAAGATCCAATTAGGCGACTCACACCATCAAATTTGGTTAGGTCCCATCTTGGTATTTTCACAATCATAAAATCTAATTCGGGTGCTTTGTAGGCAGAGTGAGGTGTGCCCATCTCACCAATCTGATCAAGAGTGTATCCTAATGCAAGTTTTGTGGCTACGAAAGCCAATGGATAACCCGAGGCTTTGGAAGCCAAGGCTGAAGAGCGACTCAATCGTGCATTAATCTCAATGATTCTATAATCATTTGTCTCAACATTGAAACCATACTGAATATTACACTCACCCACGATGCCAATATGACGAACTACGCGACCTGCAACGTCCTCGAGCAATTTCACTTGTTCGTCTGATAATGTAATGATTGGTGCCACAACAATGCTCTCGCCTGTATGTATGCCGAGTGGGTCGAAGTTTTCCATAGGCACTACAGTAAAGCAGTGGTCATTCTTATCGCGTATTACCTCAAATTCGATCTCTTTCCATCCTTTAAGGCTTTCCTCAACAAGAATCTGTTTTGAAAAAGAGAATGCATTGTCGCACAACTGTTTAAAATCATCGACATTATCACAAATTCCCGAACCCATACCACCAAGCGTGTATGCTGAACGCACCATTACAGGGAATCCTATCTCGTTGGCTGCTCTCAATGCATCATCCATGTTTTCTACAGCTTGCGATATTGGAGTTTTAGCATCGATTTCATCAAGCTTTTTTACAAAAAGGTCTCTATCTTCTGTCACCATGATTGCCTCTACAGAAGTTCCTAAAACCCTAACGTTATTTTTTTCCAATACTCCACTCTGATACAGTTCTGTACCACAGTTTAGAGCCGTTTGTCCACCAAAAGCCAACAAAATACCATCTGGTTTTTCTTTCTTGATAACTTTTTCCACAAAAAAAGGCGTAATCGGAAGAAAATATACTGTATCCGCTACGCCCTCTGATGTTTGAATTGTTGCAATGTTCGGGTTAATTAGTATCGTTTCAATACCCTCCTCACGTAAGGCTTTTAATGCCTGCGACCCAGAATAGTCAAACTCACCAGCTTGCCCTATCTTAAGAGCACCAGAACCAAGTAAAATAACTTTTTTGATTGATTTATCCATTTAGATTGAAAATATATAATGTGATCTCTATTTGTATCTATATTAATAATGTTGCTTTAAGATTGTTTCAATTATCATATTAATCTTATCAGCAATGCATAACCAAAACATGTATGGACACACTTAAACAACGTGGGCAAAATTACAAAAAAAAGTGGTACAAATAACATATTCTTCATGATTTTTGATTGTTAATTGATTGACTGAAATTTCACAATCTGAATAGTTTGAATAATTGACATTTGCTGATATTCAGTAATTCTTAGTTGCAACTCATTATTCTTCCAACACCTCAATCTTACAGATTTATTAGTAACGCAAAGCACAAAAAAACATGATTAACATTTGTTTGCGTTAAGAGATGTGAACGTTTAACACTAAAAACCACTTTTTTCAACTATTGTATTATGTTTTTTTGGATAGAAAGATTATTTAGTAGTAAAAAAACATTTTTGCAGTAGCAAAAAACATTATTGAGTAGTAAAAGTCATATGTTTTTGGGTACTCTAAGATGTTTTTGGCATCAAACCTATTTACATTTATCAACATTAAGACCTTTTTATGTTAAAAAACAGTCTGAAATGGGTATCAAAACCACTTTTTTCATGTATTGTAAAGTTTATTTGAGTCCAAAAACATTTTAGACGAGTAAATAAAATGTTTATTTCATGACAAAAACATCTTGGACCACTTTACAAAGACTTTATTTCACTCCAAAAACATTATTGAGGACTAAATACAAATGTTTTTTGATGCAAAAACAACATTTTCCTACTATTGTAAAGTTTTATTGAGTCCAAAAACATTATTGACTACTATTGTAAAAAAATAATTTGAGTCCAAAAAATCCCTATCACTATGAGTGTAATTATTTTTTCAGTTGAAAATATCTCAAATCCATCTTTATTACTCTATGTTTGTTGGTAAAATGGTTGACTTCGATGGTTGACTTCGACTTCGCTTCGTCAACGGGTTGCAACGGGCTTCGACGGTTGAGCATCATTGTTTTACTAAGAGCCTTAGAAAACACTTGAAACACATATGTACATTATTTAATGTAAATTCTAATCTAAAATTAGCATGATAAATTAAAATCATTACCTTTGTGAACTAAAATCATAAAACCACATTAAGTAAGTAATGAACAAGAAAAAAATTATCACATCCGTTTTGTTCCTGTTTGCCCTACTTCAAGTCTATTCTCAAAATGTAATAGAGTGGAAGTATTCAATTCAAGATAAGGGTAAGGGAGAGATAGAATTAGTAGCAGATGCAACCATCGAAAGTGGTTGGCATATGTATGACTCAGACATTCCTGATGGGGGACCATTTCCTACTGCCATTAGCTTTGATGAAATTGTTGGTGCTGAGCTTATTGGTAAATTTCAAGCATCAGGAAAAAAGGCAGTAGTAAAATTTGACGACATCTTTGGTATGAATGTTGGCACATTCGACAATTCTGCCAAGTTTGTGCAGCGAATCAAAGTTACAGATAAAGATAAATTCAAAATAGCAGGCGACGTTCGTGCTCAAGCATGTGACGACAGCAATTGTACCCCACCACTTCCAGTTGACTTTTCTTTTAAATCATCTGACCTTCCCAAAACTGTTACGGTAGCTACCGCAGCGGCGTCTAATGATGCGTCAAAAAAAGAAGAAGCAAAACTGGCTAAAGAGGAAGAAGTAATAGGCGCAACGGCAACAGAATCATCTGAAGAAGTAGTATCAGACTCTACTGAAATGGAAGAAGCTGCACTTATTGCCATATCAACTGACTCTTCTGACCTGAGCAGTAACCCATTGTGGACTCCAGTTATCGACCAGCTAAGAGAGTATGGCATGAAGGGCAATGTTGCAGGGAAATCTCTATTATGGATTCTTATTGCAGGATTTGTAGGAGGACTGATTGCCCTTGTCACACCTTGTGTTTGGCCACTTATCCCGATGACGGTTAGTTTCTTTTTGAAAAGAAACAAAGCCAACAGAAAAAAAGCAATCTCTGATGCAGTTCTTTATGGAGTTTCTATCATTGTAATATATGTATTGCTGGGGCTAAGTATTACTGCAATCTTTGGAGCAAGTGCGCTTAATGATTTATCAACAAGTGCCGTATTCAATATAATATTCTTTGCACTATTAGTGTTATTCGCTGTTTCCTTCTTTGGAGCATTTGATTTGGTGTTGCCATCATCATGGACAAACAAGATGGATGCAAAAGCTGACACCACTACGGGGATACTCAGTATATTCTTCATGGCTTTTACTTTGGCACTTGTATCATTTTCATGTACAGGTCCAATTATCGGAACACTATTAGTTGAAACAGCAACTTCGGGCAGCATCATTGCCCCCGCAATAGGGATGTTTGGCTTTGCTTTAGCACTCGCCATTCCGTTTAGCTTCTTTGCAATCTTCCCATCATGGTTAGAAAGCATGCCAAAATCGGGCGGATGGCTCAACTCGGTAAAGGTAGTGCTTGGCTTCTTAGAGTTGGCTCTTGCACTGAAATTCCTTTCTGTAGCAGACTTAGCATACGGGTGGAGATTACTTGACAGAGAAACATTCTTGGTATTGTGGATTGTAATATTTGCAATGCTTGGATTATATCTACTTGGAAAATTGAAATTGCCGCATGATAGCGACCTGCCACACGTGTCGGTGCCTCGCTTGTTTATGTCAATCATTTCGTTTGCATTTGCTATATATATGGTGCCAGGACTTTGGGGTGCCCCTCTAAAAGCTATCAGTGCATTTGCACCACCAATCTACACACAAGATTTTAATCTATATGATGGTGCAGTAGAAGCAAAATCAATGGATTATGAAACAGGAATGGCTTATGCTAAGCGAGTAAACAAACCTATACTAATTGACTTCTCTGGCTATGGATGTGTTAATTGTAGAAAAATGGAAGCCTCAGTGTGGACAGATGCTCGCGTAAAGAGCATGTTGGACAATGATTTTGTTTTGATAACGCTGATGGTTGATGACAAAACCAAACTACCTGAAATCATTGAAGTGGAAGAGAATGGCAAAATAACAAGATTGAAAACCATAGGTGACAAATGGAGCTACTTGCAGCGACATAAGTTTGGAGCAAACGCCCAACCCTATTATATTGCTTTAGATACTGATGGCAATGTTATTAGCCCCTCATATGCATATGATGAAGATGTGAGCAAGTATATCCAATTCTTAGATACAGGAATTTCAAATTTCAAGAAATAGAATGGAATTATTGATATTCAATTTGATATCAAAAAAAATATAAGTAAGTAATTACCGATGTACAAAGTTTTATACTTTTGTATATCGGTAATTTTTTATACACAAAATGATGAATAGTAGAGAACAAAAAATGGAGGCTTTTGGTCGTTTGTTGGATGTAATGGACGAACTGAGAGAAAAATGTCCGTGGGACAGAGAGCAAACAAATGAAAGCCTGAGAGCTAACACTATTGAGGAAACATACGAATTGGCTGAGGCAATTATAAATAATGACAACGATGAGATTAAAAAAGAATTGGGCGACCTATTGCTACACGTTGTATTTTACTCAAAGATTGGAGAGGAATCTAAAGCATTTGATATAGCCGATGTGAGCAATGCTATATGCGACAAACTTATATTCAGACACCCACATGTATTTGGCGACAAAACAACCAACACTGCTGGCGAGGTAGAAAAATCATGGGAAGAGATTAAGCTAAAAGAAAAAGGTGGTAACAAAACAGTTCTCGAAGGAGTGCCCTCATCCCTACCCTCTATGGTAAAGGCATATCGCATACAAGACAAAGCCCGCAATTCGGGATTCGACTGGAATGAGCGTCAAGATGTGTGGGACAAGGTGAAGGAAGAGCTCGGCGAATTGGAAACCGAAATCAACAATATGAGTGAGGATAATATTGAATCCGAATTTGGTGATGTTTTATTTAGCATAATCAATGCTGCAAGATTGTACGGTGTAAACCCCGACAATGCACTTGAGCGCACCAACCAGAAATTCATATACCGTTTCAATTATATGGAGAAGAAGATTAAAGAATCAGGCAATAGGCTAAAAGATGTCAGCTTGGACGAGATGGAAATATTTTGGCAAGAAGCAAAAGCTAATGGAATATAGCAAAACATGAATATAATAACCATTTATATATAAATGAAGAATTTACTTTGTCCTCAATGCAAGATAAGACGTTTTTATATCCTCAATGAAGAGGGCATGCGACTTGTTGTTACCGTTACAGAAGATAAAGAAATCCATCCAATTCATGAAAATGAATCATTGGATGGATTTGATACATCAATACTTTATTGTCTTGGATGCTCGTGGAGGGGTTCCGTTAATAATCTTACATAGCAAGTAAATTTATTTACCCACTCTCCAGCGTGCCAAGATATTTCTTCGTTCGGGGAATATCCCATTCTGTTTGGTTCGCACATCCTCCACGACATAGAATATATTAGGATCAAACTCTGAAAGAATTACTCCCAATTTCTTCATCTCCTTGCGTTCTATAACAGTTTCAACAATATCGATCTTGTTTGTAGAACCCGTCCCGTGCGTCATCGTAGCACCATAATTCAATGTGTTGAGCTTTTTGATAAGCTCATGTCCATTCTTTTGAGTATATATTCGACACAACACTATACCAAATGCAATACGCTTTTCGAGTAAAATACCCATATAGTTGCCCGTTGCATATCCACCTGCATATGAAAGATAGGCTACAAAATCATTGGCACGCGACAAAATCTGCGAAATAATCACTACCCAAATAAATACCTCAAAGAAACCAATAATTGGTGCCTTGTACTTCTCACCTTTGGATACAAATATAATACGAAGTGTACCCAGCGAAACATCAAATATTCGTCCGAAAAATATCATCACAGGCAATAGCCATGGATAGACGTCAAGAAAATCAAACATAAGTTACTGATTAATATATTAAATTATTTTTTAGTTATTGTCCTACAAATAGTTTTATTAGCTGATCTAAGTCGTCATCGGTGGAATCCCATGAACACACAATTCGTCGGACATTGCTTGAAGCATCCCAATCGTAAAAGGAGAATTTTTGACGTATCTTATCGGCTATTTCGTCCGACGCTTCAAAGAATATAGCGTTTGATTCTATTTTTTGAGTGATTTTCACACCAAAAGCCTCAAGAGTACCAGCTAATTTGGAAGCCATCATGTTAGAATTAGCAGCATTAGACAGCCAAAGCCTGTTTTCTAAATAAGGAATAAACTGCGCCGAAATATATCGCATTTTAGAAAGCAGCTGCGTGGATTGTTTGCGTATATATTTAAGATGCTTAGATAGCTCGGGACGTAGAGAAACAACAGCCTCACCAAACATAAGGCCATTCTTGGCACCACCAAATGTAAAAATATCTACTCCGCAATCGGTGGTCATTTCTTTCAGTGTGTTTTCGTTATAATCGCAAGCATTAGCCATCCTGGCTCCATCCACAAACAAATACATATCATGCTGATGAGCCAGTGCGCTAAGGGCTTTTATCTCCTCAGGTGTGTATATTGTTCCTAACTCAGTTGCTTGAGAAATAGCTATAACTTTGGGTTGTGAGTGATGCTCAAATCCAAAGCCTGTGAGATAGGGTTTAACTATCTCGGGCGTTAGTTTTCCATTGGGTGTATCAATTTCTTTGATTGCACACCCAGTATGTTTGGATGGAGCACCACACTCGTCAACTGCAATATGTGCGGTGCTGGCACACAATATGCTATTGAATGATTGCGTGCAAGCCTGAAGAGCAATCACGTTAGCACCAGTGCCATTGAGTGCAAAGCATAACTCGGAATCACTGCATCCTGTCTCCTGTCTAAACAATTCTTCGGCATGCTTTGTCCATTTGTCGTCGCCATAGCCCAATGCATGGTCTTCATTTGCCAGCATCAGAGCTCGCATTATTTGGGGATGAACACCCGAATTATTATCACTTGCAAAACTTCTCATAACTGATTTATTCAACATCTTAAACACAACGGACAACAAAGGTAATAAAACATTTGTAGTGTTTTGTGAAAAAAAAGAGCAAGCAGTGAGATATATTATTTGTCTTGACTCATCATTATAGGATTAGAGACATCTTCAAACAACTCTATATCAAAATACTTAGCAGCAGCTGTTACATGATCAAATACATCCGAAACAATATCTTCATACTGAAGCCATGCCGTGGTAGCAGTAAAGAAATATAGTTCCAGAGGCAAGCCTTTAGATATGGGTTGAAGCTGACGTACCATGCTAATCATATCCTTATGCACACCAGGATGTTGTTTCAGATAGTTTTGAATATAGGCTCTGTATAATCCCATATTAGTCAGATTGCGACCATTAATGGATAAAGATTTGTCGGCTCCAATTTTGTGGTTATAATTATCTATATCTAACGTACGCTCACTGATATACTGGGTGATAGACTGTATCTTCATTAGATGAGGCAGCTCCTCCTCCTCAATAAACTTGATTGATGATTGCTTTACAAAAACTGATCGTTTCAATCTCCTTCCCCCCACTTCTTGCATACCACGCCAATTCTGAAACGAATCGGACACCAAGGCATAAGGTGGGATAGTAGTAATGGTCTTGTCAAAATTTCTAATCTTTACGGTTGTAAGTGTTATCTGAATCACGTCGCCATCTGCATCATATTTTGGCATTGTTATCCAATCGCCAATCCGCACCATATCATTTGCCGAAACTTGAATACTTGCCACAAATCCCATTATCGTATCTTTGAATATCAACATCAATATTGCTGAAGCGGCACCCAAACCTCCGATAAAGTACATTGGGTTTTTGCCCGTCAGTATGGAAAATAGAATGATGAATCCGAAAAAATAAAATATTATTCTCACAACCTGTATATAGCTGTCTATCGGCTTATCCTTTAGTTGCTCTCTGATTCTTAACGAATCACCAAATGCATTTATTACCGACATCACTAACCATATCACATAAAAAACGAGATACATATCTGCCATCTTGTTTGCCAGACCAACAAGTTGTGGGAAAGCCTCAAGCACGATTGGTATGGATCCTTTAACCAGACTAAACGGAATTATCATAGAAAGATAGTGTGGAAAACGCCTATCATATAAATGCTTTAAGAATGACATTCTGGGAATTGCCGAAAACTTCTTGAACACACCTCTGAGTATGTATCTGGTAATATGATATACCACAAAAACCAAAGATGCTTGTATTAAGATCATAAAAGCAGTATTAATGTAATTCATCCAATCTCCACCTATGCCCAAATCTGTGAGAATGCCTTTTGTCCAATTGCTTATTACGTTTGTTGATTGTGTAATTTGTTGAATTCTTTCTTCGTCCATAATTCTATTAGTATGTTGATTCATAATATCACAAAGATATAAGATATTATAGTTATGAAAAAAGGTTGCTTTCTTAAATAAACATTTTCGCTCATTGAATATAAGTTTCATTCATATATTGATGGGTAGCACAATCAGCGAATAAAAAACAGAGCATCGCCATTACTCTAAGGTGTGTTTGTGTGAGTGTGAGAATCTCTCACAACCACATTCGATGAATAGTTACATTGATTGAAGTAATTTTAAAATAAGAAACAAAAAGGATTCCAAAAGTTTTATTGTATATTTGCGTTGTAAATACATAAGTGGTTTTGTGCAGGTAGTTTGTTGATAATAATCGATAGAAGCTAATCAAAACCACAACTATGAGGCGAATCAATAATTCATATTAAACATAAACATTAAAAATGGGAAAAGTATTAATCATCGGCGCTGGTGGCGTTGGAACTGTTGTTGCTAACAAAGTAGCACAAAACAATGATGTTTTCACTGAAATTATGTTGGCAAGTCGCACAAAAAGCAAATGCGATATAATTGCCGAAGATGTTAAACGACGCATTGGTGTTGATATTCAAACAGCTCAAGTAGATGCTGATAGTGTTCCAGAACTTGTAGCCCTTTTCAATAAGTTCAAACCAGAGCTTGTTATTAATGTGGCACTTCCGTATCAAGATCTCACCATCATGGATGCCTGCTTGGAGTGTGGCGTAAATTATCTTGACACAGCTAACTATGAGCCCAAAGATGAAGCAAAATTTGAATATAGCTGGCAATGGGCATACCAAGACAGATTTAAGGAAGCTGGACTTACAGCAATATTAGGTTGTGGATTCGACCCTGGCGTTACAAGCATATTTACTGCTTATGCTGCAAAACACCATTTCGATGAGATTCATTATTTAGATATAGTTGATTGCAACGCTGGAGATCATGGAAAGGCTTTTGCAACAAACTTCAACCCCGAAATAAATATTCGTGAGGTAACTCAAAAGGGAAAATATTGGGAGAATGGTGAGTGGGTGGAAACTGAACCACACGAAATTCATAAACCATTAAACTATCCAAACATTGGACCTAAAGAGTCTTACTTGATATATCACGAAGAGTTAGAATCGTTAGTAAAGAACTTCCCAACCATCAAGCGTGCACGCTTTTGGATGACTTTTGGACAAGAGTATCTAACTCACCTGCGTGTGATACAGAATATTGGTATGGCAAGAATTGATGAAGTAGAGTATAATGGACAAAAGATTGTTCCGATACAATTCTTAAAAGCAGTATTGCCTGATCCAGGTGAATTGGGTGAAAACTATACTGGCGAAACATCAATTGGCTGTCGCATTCGTGGCATCAAAGATGGCAAAGAGCGCACATATTATATCTACAACAATTGTAGCCACCAAGCAGCATTTGAGGAAACTGGTGCACAAGGTGTGAGCTATACCACAGGAGTGCCAGCTACTATTGGTGCAAGAATGTTTATGCAAGGACTATGGAAACAACCAGGCGTATTCAACGTTGAGGAGTTTGATCCAGATCCATTTATGGAACAGCTCAACAAACAAGGTTTGCCATGGCACGAGCTATTTGGTATTGACTTAGAACTATAAATATAACAACTATACGAAACCTTTGCAGTGCTCGCATTGTAAAGGTTTTTTTATTTCAAAATCTAAAAAGTTTAATGCTCTATGAGAAAAATCATTCTTTTATTATCATTTGCATTTGTTTGGATGGGGGTGAATGCCGAAGAAGCACGTCTATTACGCTTTCCCGCAAGCAATGGAAATGAAGTTGTTTTCTCCTATGCAGGAGATTTGTATAAAGTATCCATAAATGGGGGCGAAGCAAAACGACTCACATCACATGTGGGATATGAAATGTTCCCAAAATTTTCACCTGATGGGAATTCAATTGCATTTACGGGTCAATATGATGGGAACACAGAGGTATATACTATTCCCTCTTCAGGTGGAGAACCTCTAAGGCTTACTTACACTGCTACAAATTCTCGTGACGATCTTGGTGACAGAATGGGTCCTAACAACATAGTTATGGGATGGACACCAGACAGCAAAGAGATTGTTTATAGAAACAGAATCAGTGATGGATTTACTGGCAAACTTTATCGTGTAGCCAATCATGGCGGATTGTCGCAAGTGATTCCTCTTCCTGAGGGAGGCTTTTGTAGCTACTCACCCGACGGCAAAAAGTTGGCATACAACCGTGTGATGCGTGAGTTCAGAACTTGGAAATATTACGAAGGTGGGATGGCAGACGACATATGGATATATGATGAAGCCAACAAAACTGTTGCTAACATCAGTCAAAACAAAGCTCAGGATATTATGCCTATGTGGATTGGGGATGAGATATTTTATATCTCAGACAGAGACAGAACAATGAATCTATTCGTGTACAACACCAAAACAAAAGAGACATCAAAGGTTACAAACTTCACTGAATATGATATCAAGTTTCCGAGTGCTAATGGCAATACCATTGTTTTTGAGAATGGAGGATACATATATAAACTTGATGCAACAACCAAAAAAGCAGAAAAAATAAACATAACTCTTGCTTCTGACAACATATATGCTAGAAGTGACATAAAAGAAGCAAGCAAATACGTAAATAGTGCAAGTCTATCTCCAGATGGTGAGCGCATAGCAGTAACTGCTCGTGGCGAGGTATTTAATATCCCCGCAGATAAAGGAGTAACAAAAAATATTACTCTTAGTCCAGGTGCACACGAGCGTGGTGCTATATGGTCGCCCGATGGAAAGCACATTGCTTATATATCTGATGCTACTGGCGAAACTGAGATATACATACAAGATATCAACAAGATAGAACCCATACAGCTTACTAAAAATAACAATACCTATATTCGCTCATTTATTTGGAGCCCTGATTCTAAATCAATTGTTTATACAGATAGGCAAAACAGATTGAACCATCTTGACGTTGCATCCAAAAAGGTTACCACCCTACTTCAAGACCCAATCGGCGAACCATCAGGTGTAAGCTACTCACCCGACAGCAAATGGTTGACATACACACGTAGCGAGTCAAATAATTTTAACGTGGTATATGTATTTAATATCGATACTAAAAAAGAATACCCGATAACAGATAAATGGTACGAGTCATACAATCCTGTATTTAGCCAAGATGGAAAATATATTGTATTCACATCTTCAAGAGACTTCAACCCCACATATGGGGCAAAGGAATGGAACCACATTTATGGCAATTCCAATGGAGTATATTTAAGTCTGCTATCTAAGAGTACGCCCTCACCTTTTATCGAGAAAGATGCTGTAGTCAACGAAGACAAGAAAGCTGCATCTAAAGATTCTGTTGTCACAGTAAAGATTGATACTGATGGCATATCAGATAGAGTTGTTAAGCTTCCTATTTCCACAGGTTATTATCGTGGCTTTTATTTGAATAACAACAAAGTATATTACAACATTGGAGGCAATGTAGCAATGTATGATCTTGACAAACAAAAAGAGGAGACTATTGCCGAAGGTGCTACTATGAGTATTGAATCGGGAAGAAAAAAAGCTCTATTCTTTAAGGGCAGACAGCTCTTTGTAGATAATATTCCAACAGGCAAGGTCAACTTAGATAAAGCAGTAAATCTATCGCATATGAAGATTGCTACAGATTATCCTCAAGAGTGGGCACAGATATATGATGAGGCATGGCGTGTATATCGTGATGGATTCTACTTAGAAAATATGCATGGCGTGGATTGGAAAGCAATGAAGCAAAAATATGCAGTGATGCTTCCTTATGTAAAAACTCGCTTAGACCTAAACTATTTGATTGGGGAAATGATTGGAGAACTTAACATTGGTCACGCATACGTAAACCCAGGTGAAACTGCTCGTGCTAATACTGTTGACTTAGGCTTGTTGGGAGCTGAAATATCTCGTGACAAAAGTGGATTTTTCCGTATTGAGAAAATATTAGATGGAGCGTCTTGGGACAAAAAACTTCGTTCTCCATTACGTGAGCCAGGTATAGAAGCCAACGCAGGCGACTTCATTGTAGGTATAGATGGCATACCTACTAACACTGCTAACGATATGTATTCGCTATTGGTAGGCAAAGCA
Source organism: uncultured Proteiniphilum sp. (assembly GCA_964575445.1). Classification (GTDB taxonomy): domain Bacteria; phylum Bacteroidota; class Bacteroidia; order Bacteroidales; family Dysgonomonadaceae; genus Petrimonas. Next base: position 24,009 of record CAZNRT010000010.1, on the reverse strand, counting down.
GAAGTGCCAACAGAGTTGATGCTGAATAATAAGCCAAGCATGGATGGAGCACGAAAAGTAGTTATCAGTCCTCTAAAAGAGGAATATTCTTTGTATCACTACGAATGGGTGCAAAACAATATTAAAAAGGTGGATGAAGCGTCAGGTGGCAAAATTGGATATATTTATATCCCCGACATGGGAGTGGACGGATTGAACGAATTTGCTAAATACTTCTATCCTCAACTTGACAAAGAGGGATTGATTATTGATGACCGTGCTAATGGTGGTGGCAATGTATCGCCTATGATTTTGGAAAGATTGTCTCGCGAACCATACAGACTGACAATGCGCCGTGGCTCTACCAAGATAGGTACTGTTCCTGATGCGGTGCAAGTAGGACCGAAGGTTTGCTTAATAAACAAATATTCGGCATCTGATGGCGACTTATTCCCTTGGGGATTTAGAGCTCTTGGTTTGGGCAAACTGATTGGAATACGTACTTGGGGTGGCATTGTTGGTATCTCAGGTTCATTACCATTCATTGATGGAACCGATATTCGTGTACCATTCTTCACCAGTTATGATGCCAAGTCGGGCGAATGGATTATCGAAAACCACGGTGTTGATCCAGATATCGAAATAGATAACGACCCGATTAGAGAATGGAATGGCGAAGACCAACAGCTAAATCGTGCTATTGAAGAGGTGATGAAAGAATTGAAAAATCGTCAACCTCTCAAACCTGTTCCAGCACCAAGAGTATGGAATAAATAATTGAGTAAATTATACATTTATGAGGGTGTTCAATACGCATTGAACACCCTCTTTTATTCCAATATTATTGAACTACAAAAACAATGTTTGAGTGATAGCAGAATTGATCTCTGATATTTATTTTCAAAACCTATCAACATTTAGTATTAATCGTTACTTTTGCAATAGAAATGTAGAATAGTTTAACAAAAAGACAAAAAGCAGATATGAAACCAAAAAGTTTAGTAGATATAGGCGATTATTCAAAAGAAGATATCTTGCGAATTTTGAAAAGTGCTAAGGAATTTAAAAACAATCCGAATAGGGATTTCCTTCAAGGTAGAGTGTGTGCTAGTCTTTTCTTTGAACCCTCAACTCGAACACGATTAAGCTTTGAGACTGCCGTGAACCGACTAAGAGGTCGTATTATTGGCTTTTCAGACTCTGCTACAAGTAGCTCCACAAAAGGTGAGTCACTACGAGATACAATAATGATGGTGGGCAACTATGCCGATCTGATTATAATGAGGCATCACTTAGAAGGGTCAGCAAGATACGCATCTGAAGTATCGCCAGTACCAATAATTAACGCAGGAGACGGATCAAACCAACATCCAACCCAAACGATGTTGGACTTATTCACAATCTACGAAACTCAAGGAACATTAGAGAATCTAACAATAACTATAGTAGGCGACTTGAAATATGGAAGAGCGGTGCATTCATTGATTCAGGGATTATCTTATTTCAATCCGACCTTTAACTTTGTTGCACCCGACGAAATGCGTATCCCAGAGAAATATAAACTATTTTGCGAGAAAAAGAATATCCAATTCAACGAATATGTTGATTTCAATCAACATGCTATCAATAGTGCCGATATTTTGTATATGACAAGAGTGCAACGTGAACGATTTACTGACTTAATGGAATACGAGAAAGTTAAAAACATATATGTACTCAACAATAGCATGCTAAGTGAATCTAAAGACAATCTTAGAGTATTGCATCCACTACCAAGAGTGACAGAGATAAATCATGATGTTGATAGCAATCCAAAAGCATATTATTTTCAACAAGCTGAAAATGGAGTATTCACACGCCAAGCAATTATCTGTGACTTAATGAATATAGAAATATAAATAATAAAACTAATCGCATTGCAACTTTTTGGTTGAAAACTACGTTATATTAGTAGTTGCACAGAAGAGGCAATAATTTGAAAGAATCAGTATGGGAAAAGAATTACAGGTAGCAGCATTAGAAAGTGGCACCGCGATTGATCATATTCCTGCAAATGCAGTTTTTAAAGTAGTATCAATTCTGCAATTGCAAAAATTAGGAAACAGAATCACCATAGGTAATAACCTAAATAGTAGCAAAATGAACAAGAAGGGAATTATTAAGATTTCCGACAAGTTCTTTGAAGAAGAGGAGATAAATAGAATTGCGCTTGTGGCACCAAATATTAACCTCAACATAATTAAAAATTATGAGGTGATAGAAAAAAAGAAGGTGACACTGCCAGATGAAATTGTGGAAATTGTGGTTTGTAATAATCCAAAGTGCATTACAAACAATGAACCAATGAACACGAGATTTCATGTTATTGATAAAGAGCGCGTAGTACTTCAATGTCATTATTGCGAATTAAAAATGACAAAGGAAGAAATTGTCTTAAAGTAGTATCTATATCCCAAAACCCCTAACAGTTAAAGCACGACATTGCATAAATTAGGCAATACGTGACAACCGAGCCAACATCTTAATTATGATTGTGAATGATATGATAATGTATTATTCCGCTTTCATTTCATCTTTTTTTTAACATAGAGAGGGTACATAGCATTTTCAATGATTTAGATATTTGAAAATTGAAGCTCTATACCCTATGTATTAACCAAAACACCATTTTATTTTTTTGTTCATCATGAAAAGAGATTTTAAACCAGGGGCAATGATATACCCCCTCCCTGTGGCTTTGATAAGCTGTGGGCAAAGTACAGATGATTATAATGTTTTTACATCAGCATGGATGGGAACACTTTCATCCGAGCCCCCTACCTGCTATATTTCAATTAAACCAAATAGACATTCGCACCATATTATAAAGAAATACATGGAGTTTGTAATTAACTTAACTACTGTAGAACTTTGCAAACACGTCGATTACTGTGGTTTAACAACGGGCTCTATAAATAATAAATTTGAAGAATTGGGTCTGACCATAGAATATGCCAAAGTCATTAATGCACCCATTATAAAAGAGTCACCCATTAATATTGAATGTAGAGTAAAATCAATAGTGAATTATGGATCTCATGATATGTTTATTGCTGATATTGTAAATGTAAAAGTCAATGAAGAACTGTTTGACGATGATTCAAATAGAATAAAACTTGATAGTATTAATTTACTTGCATTCTCCTATGGCAATTACTATAGTTTAGGAGATATAATAGGCAAATACGGAATGTCTCATAAAAAATAAAAAATAGAAAAGAACTATTAAACTAAGCAAGTTGTGTATATATTTGCAATAAAAGAGATAATTTTACGGGTCGCAAATTAATTAAGTTATTATGCCCGTAAATTTACCCAATAAACTACCAGCTATAGAGCTATTAAAAGGAGAAAATATATTTGTAATGGAGGATCTAAGAGCGTCAACTCAAGATATCCGCCCGTTAAAAATATTGATACTTAACCTAATGCCACTTAAGGTAACTACTGAGACTGATCTGATAAGATTACTTTCCAACTCACCACTACAAGTGGAGATAGACCTTTTGAGTTTAACTACTCATAAGCCAAAAAATACGCCCATTGAGCATCTAACATCTTTTTACACAAAGTTTGACGACATAAAAGAAAAATACTATGATGGTATGATAATTACAGGTGCCCCAGTTGAGATGCTACCTTTCAAAGAGGTTAAATATTGGGGAGAGCTTACTGAAATATTTGATTGGGCTCGACAACATGTAACATCTACCTTCTACATTTGCTGGGGTGCTCAAGCAGCATTATATCATTTTTATGGCATTCAAAAATACCCTTTAGATAAAAAGCTATTTGGCGTATTTAAGCATACTATTAATGATTCTTCATTTCCCCTTTTTAGAGGCTTTGATGATGAATTTTATGCCCCTCATAGCAGACATACAACAATAAGTGCTTCAGATATCGAGAGACAATCCGAGCTTAAGATACTATCTGAATCGGAAGAAGCGGGTGTATATATTGTAGCTTCAAGAGGAGGAAGAGAATTTTATGTAACTGGACATTCAGAATATTCACCTCTTACGCTTCACGAAGAATATACAAGAGACTTAGAAAAGGGTATGGATAATGTGGAGTTGCCGAAAAACTATTATAAAAATGATAACCCAAACCAAAGACCTTTGGTAAAGTGGAGATCGCATGCAAATCTTCTGTACATTAACTGGTTAAATTATTTCGTCTATCAAGCTACACCATTTAATCCTGAAGAGATAAAAGGGTTAGGTAATATATAAGCTTGCAGCCATAAGATTGATAAAATCCTATTCCTATCACAATTGAAGTTCTTCTTCACCAAAAAAATAAACAAACAGATAAAAATCAGCACTGTATATCCGCCCTGTGCGGTTTTTTGTGTAAGTTTGCACCCAATGAAAGAAAAGTTACTCATATTACTTATCAGTCTGATTTATACATCAGTCGCTTTGTCTCAGTCACGCATAATTATGCCCACTGATACTACAAACTCTATTAGTACTGATTCGCTCAATACACTACAACCGATACCTTCGCAAGTAAGAGATGAATCTGTATCCGCTACACCATTTGATACAATCAACTTAGTACTACCATCTGCTAAAGTATGGCACTTAGATCTGAGAAGCGGTGAGCGTATATTGGTACCTATGGATAGTGCCAAGTACAACTTTCAGCAAACAATGCTTCCAGATGGCAACTCAATAGCAACAGGATATTTAGGTACAGTAGGCTCGCCAATTATTTCAAAGATATTCTTCGAGAATGATAGCCCCGAGCACTTTCCCTTCTATGATGCTTATAAACCATATCAATTTGGTCCATCCAAGCAGGTGTTCTACAATACACATGTTCCATATGCTAAGATAGATTATCAAACAGCTGGTAGCCGACCAATGAGAGAGCAAAGACTAAATGCTTTACTAACAACCAATTTCAATAAAAAAGCAAATCTTGCTTTTGAGGGTAATATAATAGATACAAAAGGTCTTTATAAGGCGCAAGCAAATAAGCAATTTAACTGGAGCCTTTTTGGCAACTACTTGAGCGATAAATTTGAGACACATATTTATGCTTCTACATCTACTATCAAACATTTTGAAAATGGGGGGATAACAGATGAAACTTTTATCACTGACCCAGAATCTATTGGGCAATCATTTCAATCTGTTGGTATTCCTGTAAAGTTTTCAGAAACTTGGAACAAACTAAGTAGCAATCAACTATTCTTCTCGGGGAAATATAATCTTGGATATTATTCTAACAAAAAAGACTCTCTGTCATCAAGTGACTTTATTCCTATTGCAAGCATTACACTTACCTCACATTATACTGAACAAAATAGGAGATTCTTATCCTATGATACTACTCAAGTTAATATAGATGGTATTGCAATGCCATATATTGACCAGTTTTATCCAGATATTCATTATGATGGAGCAGTTGACGATAGTATTTCTTATAAGTCTATTAAAAACACATTAGCACTATCGCTACGTGAGGGCTTTAAGCCGTGGGTTAAGTTTGGACTCACAGGCTTTATAGAACACGACCTTCGCAAATTTAACATGATTGATTTCGTGGATGCTGAGTTGGGTAGAACCACATATAGTGAAAATGCTGTAGCTGTCGGTGGGATATTAAATAAAAGACAAGGAGAACATCTGAGATTCAATATTCGTGCAGACCTTGGACTAATAGGTGCAAACTTAGGTGAATTTAAGCTTGAGGGAGATGTTGAAACAAGATATAAAATTGCTGGTAAGCTAACAACATTAAGCGGCAAAGCATATATTAAGAACTTAACTTCTAATTATCTTCAAGATAATTATAGATCAAAATATTATTGGTGGAACAATGATTTTGGAGATACCCGAAGGGTCTTTCTTGGAGGCAAACTTGATGTACCTTTCACAAAGACATCTATCAACGTTGGTGTAGAGAATATCCAGAACCATATATACTTTGATCAGGATAGAAATATTTCTCAAAAAAGTAGTAACGTCCAAGTGCTTATGGCGAGAATTGATCAGAGAATTAGACTCGGAGTTTTTAACTGGGATAATCAAGTGGCTTACCAAACAACAAGCGATGAAAAAGTTATCCCCGTTCCAATGCTTAGCGTATATTCCAACATGTATCTCAAAACACTAATTGCCAAGGAACTAACCCTACAATTTGGAGTAGATGCACATTACCATACGAGCTATTATGCACCAGGTTATGAACCTGCTCTTCTTCAGTTTTATAATCAAAGGGAAAAAAAGATTGGAAATTATCCTATTGCCACAATATACGCAAATATGCATCTAAAGCAAACACGATTCTTTGTGATGTTTTATAATGCTGCCTCACAAGTATTGAAACCTCGTGAATACTTTTCTTTGCCTAACTATCCTGTCAACCCATTTATGATGAAGTTAGGATTATCAGTTGATTTAAATAACTAAAGAACATCATTATACTTACCTTGCCCATGAAAATTAAAATAAGACTTGTTATCTACTTTGCTTTGTTAGTCATATCTACCATATTGATGGTAAGACTCTACAAAACACTGCACAAATCAAACATTAATTTACCAAGAGATTATAAGGAAATAATGATCAGTGGTGTATTAAATGTGGTTACAGACTACAACACATTTGGATACCATGTTGCTGGTGATTCTACAGTAGGGTTTCAATATGAAATGATAAAAATATTAGAGAAAGACTGGAATATCAAGATTGATATCTTTTTGGAGAATAGTTTGGATAATAACCTTAAAGGATTGGAGATGGGGAAGTACGATATTGTTGCCCGAAATATCCCAATTAATTCAGCACTACGAGACAATTTCAATTTCACACAATTCATGTTTAAGGACAAGCAAGTATTGGTGCAACGAAAGCAAGAATTCAATGATAACATTGCGCCAATTCGTCAACATCTCGACTTGGCAAAGAAAACAATATTTGTACACAGAGATTCACCCATCATACTGCGACTACAAAACCTATCAAACGAAATAGGAGACACTATCTATATTGAGCAAAATGACATTTACGAAGAAGAACAATTGGTGATGATGGTAGCAGGAGGAGACATCGACTTCACAGTATGCAACGAGAAGGTAGCAAAAAGATTGGCACTCGAACTTCCAGAAATAGATATTGAAACTGATATAAGCTTTACTCAATTAGAGTCTTGGGCTGTTAGAAAGAGCTCTCCAGTGTTATTAGACAGTCTAAACAGTTGGCTAATTAACCTTTTTGAATCAGAGAAATTCAAGAAAACTTTGAAGAAATACTCTTAATATTTAGTGCTATCAGCAACACTAATCTATCCACATCATTTCACTCATTATTCCATCAGAGACAAATATTCCTGATTGTGTCAATCTCAACACATCATCTTTAAGGCATAGCAAACCTTCATCTATATACTTTTGAGCAGAAGCAAGACAATATCCATAAAGAAGTTCTCCAAACTGCTCTTTTAATATCGGTAAGTTTATTCCCTTCATCATTCTCAACTTGGTTAGAATGAACTCATTATATTTATCCTTTTGAGACAACAATTCTGTTTCTTGTAATAATTCACCTTTATTTATTGCGGCAATATACTTGCCTATTGATGCCACATTCCAGCTTCTTCTAACGCCATCATATGAATGAGCAGATGGTCCAAATCCAAGATAATTACAATCTTGCCAATAAGAAGTGTTGTGTTTAGAATAAAGTTTATTCTTTGCAAAATTAGAGATTTCATATTGCTCAAAATCATTGTTTCCAAGCTTATCAATCAGCATCGAAAACATATCTATGCTAAGTTCATCAGCAACTGGATGCACTCTCCCTCGCTCCAACAAGGTGTACAACTTAGTATCCTTTTCGTATATTAAATGATAAGCGGAAATATGCTGAATATCTAAATCTATAGCAGCTTGCAAATTCTTTTCCCATACCTCCAACGTTTGATTTGGCAAACCATAGATAAGATCGATACTTATATTATCAAAACCAGCTTTCTGACAATCTTTCACTGCCTCTATTGCTTGCTGTGCACTGTGCCTTCTACTTAGGAATTTCAGTTCGTTATCATCAAAGCTTTGAATGCCCACACTAATTCTATTAACTGGCAAATGTTGAAGCATTGCAATATATTCATAAGTAAGATCATCAGGATTTGCCTCAACCGTTACTTCTGCATCTTTTTCTACATTATAATTTGACTCAATAGAAGAGAATATTTCTTTAAAGTGTTCAACTCTCAACCTTGAAGGAGTGCCACCTCCAAAATAGATCGTCTTTATTGATTCGGTTGCTTCATCTTTGCGCATTGCAAACTCAGCACATAAAGAACCAACAAAGGCATCCATATTACCCTCATTAGTTTCTTTATAGAAGTCACAATAGATACATCGAGTTTTACAGTAAGGAATGTGTATATATATACCCGCCATTAATATTTTATTTGAAGGTATTAATTATCTTTTTGTATGCATCAAAATATTTCTTTAGTCTTTCAATAGCCTTGTCATCTAAAGAATGTAGTCGTCTCAAATCCATATTGTCAGTTAAATCATTCAACTTCACTCGAACAGCAATGGGATTTTGAATAACTCTATCGATATATTCATCATAAGTCTCGACAGAGTCATTGAAAGTCATCGCATTTACTGCATCTAATATGTCTGGGGTAAAACCTTTTAGCATTAAGTCATCTATTGTAATATCACTGTCCTCGATAACGTCATGCAATGCTCCCACTATTTTCTCTTTCAGTGTCTGTCCAGCATTCATGACACGAAGAACATGATTTATATATGGCTGCGAACTCTTATCAAGTTGCTCTCTATGAGTCTCAATTGCTAATTGAGTTGCGAGTATTAACTGCTCATCTAACGTCATTATTTATATATTTAAAAGCCCCTTTACAAATAAAGGTTCACACTATTAATACTACAAAGTTATTAAAATTAGAATAAGTAATTACACGAACAGATTAAAAACATTAGTTTAGGTGCACGAACAGTATATTAATAGATTCATTTTTTATCTTTGCATAATAATTATTTTACGAACAAAACTTCTTATTATGTCTAAGAATTGTCCTTTATGCGGTAATATCAAGAATGAAGACTCAATATTTTGCGATAGTTGCAAAAATAAAATTGAAAAAGAATATGAAGTAGATATAAACACAAGTACTACTGACAAGGTTGAACATAAGCAAAATCTAAACTCTCCCACCAATTCTAAAATAGTAAATGACGCAGCAGAAGACCCTCCACTTAAAACAAAAAAATCAAACAACCGAAAATCAGGTATAAGAATAACTTCAATAATATTATTGTCAATCATCATTGCGGTTTCATCTTTCTGGGTTTTCAAAAACACAATAATAAAAAGCAATCTCGAAAAATCAAAATGGAACGAAGCAGTCAAAGAGAATAGTATAGCAGGATACTTAGATTATATGGTAGAGTTTCCCAAAGGAAAGAACTATAGTATTGCTGAAGAAACGCTTATGAAGCTGAAGAGAAATGAAGCTGAAGAATGGAAAACTTTGCAAGTGACTGAGAATAATGCTGAGCTTTTAGATTTTATAAATCATTTTCCCAATAGTGCATACATTCCACTTATCAGAAAGCGAATAGACTCATTGACTTGGCAAGCCACATTACGAGACAACACTAATGAAAGCTACAAAAAATATATTGAATTATCTTTAGGTGGCGAATTTGAAGGATACTACATAGACCAAGCAAAAGAAAGATATGAACTTCTGACACAAAAACACCCAGTGTCTTCATTAGAGTTAGATAGTATAATTAATACCATAGATGGTTTTTTCGTGGCACTATCAAATATCAATGCCGATAACTTGGAGAAGTATTTAGCACCGATGGTATATCAATTTTTCAATATGGGTGGTGGCACACGTGAAAAAATAGTTGGAGAATTGATTATTTCGGGTTCGAAAACTCAATCTCCAACTATCAATTTCATCCCAAATCTAAAAGAGGTTACTTATGAAAAGACTTTGATAGAACATTACAAAGTTAATGTTCCACTTCAAAAATCTGTTACAGTACCTGATGAAGCTTCAGAAAACAGCTATGGTTATATTATTAATATTGAATTCAATCCCAACTTTGAAATAATAACCATAACTGAGAAGAAGCCCACTTATTGATCTCTTTTGTTTGTGAAAATAGTTATTCCCAACTCAAAATGACCTTACCACATTGTCCGCTTTCCATCACATCAAATCCCTTTTGGAAATCATTGATAGAGAAACGGTGAGTGATAATTGGTGACAAATCAAGACCTGATATCAACATTTGCTCCATTTGATACCATGTTTCCCACATCTCACGACCATAAATACCTTTGAGAGTTAATGCCTTAAATATTACTTCGTTCCAATCAATAATAGTATTGTTGGGAAGAATACCCAATAGAGAAATCTTTGATCCATTATACATGTTTTTCAACATATCATTAAACGCATGTGGCGAACCAGACATCTCAAGACCAACATCAAAACCTCTCATTCCAAGTTTCTCAATAGCCTGCTCTATAGTTTCCCCTTTTGATGGATTTACGGTTACTGTTGCCCCCATCTTCTTAGCAATATCTAAGCGATAATCACTCAAATCACTAACCACGATATAGCGAGCACCAGCAAATTTAGCTACTGCAGTTGCCATACTTCCTATCAGACCAGCACCTGTAATAAGTACATCTTCAGCAATCAATGGAAAAGACAATGCAGTGTGAGTAGCATTACCAAATGGATCCATTATTGAAGCGATTTCATCAGGAATACGCGGGTCTAACTTTATCACATTTTCGGCTGGCAAAGCCAAGTATTCAGCAAATGCACCATCAATGTTTACACCAATACCTACTGTATTCTCACATACATGAAGTTTTCCACGACGGCAATTGCGACAATGCCCACAAGCCAAATGCCCTTCACCAGTAACTCGGTCTCCAACTTTTAAGTTCTTGACACCACTACCCATATCCACAATTTCGCCTACATATTCATGACCAATTGTCATAGGAGTTTTGATTGTCTTTTTTGCCCAATCATCCCACATATAAATATGTAAGTCAGTACCACAGATTGATGTTTTTTTCATTTTAATCAAAACATCATTAACACCTATCTCTGGAATTGGAACCTCCTCCATCCAGATTCCCTTTTCAGAGCGTAATTTCACTAACGCTTTCATATGATATTAATTAAATAACTTTTAAATTCTTTCCTACTTTAATAAATGCTGCGATTGCCTTATCTAAATGTTCACGTGTATGCCCAGCAGATAATTGCACACGAATGCGAGCTTCATCTCTTGGAACAACTGGGAAATAGAATCCCGTAACATAAATACCCTCTTCAAGAAGTTCAGCAGCAAATTCTTGCGAAAGTTTTGCATCGTATAGCATAACTGCACAAATTGCTGATTCAGTAGGCTTTATGTCGAATTTAGCTTCTTTCATTTTAGCTATAAAATAATCCACATTCTCATGAAGTCTATCCTGCAGAGTATTTTCTTTATCCAACAATTCGAAAGCCTTTACTCCCGCACATGCTACCAAAGGCGGTATAGAATTAGAGAACAAGTATGGGCGAGAACGTTGACGCAACATATCTATTATCTCTTTATGACCAGTAGTGAAGCCACCGATTGCACCACCAAAAGCCTTTCCTAATGTTCCAGTGATAATATCAATCTTCCCAAAACAATTATATAGCTCAGAAACGCCTCTACCAGTTCTGCCCACTACGCCAGCCGAGTGACTCTCATCCACAGCCACTATTGCATCATACTTCTCTGCAAGCTCAATAATTTTATCCATTGGTGCCACATTACCATCCATAGAGAAAACTCCATCAGTAATAATCATACGAAAGCGTTGTTCTTGTGCTTCAATCAAGCATTTCTCTAACTCTTCCATATTAGCATTAGCATAACGATAACGTTTGGCTTTGCACAATCGCACTCCGTCAATAATAGAAGCATGGTTAAGCGAATCCGAAATAATAGCATCATCATCAGTAAGAAGAGGTTCAAAAAGACCACCGTTGGCATCAAAGCATGATGCATATAAGATAGTATCCTCCGTCTTAAAGAATTTGCTAATTGCATCCTCAAGTTCTTTATGAGTATCTTGAGTGCCACAAATAAATCGCACTGAAGACATTCCATATCCTCTCTCATCAAGAGTTTGCTTTGCTGCTGCAATTAATTCGGGATGGTTTGATAATCCCAAATAATTGTTGGCACAAAAGTTTAACACCTCTTGTCCTGACTTCACTTTGATTTCTGCTTTCTGTGGAGTAACAATTATTCTCTCATTTTTGTATAACCCTGCTTCTTGAATAGATTTCAATTCATTTTGCAGGTGTTCTTGCATTTTTCGGTACATTTAATAAATATTTTATTGATTAATAGTTCTTCTTTTTAGATATTAATTTCAATTTCATTACTCACCCAACATGCTACTTGGAATCTCCTTTTTGGATCTCACTCCCAATTCTTTCAGCTTTTGAGTTTGTAATACAAGATTATCATTACCAGTTGACAATTGCTTATAAGCATCATGGTAGGCACCTCTTGCTTGATCTAAGTTTTTACCTATCTTCTCTAAGTTTACAATAAATCCAACAAATTTATCATATAACTTGGCTCCCCTTTCAGCTATCTCTATTGCATTTCGGTTCTGATATTCTCTTTTCCACAAATCTACTATCAACTTAAGAGCTGCAATAAGATTAGTGGGACTGATAAGCAAAATCTTTTTTTCATAAGCATACTGCCATATCTCAGGGTCATGCTGAAGTGCAATCATGTAAGCTGGTTCATTAGGAACAAACATCATCACAAAGTCCAATGATATAGCATAATCTTGATAGCTTTTAGCACTAAGTTCATCAATATGTCTTTTTAGAGAACGAATATGATCGCGACGAGCTTCAATTTGCTTCTCAGTTTCAGTTTCTTGAGTATAACGAAGATACGCATTCAGAGACACCTTAGAGTCAATGATAACTTTGCGTTCATCAGGATAAGATATTATCACATCAGGCTGCATTCTTTTACCAAACTCATTAGTAATAAAAGCACCATCAGAATCCTTTAGATATTCCTGAACAAAATACTCTCTATCCTTTACTAATCCCGAACGCTCAAGAATATTTTCTAATATTATTTCACCCCAGTCACCCTGTGTTTTTGAGTTTCCTTTCAAAGCATTAGTAAGATTTATCGCATCCTTACTTATTTGTTGGTTTAATAATGCCAATCTCTTAACTTCTTCTCCAAGAGAAAAACGCTCTTTTGCTTCGGTGACATACACCTCTTCTACTTTCTTCTTAAAAGATTCGATGTTCTCCCCCAAAGGCTTAAGGATTAAATCAATGTTCTCTTGATTCAATCTTGTAAACTTAGCACTCTTTTCATCCAATATCTTTGTGGCAATATTTTCAAACTCAGTATTAAACTGGCTGCGCAACTTCTCCATCTCTTGTTTTTGGAGGTCATGTCTTTCCCTCAGAGACTCTAAGTTTGCAGTAGCAGATGACAACAACGCTATATGCTTATTCAGTTCATCATTTTTAGCTACCAACTCTTTTTTGGCACTTTCAATTTCTATATATTGTCTTTCTATTATCTCTTTCTTCACCTCAAGTTCAGCCGAAATAGAGGCAATATCTCTCTCCAAACCCTGAATATCAACATTAAGAACCTGTTCTTTTGTAATATGTTTTGTAATCTCACTTTGCAAAGTATGTGTCGAATCCAACATTGATTCTATCTTCTGCTGAGCAAGCTTAAGTTCAATTTTCAGAGAGTTGTTATCCTGAGAGATAGCTTCATATTCATTTTTAGACACTGATATTGATTTGGTCATCAATGTTGCTATTATCCAAGCAACGACAGCTCCAAAAACAAATGAAATAACCAGCCCCAAACTCATCTTATTATTCGTCTAAACCGTCAAGTACATGCCCCATTTTATCTCTCTTCGTCTCCATATAAAACTGATTATACGTATTTGGAGTTATTTCAATTGGCACGTTCTCTACAACATTTAATCCATATGACTCAAGACCAATTCGTTTAACAGGATTGTTAGTCATCAAGCGCATTTTGGTTACACCCAAGTTTTGCAATATCTGAGCTCCTACACCATAGTCACGCTCATCAGCCTTATATCCAAGATGCAGGTTTGCATCAACAGTATCCATACCACCCTCTTGCAATTTATATGCCGATGCCTTAGCCATCAAGCCAATTCCTCTGCCCTCTTGATTCAGATAAACTACGACACCTTTTCCCTCTTTTTCTATATTCAGCATAGATTGATGAAGTTGCTCCCCACATTCACATCGCATTGAGCCAAAGATATCTCCAGTTATGCAAGACGAGTGCACTCTCACCAACACTGGCTCACCCGCTTCCCATTCACCTTTGATAAGTGCAACATGCTCCATACCGTTAGATTTTTGTTTGAATGGAATCATTCTGAAACTTCCGTATTGAGTTGGTAGTTTCACCTCTTCACCCATTTCCACAAGTGACTCTGTCTTTAAGCGATATCTAATTAGCTCGGCTACAGATATTATTTTCATATCAAACTCCTTTGCCATCTCCATCAATTCTGGCAAACGAGCCATAGAGCCATCCTCTTTCTTTATTTCAGCCAAAGCACCCGCTGGATATAATCCTGCCAAGCGAGCCAAATCGATAGTAGCCTCAGTATGTCCTGCACGACGAATGACCCCTCTACTCATAGCACGAAGGGGGAATATATGTCCTGGACGACCAAAATCATCTGGCTTGGTCTCTTCCCGTGTTAATGCCAAAATAGTTTGAGCCCTATCATATGCAGAAATTCCTGTAGTACATCCATGCGTCAATAAATCTATTGACACCGTAAAGGGAGTTGCATGTATTGAAGTATTGTTTGTCACCATCATTGGTAGCTCAAGTTCTTCAGCACGCTCTTTCGTAATGGGAGTACAAATGAGCCCACGAGCATATGTTTCCATAAAGTTCACCTTTTCAGGAGTAATACACTCAGCAGCAATTATCAAATCGCCCTCGTTCTCACGATCTTCGTCGTCAACAACAATCACGAAGTTTCCCTTTTTAATCTCTTCGATAGCTTCTTCTATCGTGTTTAATTCAAATTCTCTCATTTCTAATTTCTTTTTAGAACTATATAGAATGCACAAACCCCATTAACTGGTTGAGCTCTGCATTCAACTTTAATACTAATTTCAAATCTCTATTTATTCTCTTTTCAAAAGGTAATGCTATCAATTTGATTGGGATACCAATTGGGAAAATGTACATTAATGCTTTATCAATGCTTGAGTCCACTTTGAATGGTCTTACATACTTAATAAATACAGGATATTCTTTTGCTTTCTCAATTATTGATGAGTTTCTTGAGTTAGACAATTGATTTAGAATATTTTCCAACTCAGTTTTAATCTTATTCAAACTTCTATCATACTCTCCATCTGTCCAATATTGAGCATACCCAATCGTAGAAAAGTTGGATAGATGCTCGTTCACAATTGCATCCAAAGATGTGGTTTGTTCCACTACTTTCTCATAATCTATATCCTCAATAACTACATCCTTAACAGTGTAATTTCTTTTTTCTCTTATAAAAAATAGCTTCCTAAAGAAACTCACATACATATCAATATTCATTATTACGGAATCGTTCATAGCCTTATAAGTCAAGAACACACCCAAAGGCAACAATATCATCGAGCTAAACCACATTCCCACCCAATGTATCCACAGTCCATCACGAGCCATTTTAATACCAAGAGTATTAAGGATATAATATATAATAAATAATATTACTGATATAACTATTGGCATTCCCAATCCACCCTTGCGGACAATAGACCCTAATGGTGCACCAATAAAAAAGAATATCAAACATGCAAAAGATACTGTAAACTTAGTATGCCACTCTATCCATTGCCTATTAATGTTTCTTTGAGTTGTGGTCTTGTTCATAGAGCGAAACAGATAGTCATTATTATTATTATCTGCTTTATTAAATGCCGACCTAAGAATTTGGTTCTGCGTTTGAATATCTTTAGATAAAAACATTGAATCCATATTAACTGGCTCTGAAGTAGATGCTGTCAATATTATTGAATCCTTCTGCTCGGCAGGATAGCTATTTCTAAAGCTCAAATAAGAGTATTCTTTCATCACTTTCCTATCGGAAATATTAATACTATCAATATAATGTTCTAATGAATCAATCGACGACTTAAGTTCCGTAATATTTTTAGAAACATAACTACTTGATGTATTCTCCTGTAGCACACTCTCTTCCATACGATTAAAGTTATCATCGTATGATATAGTCATTGTCTTCCTTTTAAAATTTTCTCTTGCATAAGGTATAAACTCTGATGAAGATGAGGATATATCAGAACCTTGTGTGAAGTTGTGAAATTGTTGTCCATTATATACAGTAAATAATAGAGACAATTTATCCTCAGACATGCTCATCTTTGCCGAGTCGCTAATAATAACTATCATATTCTGAAAGCCACTGCTCAAGTCATATATAGTGACATCATACAGCATCCCTGTGTCCCTATTCTTTCGCCCCACATACAATCCGTAGCCATCAATCTCCTTATAAAAAACACCCTCGGGGATATCCAACTCAGGCGATTTTTGTCGAATAGAAATTAAAAGCGAATAAAACTTAGGCTGAATCTTAGGCATGGCATTATTTTGGAAAAAGAAAGTGCCAATACTAATTGCCGACACCAATACTATCAATGGCACCATTGATTTCAGCAAAGATATACCAGCTGATTTGATAGCAAGTAGCTCTAAACTCTCACCCAGGTTGCCAAACATCATCAGTGATGCCAACAAAATAGATAATGGCAAAGCCATAGGGATTAGTTGTAATGCTGCGTACATGAACATTTCACCAATCACATCAATGCCCAACCCCTTTCCTACCATATCCTCTACATATTTCCACAAGAACTGCATTACCACTAAAAATAGAGATATTACAAAAGTCATTAGAAATAATGGAATAAATGTTTTTAGAAGATATCTATATAGTTTTCTCACATTGAAGTTATCTCTCATCTATAAAAAAGAAAATGCTATTATAATTTGATACAAAGATAATAAATTACAATGGGTAAAAGTACTATTAGGTTTAAGAAAACGAAAAAGTATGCTTGTAGCAAAAGAATTGTTATTCGAGATGATATGCAAACAACAATTTCATTTTATAAAACACCAAGCTGTCGCATCATTTTATCTATTTGTGTTTCCCAAAGGTATATTGCATCAGCCTTTTCGTCGGGCTCTGCAAAGTCTGTTATCTGAAGGGCAAGCTCTCTCGAAAGTTCTAATTTATGGATTCTAAATTCAAAGTATATTCCCTCTTCACCATCCTCTTCTTCATCATCCCATTTATAACGAATATTCAATTGAGGCTTTTCGTGAACAACTACCGCTTTATTAAAAGATTTTCCCCAATAAAATGTATATTCATTCTCATCAGAGTTTATCTCCACTTCATCTGCAAACCATTGCGACAAACCATCTGCCCTGCTAATCATTCTCCACAAGCTCGCTTGCGAAGCATTCCCCATTACAAACTCGATATGAAACTTTTCTTTAGGCATAGAATACCAGTTTAAATTATGGCACAATATACAAATATTTTTCACATAAAAAAGTACATTTCACATTTAATTTATCATTTAGTAGAATTAGGACACACTTATCAAAAAGAGAGAACCAATTGGCTCTCTCTTAAAAGTAAAGTATATGATATACTATTAGCTGATAGGCTTGTACTCAACAAATGCTTCGATAGCCTCATAAGAAGCCAACCCAAGTTGATGATACATATTTGCAGTTGCTCTATTGCGCTCTTCAGAACGTTGCCAGAACAATCGCTCATCATCTCCCAAGAATGGAGCACTGTCCATTTGCGATTGATGGCGAAGTATTGAACTTCTCTTAGAGCGCAACTCTTCTGGAGAGATTGGCACAGCCATTTCAATATGATCTATCTCCCACTCTGCCCAAGCACCACGATACATCCACACACGACAATCTTGGAACCATTCATCATCTTTCATAATGTCTATAGATGCTAATATTGCATCCAAACACACTTTGTGAGTTCCATGCGGATCGGCAAGGTCACCTGCTACATAGATTTGATGTGGCTTGATACTCTCAATATATTCCATGACAATATTAACGTCACGTTCTGATATAGGATCTTTTTTTACTTTTCCAGTTTCATAGAAAGGAAGGTCAAGAAATCTTACATTTTGCGCCGAGACACCTACATATCTATCTGCGGACAATGCCTCCTCACGACGAATGCGACCCTTCAAGAAACGAACATCAGCAGTATCAACATCCTCGTTTTTCTTTTTATGGTGTAAGAAGTCAAGAATTTCATCTGCTTTCTCCATCATGCCCTCATTCTTTGGGTCCAACTCCCCAAGCATATGCTTGAATACAGACACATATCTAATAACCTCCTCATCACCCACAGCAATATTTCCAGAGGTTTGATATGCCACATACACTTCATGTCCTTGATTCACTAATCGCTGAAACGTTCCACCCATTGAGATAACATCATCATCGGGATGCGGGCTAAAGATAACCACTCGCTTAGGATACGGATTAGCTCTTTCGGGGCGATTGGTATCATCTGCATTTGGTTTGCCACCAGGCCAGCCCGTGATAGTGTGTTGCAAATCATTGAAAATCTTTATATTCACATTATATGCAGAGCCATATAGAGTAATCAATTCGCTTAGTCCATTCTTGCTATAATCTTCATTGGTAAGCTTCAAGATTGGTTTATCAACAACGCCACACAACCACACTATTGCACGACGAATAAGCTTGCTTGTCCACTCACACTCGGTTACCAACCATGGTTTGCTAATACGAGTAAGATCGTGCGCCGCCTCCAAGTCTATATATACATCCACATCTTGATGCGTTTGCAAAACAGATGCAGGCATAGCCTCTGTCACAGTTCCTTCTATCATTTTCTTGACACTGTCAGCCTTTTGTTCGCCCCATGCAATTAATGCAATCTTCTTTGCTGCCATTATTCCTGCAAGTCCCATTGTGATAGCACTTACTGGAACCTTATCAAGAGATTCGAATCCCGAAACGATATCACGACGAGAGTCGCCATCCAATATCACAAGCCTTGTTTGAGAGTATAGATTGCTACCAGGCATATTGAAACCAACGTTTCCTTTGCTACCCAAGCCCAAAAGCAAATAGTCTAACCCACCGAGCTTATGAAGGCGTTGGTCATACTCTTCGCACTTACTGGCTATCAAATCTTTCTCGATTGAAGCATCAATTGAAAAGACATTCTGTGGATCAATATCAATATGATTTAATAATGATTCCTTAACCAAGTTCAAGTTGGTAAGTGAAGGTTCGGCAATTGGATAAAACTCATAGGTATTAAAAGCAATCATGTTTTTGAAGCTTACACCCTCTTCTTTATGCAAACGAACTAACTCCTCGTAAACACGCTGAGGTGAGTTGCCACCAGACAATCCCAAAACAAACTTCTTATTCTCTGCCTCATTTGCTCTAAGTTGTTTCACAATGTCTTTGGCTATCTCAATAGCTGCATTATCAGCCAATTCATGGATACGAACAGGCATCTTCTCATAACGACTCAAAGTGTATTCCTCGAAGTCATTTTCTGGCTTGTAATACCTTTGTGGTACTCTTTCAAGCGAAATATAAGAGCTTAAATCTAAACGCATATAAATATTTAATTAAAAAAGTGATACGTATTAACTGCAAATATATAAAATATTTAAATACTAATGTTGTGAAACAATATATATTTTAAAAGTTACTTTTGTTAAAGTAGAAGTATTATTGTGCTGCTGCTTTTGCTTTATCCAAACTTCTTACCACTTTAGAATATACAAATAGTGCAATTGCCGAAACGGCACCAATGCCCACAAACACATACCAAATATAGTGTGCATGCTCTGTAGCTGCACTATATGCCACCTTGTCTAATACTCCTGAGGCATCAAAATACAATCGTGGATCGGGACAATACTTTTCTAATAAGAAGCCCGACACCCCAAATGCAAATAGATATGAGAAGAAAGAGTGCAAATGACTAAATCCTAAATACAATCCCTCCTCACCTTTGGGAGCTTGCAATGAGAAATACTCAAGATAGCGTGGTGATATAAAACACTCTGCCAATGCTTGCATAGCAATACCCACCACCATCATGAAGGCTACTGGATGAAGACCTAATATATTGTCACCACCCACTTGATTGCCAAGCGACATCACAAGTGCAGATAATGGAATGATAAACATGCCCACCATCATGGAGGTAATGGCACTTCGCTTTTTCATAAAGGAGGTGATGAAGTTTACTGAAACGAATACCACTAATGGATTCACATTGGCATACCAGCCTGGCGTTGCCCCATCACCGATGAGTCGCAACACATATTTGGGCATAGTAGAATACATCTGGCTCTGAATCATCCAAAAGCCACTTACGATAATCATCAGTATCATCAATCGCCCATTAGAAGCCACTTTGGCTAACGATTTCATTATCTCATTTATCTTCTTGCCTTGCCCCTCAGTGTGTGAGGATTTGTAAAACATGAAGACCAAAATAAGTGCCAACAATGTCATTGATGCAGCAAAGTAATTGAGATACACCAAGCCCTGATCGCCCATGCTCTTGCGCAAAGGGTCCACAACCGTTTTGCCCAAGAATGCGCCAATATTTACCATCATATAAAATATGGCATACCCGCGAGCCCGAGTTTCGGTAGTGGTTTCTCGAGCAATGGTTCCTGATATCACAGCTTTGATAAATGCACCACCAATGGCGGCAACAATCAAGATTGGGATGATTGACCACTGCTGATAGCTACCTATCAATCCAGTGAAGGTAGTAGTCATTCCGTATGACACCAAGCCCGCACTTTGCAACATGGTGGGCAAAATTGCCAAGCCTGCATATCCAATAGTCAACAGCGCAAAGGCAAGTAGAATGGAATTTCTAAACCCCATCTTGTCAGACAAAGCTCCTGCAAATGTGGGCAACAAGTATAATGATGCTGAATAAAATCCTGAAATAAGACCCGCCTGAATGTCAGTAAAGCCCCATACATTAGACAAATATAGTGTGATGACGATGAAGACAGCATAAAAGGCTAAACGCTCTAATAACTCAACAGAGTTTGCGACCCAAAATGCTCTGGAAAATTTAATCATAAGTGTGATAATTTATTTTGCTATTATTCAATTTTTAGCAACAGTATTTATTTAAGTGGACAAAGATAAGCTCTTTTTACTACTAATTGCATTAATTATTCGGATTAAAGAAGCATTGTGTAAGCATTTCAATCAAAATCTATTACAGTAATACCTGCGCCACCAAACTGCACATGCTCGTCTTTAAAGCCTTTGACACCTGGCGTTACTCTCAGATAGTCCCTAATGATTTCTCTGAGTGCTCCAGTGCCAGTGCCATGCAGTATTCTCACTCTCGATATATTAAGCTGAATGGCATCATCCACAAAATACATCACCGCCTGCAGTGCTTCGTCACCCCGCATTCCGCGCACATCTATTTCTTGCTTAAAGTCCAACTTGCGATCGTGCAATATGTCTCTCGTATTAGACATTTTAGCCTCCTTCTTTACTTGGTTGTTGCTCACCTTTTCGAGCTTGACAATATCGATTGTTGACTTTATCACCCCAAAAGCCACTACTGCTTTTTTGCCCGCAAGCTCTATGATGTCTCCAATTGCAGTTTGCCCTTTCAATCTTATACTATCGCCAACCACCAGCTCCGCGCTTTGTTGCACAGACTGAGAAATTCTTACCAACTTTTCCTTTTTCTTATCCTTCTTCTTAGGCAATGCAGAGTCCTTATCTCTGACACTCTCTTTATACTCTTCGAGGGATTTTCGCACCTCTTTGGTTTTCTCTTTATCTGCCTGCGCCTCCTTTATCTGTCGGATGGTGTTCTCTATCTTAGCGTTGCTTTCGGCTATGAGCTTCTCAGCCTCCATTTTGGCTTGAGCCAATATCTCCTTCTTTTGCCTGTTTATCTCATCAAGGTCTTCTTCATATTTAGTGGTTATTCGCTCCAAGCTCTTTCGCTCTTTGCGAATCTCCTCTCTTTTTCGTTCCCAATATCTCTTATCTCGAGTGATATCTTGTAGATACTTGTCCATATTAATATAATCGCTGCCCACTATTTCGGATGCCTGATCTATCACATCTTCGGGCAAGCCAATTTTGCGAGCTATTTCCACTGCAAACGAGCTACCCGGATTGCCGATGGATAGCTGATAGAGCGGTCGCATCTCATGCCTATCGTATAACATGGCTCCATTGACTACCCCCGTATGTTCGTTGGCAAAATGTTTTAGATTTTGATAATGAGTGGTGATCACGCCATAAGATTTGTTACCATTGAATCTGTCTAACAATGACTCGGCAATGGCTGCACCTATCTGGGGCTCGGTGCCACTACCAAACTCATCTATGAGCAACAGCGACTTGTGGTTGCAATTCCTCACAAAGTATTTCATATTAATAAGGTGAGAACTGTATGTAGATAGGTCGTCTTCGATAGATTGCTCATCGCCAATGTCTATAAAAATATCATCAAAGATACCCATCGTGGAGTTTTCGCGCAGTGACACCAACAAGCCACATTGCAGCATATACTGCAGCAAGCCCACCGTTTTCAGACACACGGACTTTCCTCCAGCATTGGGTCCTGAAATTACTAATAGTCTATTGTCTCCATCCAGCGTGATGTCTAACGGCACCACCTGTCGGTTGTGCTTCTTGAGTGCCAAAAACAGCAATGGATGCACCGCTTGAGCCCAGTCTATCACTGTTCTGTTCTCCAACTCGGGCTTTATAGCATTTACCTGAAGTGCGAATTTAGCCTTTGCTCTAATGAAGTCGATATTTGCAAGAAAATCAAATGATATAAGCACCTCCTCTAAATGCGGTCTGAGGAAATCAGTAAACTCAGTGAGAATACGTATTATCTCGCGGTGCTCATCGTTCTCCAACTCCCTGATGCGATTGTTTGCCTCCACCACTTGCGAGGGCTCTATAAACACGGTTTTGCCCGACGCTGACTCGTCATGCACTATACCTTTTATTTTTCTTTTGAATGAGGGGTTGACAGGTATTACCAATCGCCCATCTCTCATGCTTGGCGTCACATCCTTGTCCACAATGCCCTCAGCTTGTGCCGCTCGCAAAATGGAGTTCAAGGTTTTGGAAATCCCATTAAATACTGACGAAATCTCACGCCTAATGGCACTCAATTGTGGGGATGCGTTATCCTTTATCTGTCCATAGTTGTCGATTATCTGATCTATTCTTTTACTAATTTCTTTGGATATAAAGATATCCTTTGCCAAATCAGACAGGGAGGGATATTTACTTTGCTTCTCCTCATTATCGAAAAAGCTTATTATGGATGCAATGGTTTTGAGAGACTTATTGAGCTCCGCCAAAGCCGATTGTTCAATCCACGAGCCCATCACTCTCACTCGCTTTAGTACGGAGCGAACATCATAGAAATTTTCGGCTGGAAACGAGTCTTCCTCTTGTATTATTCTCACAAACTCATCGGCTTGACAAAGTAGAGTTTCAATGCTTTCATAATGTGTGGAAAAACTCATCTCTTCCACTTTCTCTTTGCCTAATGTGCTTAGACAATGTTGGTTTAGCAAAGTTCTTATTTTGCTAAACTCTATTTTGTTTTCAAAATTATCGGGATATATCACAATCTAAATATGTTAAGGTGCAAAAATACTTCATTTGTATGTAACTGTCAAAGATAAATTGCGGTAGTATGCTTTGAGAACTTCAAAAAATAATTCTGACATTAGCCTTCACACAACAACCAA
>CAZNRT010000009.1:33940-39914 GCA_964575445.1 uncultured Proteiniphilum sp. | reverse complement strand
GAATAGACCCTATGTATAGAACAGTTTCTTTTGGTATGCAACTTACATTTTAAGAATAAATTAAATGCAAATTAAAGATATGAAGATTTTAAAAATAATAAGTATTCTGTTGTCTGTATTACTGTTTAATTCTTGCAACAGTTTCTTGGATAAGGGACCATTAGATACTTTTACTAATGAGAACTTTTGGACTAGTGAAAACAATGTCAAAGGATATGCCAATACGTTTTACAACGACTTTTCTGGATATGGTAATTCTGGTGGTTCGGGCTGGTATTATTTCAAAACACTTTCAGATGATCAAGCAGGAGGTGGATTTGCTAACTGGTCTTTTCAGAATGTGCCTGCTTCGGATGGGACGTGGAAAGCGAGTTGGACCGAAATAAGAAGAGCGAGCGTCCTTTTGAATAATGTTGGCAAAGTAAATATGAGTGATGAGGCAAAAAAACATTGGACAGGAGTGGGGCGTTTGATGAGGGCTTGGCATTATTATCAGTTAGTGCGTGCTTTTGGAGATGTGCCATGGGTTGACAAACCGTTGGACATAACTGATGATGGAGTTTTGTACGGCAAACGAGAAAATAGAGATGTCATAATGAATAATATCTTAGATGATTTAGACTTTGCGACACAAAATATGTATAATAATGTAAGTAAAATAACACTCAATCGTGACGTGGCTTATGCTATGAAAGCAGAAATATGTTTATTTGAGGGAACATACAGAAAGTACAGAAAGCAAGAGGATGGACAAAGGGCTCCAGATACTTCAGGTGCAACTAAGTTTTTAACTGAAGCTAAATCTGCATCAGATTATTTAATGAAACGCCCTTACTCTTTGAATCAATCATATCAAGGAAACTACAACTCAACTAATTTGAAAACAAATCCTGAAATGATTCTATTTAAAGAGTATAAAAAAGATGTATTCCATCACTCTTTGATTGCTTATATTAGTTCATCTACTCAAATAAATGGACTAAGTAAGAATGCTTTTGAGTCATATCTGTTTAATGATGGAAAGCCAAAGGCTCTGACCTCGCTAAGCACGAATGACGCTGCCAAAATGATGATAGGCATAAAGGTTGTGTCAGGCAAACAGGTTCCAGATACTGTGATGTCAATCAAGTATATGTTAGATCTAAGAGACAAGAGATTGTCCCAAACTATTGATACAGCACTATGCTATGTAAATAGAGGTTTTACACGTTATGGTACTGGTATCTCAATGAACTCATCTACTGGCTATGGGGTGTGTAAGTATGATAATCCCACTTTGGAAAATATGTATAGAAATCAAACTGTAGCTAATTTCACTCATGCTCCACTCTTTTGGTTATCCTCTGTTTATTTGCAATATGCAGAGGCGTGTGCAGAGTTAGGCACTATTACTCAAAGTGATTTAGATAACTCAATTAATAAATTGAGAACAAGAGCTGGCATCCCATCTTTAAATATTAATGTGGGATTCACAGATCCTGCAAATGATATGGGTGTTAGTGATTTGATTTGGGAGATTTGGCGTGAGCGTCGTGTAGAATTGATGTTTGACAATTGGACTCGCTATTGGGATCTTATTCGTTGGCATCAATTGCACAAACTTGACTCATCAAATAATCCTGATATTCTTTTGGGAGCAAATATAGTAAATGACCCCACTAACAAGGCTATTGCCAGAAAGGGTAATTATATTGATGGAAGTAAAGATAAGGTTAGGGTCTTCAATAAGAAGCATTATTTTTATCCTATCCCATCTGGGCAATTGGATTTGAATCCTCAATTAGGACAAAATGAACTCTGGAAATAAACTTAATATATTAGAGGAAAAGGTTGGTCATGTGCCAACCTTTTTCTTTTAGTAAACTAATTCAAACAATGAAGAAGATTTTTTTTGCATTATTATTAATTCTCACACCTACTACTCTTCTCCCTCAATCTTGGCTTCGCATCAATCAAATAGGATATCTTGAAAATGATATCAAAGTGGCAGTGTGGGTAAGCAAGAATGAAACGAATGTTTCAGAGTTTCAAATTGTAGATAAAAGCACAGGAGAGATTGTATATATTGGCAATAAGGTTACTCAAATGGGCAAGCAACCCGCATTTGTTTCGTCAGCACGATTAAACTTTACTAAGTTTGCTAAACCAGGTAGTTATTATATAAAGGTGGGCGATGTTCAGTCTGCACCTTTTAAGATAGGTAATGACATATATGCAGATGCTTCCGAGATACCACTAAAATATATGCGTCAGCAAAGATGTGGCTACAATCCTTTTTTAAAAGATTCGTGTCATGTGCATGATGCGATAACTGTTGCGGATCCTGATAGTTTGAGAAATGGTCTACACTTTGATGTAACTGGTGGATGGCATGATGCTTCCGATTATTTGCAATATGTAACCACTTCGGCTAATGCTGTTTATCAGATGTTGTTTGCTTACATGAAGTATCCAGAGGCATATGGTGATCATTTTGATGCCAATGGTGATGAGGGATCTAATGGTATTCCTGATATATTGGATGAGGCTAAATGGGGGCTCGATTGGTTAGTGAAAATGAATCCCGACTCGAATACTTATTTTAATCAATTGGCTGATGATAGAGACCATAAGGGCTTTGTTTTGCCAAATGAGCAAATGGTTGATTACGGGTGGGGTGAAGGAAAGGAACGACCAGTATATTTTGTAAGTCCTAAACCCCAAGGTTTATTTAAGCATAAAAATAGAAGTACTGGTATGGCTTCCACACTTGGTAAGTATGCATCTTCTTTTTCTTTAGGCTCTAAGTTGTTGGCAAGTTATTATCCTGAATACTCAGAGCTGTTATTGCAAAAGGCAGACGATGCATATCGAAAAGGTGCAGCAAACCCTGGCGTTTCCCAAACTGCACCTGGTGGAGCTCCATATTTTTATGAAGAAGATAATTGGGTAGATGATATGGAGCTGGCAGCAATGGAGCTATACTCATCCTTTGGTGAGCGAGAATATCTTAACGATGCTATTAATTATGGACGATTAGAGCCCATAACCCCTTGGTTGGGTGCCGATTCGGCACGTCATTATCAATGGTATCCATTTGTCAATTTGGGGCATTACCATTTGGCAAACCAGAATAATGACTTAAAGGCTAAGGAAGAATTTATACGAAATATGCGAAGCGGATTGTATCGAGTGAAGGACCGTGCAAGAGGTGATGTTTTCTTAAATGGGATTCCTTTTATCTGGTGTTCTAATAATCTTACGGTTGGCTTTATTACTCAATGTAGGCTATATCATGAACTTACGGGTGATGATACTTTCTTGGAAATAGAAACCGCAATGAGAGACTGGTTGTTTGGCTGTAATCCATGGGGAACTTCTATGATTGTAGGATACCCCTCTTATGGTGATACTCCTGTTGACCCACATTCAGCTTTCACACATCTACACAATATGCCAATAACAGGGGGAATAGTGGATGGACCAATTTACAATTCTATCTTTAGTAGTTTGATTGGTATTTACTTGGCAAATGAAGATTTGTACGCCGATTTCCAATCGGATAGGGTGGTTTATCATGATGATTATGCTGATTATTCTACCAATGAGCCAACTATGGATGGAACTGCTTCATTGTCCTATTACTTTGGATATCTTACATCACAATCGAAAAAGAATCAGATAGTTGAAGGTGGAATAATTCGGGGTGATCGTACTAAGAAGCAGATTTCGTTAGTGTTTACAGGGCATGAGTTTGTTGATGGAGCTTCAAAGATTAAGAATACTCTCAAAAAGCATAAGATCAATGCTGGATTCTTTTTAACGGGAGATTTTTACAGAAAGCATTCTTCAGTTGCAAGATCCTTGTCAAAGGATAACCACTATATGGCACCTCATTCTGATAAGCATCTTCTGTATGTAGATTGGAGTGATAGAAACAAAACTTTGATAACAAAAGCGGATTTTGAAAAAGATCTTAGTGATAATTATGAGGCAATGCATAACATTGGTATA
The DNA here is from genome assembly GCA_964575445.1 of uncultured Proteiniphilum sp. GTDB lineage: Bacteria > Bacteroidota > Bacteroidia > Bacteroidales > Dysgonomonadaceae > Petrimonas. The sequence goes on along the minus strand of CAZNRT010000009.1, from coordinate 35,921 downwards.
GCAAGCAGTGAACCGCTATATTATATTCCTCCCTATGAATGGTATAATCAGGAGATTAGTAATTGGGCAAAGGAGACAGAAGTTCAAATAATAAACTTCACTCCTGGCACTAATTCTAATGCAGATTATACAACTCCAGAGATGACTAATTATAAATCTTCAAAAGATATTTACTCAAGCATATTAGAATATGAAGATGTGAATAATCTGAATGGCTTCATATTACTTATTCATATAGGTACTGACAGCAAGCGAACGGATAAATTATATAATCATTTAGATGAGCTAATCAAGGAGTTGAAAAGAAGAGGATATCTCTTTGCAAGAATTGATAAATTGTTGCAAAGAGAATCATTTTGATTATTTTTGTCGAAAACAAAATTATCAATGAAAAAGTATTTATTACTACCAGTTATATCTTTATTTTTTTCTTTAGTACTCTATTCACAATCTGCACTTCAGCAGTTTATAGCTAACCATGCTTTGAGGCATGCATCTGTAGGAGTGCAGGTTGTTGATTTGAAATCGGGTGAGACTGTTGTAAGTCATGATGCGCAAAAGTCGCTAACGCCTGCATCTATTACCAAAATCATCACCACTGCGACAGCTTTAGAGTTGTTGGGAGATAATTATAGATACAAGACTATTGTGGGGCTCGATGCTAACAATCCTAATCGTATTTTGGTAATAGGGTCGGGCGATCCCACTTTGGGCAGTGGTGCTTTTGATATGAACCCTAATTCTTTTTTCATAAGCGTGGCTTCGGTCGTAAAGAGAGAATTGAATCTCGAAAAAGAATATGAAATAGTAGTTGTTGATAATCTTTTTGGATATGAAGGAGTGTCACCTGAGTGGACATGGATTGATATGGGCAATTATTATGCTGCTGGCAGTTATGGAATAAGTATTTTTGACAATAGCTATAAGCTCTTCTTTGATACTACTAATCCCAACATAACTCCCCTTATAATCCGTACAGAGCCAGAGATGAAGGACATAGAGTTCTTCAATTTTCTCACTCTCAATAGCACAGGCAGTGATAATGGTTATATATATGGTGCTCCATTATCCAATGAAAGAACTATCAGAGGCAATATACCTACTGGGAGAAAGGAGTTTAGCATCAAAGGGGATATACCCAATCCTGGTCTATATCTTGGAAATACTCTTGCCGATTATCTTACACGTTCTGGAGCTAAGATTAGTGGCGTAACAACTTCACGTGACGAGTATCTATCTTCAGGAAAGCTCTCCAATTTTTATAGTATTGGAAAGCAATTATATACTCATCTATCACCACCTTTAAGCGAAATTGTTGTTGAGATTAATGTTTCAAGTAATAATCATTTTGCTGAGCATCTTATAAGAACATTAGGTGCTTCAAAAGGTGTTAATGCAAATTCCTTATGGGATGGTATCGACTTTGTCAATAAATATTGGAGTCAAAGGGGAATATCCACCACTTCTCTTTCTTTGTTTGATGGTTCAGGTCTTGCCCCTCAAAATGCTTTTAGCTCACAGTTTCTGACAGATGTATTATTGCACATGTTCAATAAGAGCAATTACTCTAAATCATTTATCAAATCATTGCCCAAGGCTGGACAAGAAGGAACGTTGAAAAACTTTTTGAAGAATAGTAAATATGATGGGAAAATCGTAGCAAAAAGTGGAAGCATAGGTGGTGTGCATTGTTATTCAGGATATCTTTTGGATGGTAATAAGCAATATGCCTTCACCGTGATGGTTAATAAATTTAATGGCACTCGCCCACAAGTGAGGAGTGCCATTGAAAAATTCTTATTATCGTTGTAATGAATGTCTTATTTGATAATAATGTCTTTTAATTCAATTTCAAAAACCAGAGTTGTATATTCAGGAATGTTTCCTCTACCAGTATAACTTCTTCCTCCACCATAACCCATTTGCCAAGGAATCCATACTTCCCACTTGTCACCCACGTGCATGTGCTGTAGTGCAGTTG
>CAZNRT010000009.1:27732-33840 GCA_964575445.1 uncultured Proteiniphilum sp. | reverse complement strand
TCAAAAATGATTTTGTTTTTGAAGTTATTTCCATCATCTCCAATAAATTCATCTCCTGCCACTAGACCGTTTCTAATCCAATAGTTTTTGAACCATCCTGTATAGTTTACTTTAACCACATCGGTGAAAGTAGGCTGTTTTTCTGACTCTCCTTTTTTCAAAACTTTGTACATTATATATCCAGCACCAGTTTTGGACTCAATTTTTTTATAATCACTATTGGTGGATATTTTTGCAAAAATAGCTTCATTGTCAAGCTTTCTTGTATCGTCAAATGTTTCAGTTTTCTCGCATGATGCAAACACAAACATTGAGACTATAAAAGATAGCAGTAATATTTTTTTCATTATTATATATGTTTTGAGATTACTCTTTTACACTAATTTTTTCAATAAGCTTTTCATATCTACTTGATCGCCAATCACCTTTGTAAGTGAGTCAATCGATACTCGCTCTTGCTCCATAGTGTCACGGTTGCGGATAGTTACCATATTATCTTCGAGCGTTTGGTGGTCAATAGTGATACAGAAAGGAGTTCCGATAGCATCTTGGCGACGATAGCGTTTGCCAATACTATCTTTTTCATCATATTGGCAAGCAAATTCATACTTCAATGTGTTCAAAATCTCTCTCGCTTTTTCTGGGAGTCCATCTTTTCTCACCAATGGTAGGATAGCCAATTTGACAGGTGCAAGCTGTGCAGGCAGTCTCAATACCACACGTGTTTCGCCATTCTCTAATTGCTCCTCGTCATAAGAGCCTGAAAGGATTGTCAAGAACATTCTATCAAGACCGATTGATGTTTCGACTACGTATGGGATATATGATTTGTTTTTCTCAGGATCGAAGTATTGCATCTTTTTGCCTGAATACTTTTCGTGTTGAGCCAAGTCAAAATCGGTGCGAGAGTGAATACCTTCTACCTCTTTAAATCCGAACGGCATGCGAAACTCTATATCTGTTGCAGCATTAGCATAGTGAGCCATCTTTTCGTGATCGTGAAACTGATAGTTCTCTTCGCCAAAGCCCAAAGCTTGGTGCCATTTTAGTCTTTCGCCTTTCCAATATTCAAACCAGTCAAGCTCTTCGCCTGGAGCTACAAAAAACTGCATCTCCATTTGCTCAAACTCACGCATACGGAAAATAAACTGACGTGCCACAATCTCGTTTCTAAAAGCCTTACCTATTTGAGCAATGCCAAAAGGAACTCTCATGCGACCAGTTTTCTGTACGTTCAGGAAGTTTACAAAAATACCCTGAGCATTCTCTGGACGTAGATATACTTTCATTGCGCCATCAGCAGTCGAGCCCATTTCGGTTGCAAACATAAGGTTGAATTGTCTCACCTCAGTCCAGTTTCTGGTGCCACTCACTGGGCAAGCTATTTCGCAATCAATAATTATTTGACGAAGTTCTTCATAGTTACTATCGTTGAGAGCCTTTGCAAAGCGAGCATGAATATCATCACGCTCCTTTTGATATCCCAAAACGCGTGGGTTAGTTTCGCGATACATCTTTTCGTCAAAGCTCTCTCCAAAGCGTTTCATTGCTTTGTCAACCTCTTTATCTATTCTATCAACTATTTTTGCCATGTGATCTTCGATAAGCACATCGGCACGATATCTTTTTTTGCTCTCTTTATTATCAATCAATGGATCATTGAATGCATCCACGTGCCCCGAAGCTTTCCACACCGTTGGGTGCATAAATATTGCAGAGTCAATGCCTACAATGTTTTCATATAGAAGTGTCATGCTATCCCACCAATATTTTTTGATATTGTTTTTTAGCTCCACGCCCATTTGTCCATAATCGTAAACGGCTCCTAAGCCATCATATATTTCACTTGATTGAAAAACAAATCCGTACTCTTTAGAATGTGATACGATTTTTTTAAAAACGTCTTGTATAGTCATAATTTATTAAGTAACGGGATAGAATTCAAAAAAGAACTTATCACTCTGCCCCAAAGTTTTTTTAAAGTGCAAAATTAACGGTTTTTTTTGACAATTGGTGTATCTGTCTAATTAAAAGTGTATAATATTGTATTAGTGGCAGTAACCAACAATAGGTATTGCTATTTTAATAAAGCCTACTCCACATATTTTGATTATTTTTGTGACTTAAAATATATCTGAATTATGGCGAGTGAGATGAAGGTGTTGGCTAAGGAAACAGCCATATACGGAGTTAGCAGTATTGTACCCAAACTATTAAGTTGGTTTTTGGGATTATTTTGGGCTTTTGCTCTCGAAACCAGGGCAGAGATGGGGGCTATTACCAATTTCTATGCTTATGTTGCCTTGTTGCAAGTGATTTTGACTTATGGATTGGAAACAGGCTTCTTTAGATTTGCAAATAAGGAGCACGATTCGCTCACGGTCTATTCTACCACTTTGATATCAATCTTTAGTACCACTATTTTATTCCTGATTATTGCTTTTTATTTTCTAAATCCGCTTGTCAATGCGCTTAGTGGTTTTGGGATGGCTATCAAGCCCCACTATCTTGTGGTTATTCTTTTGATTCTGGGTATTGATGTTTTTGCATCTATTCCATTTGCATATTTAAGATTTAGGAAGAGACCAATAAAGTTTGCGTTTATAAAGATTCTGAATGTGGTGCTAACTATTGTTTTCAATCTCTTCTTCTTTTTGATTGCGCCCATGCTCAAGGATGTTTATCCCAATCTATTTGGATGGTATGATATTAAGAATGGCGTAGATTATATTTTATACTCAAATCTGATGGCTTCTGCCTCGCAGTTTTTGTTTCTCACTCCCGAACTCCGCATCAAGTATCGTTTTAATAAAGAGTTGCTATTCAAGATTCTTCGCTATTCTTTTCCAATAATGATTTTGGGAGTTGCAGGGGTGCTAAATCAGACAATGGATAAAATTATTTTCCCAATATTGTATCCTGACAAATCTGATGCCTTGACTCAGTTAGGCATATATGGACAAAGTTTTAAGATTGCCGTTATAATGGTAATGTTTACTCAGGCTTTTAGATATGCTTTCGAACCATTTATTTTTGCCAGAGATAAAGATACATCGGGCAAGTCTGTGAAATCATATGCAGATGCCTCAAAATACTTCTTGATACTTGGGTTGCTAATTTTCCTATTCACTATGGGATATATTGATATTATAAAGTTTCTTATTCCTCAGAGCTATCACGAGGGGCTCAAGGTGGTGCCCATTGTGATGATTGGCGAACTTTTTTTTGGTTTATACTTCAATCTCTCATTGTGGTATAAGCTAACAGACAAAACCCATTGGGGTGCATATATGTCTATAATGGGTTTCATAGTTACTTTGGCAATTCAGGTTGCGTTTATTCCCACATATAGTTATATGGCTTGTGCTTGGGCAGCTTTTGTTGCCAACTTTGTTATGATGATTGTCTCATACTTCTTGGGGCAAAAACATTACCCAATTCCTTACAACCTACGAACGGCTTTTTCGTTTACAATCATTGCTATAATATTGTTTGTGGGTATGCAGATTACTCATACATTGGTGGGGAATGTATGGTTGAGATTGGCTATCAATACAATATTCGTATTCATTTATGCCTTTTTCGTTATAAAAAAAGAATTACCTTTGCATCAATTGCCTGTGATAGGCAAATACTTCGGAAAGAATTAATAGAGAATTAATAGAACGATAATTAAAAATAATCTATCAAAAAATCACATTTAATGAAAAAATCATTTTTATCAATTGCCTTAATATTGTTGGCAATTACTATGGTCAAAGCCGACGAGGGCATGTGGCTATTGAAAGAGCTAAATCGTGAAAGCGTTGCCAGAATGAAAGAGCTTGGCTTTACATTTCCTATCGACAGACTGTATGATGAGAGCAATGCTTCACTCAAAGATGCTGTTGTAATCTTTGGTGGGGGCTGCACGGGCGTTGCTGTTTCAGATCAGGGACTTATTTTCACTAATCACCATTGTGGATACGGTGCCATACAGAAATTGAGTGCTGTGGAGCATGACTATTTGGAAAATGGATTCAAAGCGGATAGCCACAAAGAGGAGCTATATGCAGATGGTCTCTCAATTCAGTTTTTGAGAAGCATGGAAGATGTTTCTAACGAAATTTTGGCGCAAGTTCCGTCTGGTCTTAGCGAAATCCAACGCTCAAATGCCATTGATTCGATATCCGATGCAATGTTGGATAAATATGAGAACGACCCATTCACCTCAGCTCGTATTATTCCTTTTTATTCGGGAAACAAATATTACAAAGTGGTATATGATGTGTTTCGAGATATCCGATTGGTAGTTACGCCTCCATCTTCAATTGGCAAATATGGTGGTGACACCGACAACTGGATGTGGCCTCGTCACACGGGAGACTTCTCAGTGTTCCGTGTATATGCCGACAAAGATAATAAGCCAGCGAAGTATTCAGAAGAGAATGTTCCATACTCTCCAAAATATGTGGTGCCAGTGTCATTAGCTGGTGTTACTGATGGCGATTATGCCATGACAATTGGTTATCCTGGAAGCACTCAGCGTTATCTATCTTCGTTTGGAATAAAACAAATGATGGAGTCTCAAAACAAGCCTCGTATCGAGGTGCGTGGCATCAAACAAGATATTTGGTGGAACGAAATGACTCAAAATGATACTATCCGTCTTAAATATGCCAATAAATATGCGGGAAGCTCCAACTATTGGAAAAATTCGATGGGTATGAACGAGGCTTTAGTGAAGTTAGGTGTCTTGGCTGAAAAAGAAAAATTGGAAGCAAGATTAAGCTCATGGATAAATAAGTCAAAAAAGAATGAGACTAAATATGGCAATCTGTTGGCTACATTGCAACAGTCATACGAAGGTTCGGCTGAGGATGCTAAGTATGTAACTTATTTCATGGAGACGTTCAACAACGGGATTGAGCTGATAAAATTCGCAAACACCATCTTGCAGTTTAATCCAGGTGGAACAGATCAGGAAAAAGCAGACTTTATTAATGACAGAATACTTGAGGCTTACAAAAACTACGAGCCACGATTAGATCGTGATGTAGTGGTTTCATTAATGTCTCTCTATGCTAAGCGAGTTCCAGCAAAGTATCATCCTGACATTTATCAAAAGATCAATGATGAGTTTGGAGGTGACTACAAAGCTTATGCCGATTGGTTGTTTTCAAATAGCAAATTTACAAATCTTGGAGACTTGTTGGAGCTTTTGAAGACTGCAGACACCGAAATATTGACACAAGACCCAGCCATGCAACTTGCCATTTCTACAAAGGATATGGGATATGAAATTTCAGGAAATATGTTCTCTGCATACGAGAAGATTATGACTGGCGAGCGCGAACTTATCGCAGCCTTGATGGAGATGGACAACAAAAAAGATTTCTATCCTGATGCTACTTTCACACAGCGCATGAGTTATGGTTCGGTGAAAGGATATGTGCCTTATGATGGTGCATGGTACGACTTTTATACCACCGAAAAAGGAATCTTAGAAAAGTATAAGGAAGGAGACCCTGAGTTTGATTTACAGCAATATGTAATTGATGCTATCAAGTCTAAGGATTTTAGCAAATATGAAGCCAAAGATAAAACCTTGCGAGTAAACTTCCTATCTGATAATGACATTACGGGAGGTAACTCGGGTAGCCCAGTGATGAATGGCAAGGCAGAGCTTATCGGTCTGGCATTTGATGGCAACTGGGAGGCATTGAGTGGCGATATTATATTCGATCCTAATATGCAGCGTACCATTAGTGTGGATATTCGCTATGTGCTTTACACAATTGATAAGATTATGAATGCACCACACATAATTGAAGAACTCAAAGTAGTGAAATAAAATTGTTTATTGAACTTTAGATTCGCAAAAGCGTCAAATGATAATCTCATTTGACGCTTTTATTATATAGTGAAGACTGTAAAATCTTTTTTTCTTACTCATGCTGACCAACATGGATGATTAAAATCTTTTTTTCCTACTCTCGATGACCATTGGGAGTGATAAAAATTCTTTTTTCCTACTCTCGATGACCAACATGGATGATTAAAATCTTTTTTTTCTACTCTCGATGACCATTGGGAGTGATAAAAATTCTTTTTTCCTACTCTCGATGA
>CAZNRT010000009.1:0-27632 GCA_964575445.1 uncultured Proteiniphilum sp. | reverse complement strand
CATTGGGAGTGATAAAAATTCTTTTTTCCTACTCTCGATGACCAACATGGATGATAAAATTCTTTTTTTTCTACTCTCGATGACCATTGAGAGTGATAAAAATTCTTTTTTTGCTTTGACATTACACCATATTAGTTGCAAAAAATGTGTATTTGTAGCAAAATCGTCTCCGTTGGAAGTTTCAGAAAATTATTTCTTTGGTATGAACTTGCTTGTCAGCCAGCGTCGAACAGGAATATCATAAAACTTCATCACAATGTATGCAAGTGCAATATTTCCGAAGAATAGTAGTAATGCTATATGCCAAGTTTGAGCAAAGGTGAGCGCAGGATCGTGACTCCATGCCCAAGAATAATAGAGATACATAAAGGGATAGTGAATAATATAGAGAGGGTAGGAGATATCACCCAAGAAGCGATACATCTTTTTGGAGCCGTTTCTTTTTGATTGACTACGATTTGATGTGTCAGAAGCTCCTACAAATACTAATAGTGGGAAAATCAGGATAACCACCACTGCATCATATATTCCGTTCATCCATGTGGTGTCTTCATTTCCAACGTAAGGAATGGATAGCAAAACAATGATAGCAATAGATGCCTTCCAGAATGCACCTTTGATTTGTGCTGGCTTGAATGTGCGTGACAATAGCATACCAGCCGAAAATGAGAACATTACTCGCAATGAGCCACCAAGTAAATTATTATCCAACAATGACCAACCCACGCCCAAGTTGCCATATCCCGAAAGACCTGCAATAGAATAATATGCCAAGCCCGCTCCAGTGGCTCCCACAAGAAAGGCGAGTGCTTTGGTGGATAGTCGGCGAATAAATAATGCGTATAATATATTGGCTATATATTCAAAGAAAAGCGACCAGCTGGGTCCATTGAGTGGGAATATCTCGCCATTGCCTCGCACTTCGGCTCCGCTACCTGGCAATGCTGGAATCATGAAAATAGTCATCAATAGCGATATCATCACCCATGAAAGTGCTACTTTAGTGCCATCCCATTGCACTCCGCCCTGTATCATAAATGCGATTACTCCGATCACTGCTCCTATCACCACAAGTGGATGCAAGCGGATTAGTCTTCTTTTGAAAAATTCTTTGATTGACATTCTATTCCATCTATCGTCATAAGCGTAACTAATGACAAATCCAGAGAGCACGAAGAAAAAGTCAACTGCCAAATATCCATGATTAAATCGTTGGTCGATGGGGCTTGTGGCAAATGCTTCAAACACGTGATACCATATCACCATAAGTGCTGCCACACCACGTAGCCCATTTAATACTACAAAATGTGGTTTTGTGTCTGCATACGCAGAGCTCGAAATTCGTTTGTTGTTCATTAAGATTGATTTTTAGTCGGCAAAAATAGGCTATAAAATATAAGGGTGCAAAGAAAAATTTATAAAGAGGTGAAAATTACTTTAGAGTTCTTTGCGTGAAAGCAAAAAAAAACGCTGAATGATTTTTATCATCCAGCGTTTTGAAATTTATTAATGATGCAAACGGCTTACAATCCAAAGTGTCTTTTGATAGCTTCAATTTTTACATCTACTTCTGCTTCTGCTTTTGCAATCTCTTCGACAGATGCCACCTTTGGACCTCTCACCTCAATATAGAACTTTATCTTTGGTTCAGTTCCAGATGGGCGAATAGATACTTTGGTTCCATCTTCAGTAAAGTATTGAAGCACATTAGATGTAGTGGGCATCTCCAATGTGGTCACTTCATCCTTTTTGTAATCATAGCTCTCAAGTCTTGCATAGTCTTTGCAAATAATCACTGGCGATCCTGCTAATTCTTGCACAGGGTTTACTCTGAAGTTTTTCATCATAGCCTCTATTTCATCAGCACCCTCCTTGCCCGTGCGAACAAGTGATATATTTACCTCTTTAGAATATCCATATTCCATATATATATCTTGAAGCACTTGATATATAGTCTTACCATTATCCTTAGCCCAAGCAGCTATTTCTGCAAATAGTGTACATGCCGAAACAGAGTCTTTGTCACGCACAAAATCATCTGCCAAAAAGCCGAAGCTTTCTTCTCCTCCACCTATATATTTTTTCTTGCCCTCGTTGTTGCGAATAATTTGAGCAATCCACTTAAATCCAGTGTAGCAATCGTACATCTCAACGCCGTTTTTGTCTGCAATTTCTTTGATCAACTCAGTGGTAACGATAGTCTTTACAACAAACTCTTTACCCTTGAGCAATCCCTTCTGTTTGCGTTGCGAGACGAGGTAATAAGTTAATACAAGCATAATCTGATTGCCATTGAGCAAGAAGAAATTGCCTTCATCATCTCTAATAGCTGCACCAATACGGTCTGCATCAGGGTCGGTAGCCAACACTATGTCGGCATCTGTTTCTATTGCTTTCTTTATTGCCAAGTCAAGCGCAGCGGGTTCTTCAGGATTGGGTGAAATCACTGTTGGGAAATTGCCACTAATTACATTCTGCTCTGGCACATCTATTATATTGGTGAAACCGATAGCTCTCAATGTGTCGGGAATAAGCTTTATCCCTGTTCCGTGAATTGGAGTATATACAATCTTCAAATCGTGTTGATTGGCAATTGCATCGGGTGACAGTACGAAGCTTTTCACTCTGTTGATAAATGCTTTATCCATATCCTCACCAATGATTTCAATAAGGTTTTTATTTCCTTTAAATTTGATATCATCAACAGAAGCTACCCTATTTACCTCACCAATTATATTTTTGTCATGTGGTCCTAATACTTGTGCTCCATCTTCCCAATATGCTTTAAATCCATTATATTCTTTAGGATTGTGCGAAGCGGTAATCATTATTCCACTTTGGCATCCAAGCTTACGAATGGCATATGACACCTCTGGCGTTGGGCGTAGCTCTTCAAATAGATATACCTTGATATTGTTAGCACTAAAAATATCAGCAGCTATTTCGGCAAACTTGCGGCTATTGTTGCGACAATCATGACCTATCACTACTTTGATTTGTTCAAGTTCTTCAAATTCTTTCTGAAGATAGTTGGCCAATCCTTGCGTTGCAGCACCCACAGTGTATATATTCATTCTGTTGCTGCCCGCACCCATGATGCCCCTAAGACCACCTGTGCCAAATTCCAAGTCTTTGTAGAATGCATCAATGAGCTGACTTTTGTCATCATTAATAAGCATTTCTCTAACTTCATTCTTAGTCTCTTCGTTGTAACTTCCCTCAAGCCACATCTGTGCTCTGTGTGTTACCTGGTTTAGTAATGTTTCGTTGTCCATAAACACCTATGATTTTATTGATTTATTATTTTGAATTTTCTTGTTCTACAGGCATCACTTTGTATCTATCTCCAGTTTGCTCTATCACCTGTTTGTAAAACTCATTAGAGTATCCCGTTCTTATTGGCGATGCTGGCTGTCCATGCTCGTTTCTTTTAAACTTGCCATCCTCTTCAGGTTTTACGACGCCGTCAACATATTTTACAAGCAGATAGTGTCCAAGAGCTTTCCACTCTTTCACTCCTTTTTTTACTAAGTTGTTTGTATAGTCAGTCAGATAGCTAACTGCTTCAGTATCCGATTTATTATATAATTCTTGTGCTTTTTGCTCTATACTTGGTTGAGTCGCCTCGAATCCATCTTCAAGCTTCATTTGCACTTTCTGCAAGTCTTTTATTTTATCACTATATCGAGTATATACCATGTTTGACACTATGTTGTGTGTCCAGAAAGCCGATGTTTCAGAATAGGTTAGCAAATCTCCATTTCCTACCTCCATCTCGTGTGGCACCTGAGTGTGTCCACAATAGAAAGGATAATAAACAGATTGTGCTGCATCATCAATACCAAACCATAAGATGCCACCTATTTGATTGGGAAGCCAAGAGCGCATCTGCGCAACAAATGAAAAACCCGTTTGCTGTGTGGCAATTGGTCGTTCGTTGCAGTATGCAATTGAGTCCACTTCGTAAGTCAATGGCGACCAGCGATATGGCGAGTTGAATGGTCCTGCACCCAAATCATATCTCCAGTCCAAATCTGTATCTTCGTAATGGTCTCTCATTAGGTTTTGGACATCTCTTGCGCTTAGCTTTTCATCTGGTTTTATGTATAGAGGCATTGGGTCGGTAGTTTTTCCTTGTGCATAGGTTATATACTCTGCCATATTGCTATTTACTCTATTGAAAAACGACCATACTCTGGCTTCACAAAAGCGAAGTGCACCAAAATCGAGTGGAGCATATGCTTGAGCAAAGCTAAAGTCTTCATTTTTTCCCGAGTAGTATCCTTTCTCTTTGGCAAATGAAATTACGTCAGATGAGTAGATACAATTTTCGGGGTCATTTAGTGGAAACTGCTGAATACGTGCTTGGTTGGCATGAGCCGAAACGCAATCATCTGGAATGCGTACTGCCACCCACACTGCTCCCTTGCTGCCTTCACCTTTCCCAATCATTTCCAACACCCACACCTCGTTAGGGTCGGCAATCGAAAATGATTCACCTGAGCTGTAAAAGCCATGCTCTGCCACCAAGTCTGTCATCGTTTTGATAGCTTCACGTGCATTTTTTGCTCTTTGCAGGGTGATGTATATCAGACTACCATAGTCAATGACTCCATTATTGTCTTTCAGTTCGGGTCGTCCACCAAATGTGGTTTCACCAATAGCTAATTGGTGCTCATTCATGTTCCCAATGACATTATATGTTTGGAGAACTTGGGGAATGTCACCGAGATACTTTCCCGAATCCCATTCATATACTTTTAGCATAGTGCCAGGTTTATATTGAGCTGCTGGCCAATGGTAGAGTTCACCATATAGGTTGTATGAGTCAGCCGAATATGAAATAATTGTAGATCCATCCTTCGATGCTTTTTTCCCGATGAGAAAATTGGTACACGGATAGACAAAAGATGTGGCAAGAAGTAGTATCCACGAGGTAAAGAAAATTCTTTTCATTATACACATTAAATTAAAAGTTTCATGAGTGTAAAGATAGTTCAAAAAATGCAATTAGCCTAAATTCTTTAAATTATTTTGCCAAAGATGTTAATATAAATTATGTTAGTGATGATATTGAGTTATACACAAAACTATGTAGGTCTTCTCTGCTTGTTTTAATTGATTAATAGCGAGCCGAAATATATTAATCTGTTATACAATTTGATTAAGAATTAAAATTAGATTATTTTTGTTGTTCCTAAATCAGCAATAATGATGAATATATATAACTTAAGGAACAAACTAAAGCAAAGGTATTTTTGGCTATCTGTATATCAAATAGCTATTCTTGTTATGCTTATAGCTATGCTGTTTTTCTTTAGTGATAGCAGCTTGCTGAAAAGAAGAAAGTATGAAAAAGAGATTAAAGTTTTGAAATCTCAAATAGAGTATTATAGAGGTCAAACTGAAATTGATAGGACTAAGCTCGAAGAGTTGCAATCTAATCGTGACAATCTTGAGAAGTTTGCGAGAGAGAATTATCTTATGAAACGAAAAAATGAGGAGGTCTTTGTAATAGATTAGAATAGGATTTTTTTTATCAATTATATTGTTAGTTCTATCTAAGAATTAAATATTTAACTAAAACAATGCGCAATATTAAAGATTTACTTTATAAAGTATCTGCTATGCTAATTTTGTTGGCAACAGTGTTGTATTTGCAAACGCCCTACATTTCTTCATGGATAATGATTGTGTCAGTAGTGGTGTTTAGCGTAATCACTATGAAAACACCTTATCCAGGACGAAGTATTAGGGGTAAAAGACTTTTTGGGATGCAGGTAATATCTTGTTTCATTATGCTTGCTGCTGCTTATCTGATGTATATGGGAGACAATTTGTGGGCATTGGCAATGTTGGTTGGAACGATTATTCTTTTGTATGCCTCTGTTTTTATAGCAAAGGAGCTTAAGAAGGAGTAGAGTGAAATATTTATCAATTATCAATTAGCATTTATCATGAAAGAAGAAAAGAAAAATATACTTGTAGTTGATGATAATCTTACAATCTGCCTGATGCTAAAATCATGGCTTGCCAAGAACAATTACAATGTGGATGTGGCATCAAGTGTTGAGGAGGCTATTGGAAAAATCAAGAATGGTGTGTTTGACTTAGTGTTGTCGGATATAAGAATGCCCGACGCTGATGGATTCTCGTTTTTAAGCTGGGTGAGCAAATATGATAGTGGTATCCAGGTGATAATGATGACCAGTTTTGCCGACATCAGTTCGGCAGTAGATTCAATCAAAATGGGTGCTGTAGATTATATTCCTAAGCCAATCGATGCCGAATTATTATTTCATAAGATAGAAGAGGCATTAAAGATAAGCGATATAAAAAAACAGTCGTCTGGATTTATAAAGCAATTTATCAATCCTGAGGGAATGGATTCTGAGTATAATCATTACAAAATGATTGATACCATAAGAAATAGTTCTCACTTGCTAATTATTGGAGATAATGGCACAGGCAAAGACACAGCGGTGAAGTTTATATATTTAAAAGGAATAGGGGATAGAGGTCCAATAGAAATATTAGACATGAATGTTTTGAGTAAAGAAGCTTTCGTGGATGGTTCTTTGCACAATCTTCTTAGTGAACATGCTGAAAGAGCTAAGGGTGGACTTCTTCATATAAAAGGATTGAAAAAGATTGATTTGCAAATGCAAAACTCTTTGCTGTGGTTGTTGACAAAACAGAATAGAGATAAAAACTTTACGCAGATAATTATCACTACCACTAAGACGAAGGAGCAATTGAAGGAGTTACTAATGCCTAAGCTGTACGATGTGTTGTTGGAGTCGTGTATCGAGTTGCCGACCATCATGGGGCGTGAATTAGCAATATCATCTTATACTGATCACTTCCTGAAGATGGCAAATAGAGAATTGGACAAAAACATTACAAAAATAGATAAGGCTGTTTTGGAAGCACTTTATAAGCATAGCTGGAAGGGAAATGTGCAGGAGTTGAAGAATGTGATCATAAAGATGGCATTGATAACTGATGGTGATGTTATCACAAAAGAAGCAATCCATTGTATATCATCAGGCAATGAGTGTTTCGCAATGAATCCAGAAAGTTCAGGAAGTGATCATATGGAGGGCTTCAAGAGAGAGAATTATGAGAAACAGAAAATATCAGAGGCATTGGATATAGCCAAAGGCAACAAAACGCTTGCTGCCACTTTGCTTAATATTGACAGAAAGACACTATACAATAAAATTAGAATTTACAAAATATAGGCATTAGATCATTTAATAAATAGCTTTATGAAAAAGAGAGAAACAAAATCAAGGGTAAAATATTTGGTAATCGGCGGCTATGTTTTATTGGTCTTCATAATGCTTACTGGTCTGTGGGCTATTTATAAAAATCTGGTAGATTTTTCTGAGAAGAGAATTAGAAGTGAGGATAGGCAAGAACTTATCATAGTGAGTAATATTATTAATCAATTATATGAGGCTGAAAATTCGTATGACTTGCTCACATTTGATAGTGCTGAGAAATATATTGATGCCTTTAATGAAGTGCGTCCTTCAATAAGCCTTAGAATTGATACATTAAAACAACTTTCGGTAGATAGCACACGTATATCACAACTTGATAGCTTGGATGTGCTTTTGGAAAAGAAGGAGGAAAACCTATTGGCAGTTCTTGTTTTGATGGACTCGTTGCGCAAAGCACCTCCCATTCTTAAACAATCTATAAACACATATGTGCCAAAAAGATTGAACTCGAATATTGAAAACTATCTTAAAGATAATATACTTGAAGAAGAACATGATAATGTGTCTGCGATAGATACAACAGTGGTGGTGGGGGAGAAGAAGGGATTGTTTAAGAGACTTGGAGATGCCTTTGCCGGGAAACAAGATTCAACAGTAATATTGCAAAATCGCCCAACAAAAATTATTCAGAAAGATTATAAACTATTTATTGACACCATAGTAAATATGGTGAGGTATTCCGAGCGTGTGGATTTAGAGAACCAAAGGAAGTTTCAAATAGCTTTGTCTAACAGGCAGGCTTCAATGAATATTACAAACCAGATATTGACTACAAATGTGGATGCACTTCTTAAAAATATTGAGAAAGAGGAGATTGAGAAGAGCATTTATTTGGTAGAGGCAAAAGAATCAACGCTGACAAGATCCTACAATACTATATTTTGGGTCTCATTGATTGCTTTTTTCATTGCTTTAATATTTGGATTGTTATTTATTACCGATATTAATAGGAGCCAACGATATAAAAAGCGATTAGAAAAATCCAATTATCATATAAATAAGCTGTTGCAATCTCGCGAAAAGCTTATGCTCTCTATATCGCATGATATAAAGTCGCCCATCGGATCTGTTTTGGGATACATTGAGCTCATTGAGTCAAACTCCAATGAGGCATCTCACGATACTTATCTATTGAATATGAAAAAGTCGAGCGAACATATACTTCAACTTGTGACTAACCTACTCGACTATCAGCGTATAGAGTCTAATACATGGACTCGCAAGGAGATGAGTTTTTCTGTGAGAGAGTTGCTCGACAATACCATCAGTAGCTTTGAGCCATTAGCAAATCAAAAAAGTCTCAAGTTGCTGACAAAGAGTAATGTGCCATATAATTTAATCTCTTACGGAGATCCATTTATGATAAGAGATATATATTCAAATATTATATCAAATGCTATTAAATATACTTTTGAGGGCGAGATAATAGTGACTGTTGATTTTGACAGTAATAAGATGAATAATCTACATCTGTCAGTAAAAGATACAGGTGTGGGTATTTCTAAAGAAAATCATTCGCTCGTATTCGAAGAGTTTGAGCAGATTGGTCCCGATAGTTTTGATAGTTATTCCAAAGGTAGTGGTCTTGGGCTCGCTATTACCAAAGGGCTGGTAGAGCAGTTAAATGGAAAGATTGATTTCGTTTCCGAAAAAGGGGTAGGGACAGAATTCTTTGTTGAACTACCAATCTCCGTTTCTAAAGCTGATGATGTTAATAGAAATGGTGGTAATCCGTTGGATAGCTTAAGTTTGATGTTGGACGGTGTCTCAGTATTGTTAGTTGATGATGATCCTATACAGCTCACTATGGCAGCGGGAATGCTTAGAACTCAGAAAGTAAAAGTAACTGTGGAGTCTAACCCCAATCGGGTATTGAATATTTTGACAGAGAATACTTTTGATATGATTTTCCTTGATATCCAGATGCCCGAGTTGAATGGTTTTAATCTTATCAAACAGATATTGGATTCGGGGTTGGTAAAGAGAAAATCATCTAAAATAATTGCGCTTACTGCTACTTCAAATTTAGAAATCAAGGATTATAAGGACGCAGGATTTACTGATTTTCTCAACAAGCCTTATACTTCTCATCAGTTATTTGATGTTATTGTTAGAAACATAAACATCACCCCCGAAGATTTTAGTCACAATGCAGACTTAAATCCTAAAGGAGTAGAGGCACTAATAAGTTACGTTAGAGATGATAGAGATAGCACGTTGGCTATTTTGCATGCCTTTGTGGATGAGTGTAGCACACTTAATAATTTTCTTAATGATTCTGATATCAAATCAGACTCAAATAATTCATCAAACCTTGCTCACAAAATGCTTCCACTTTTCAAAATGATGGGGGATAGATATTTAACCTCAAATTTGTTAGAGCTTGAAAAGAAAGGACAATTGGGCGAGAAAGATTTGAAGCAAACTATTGATAGAGTTGATTTTTATATTGAACAAGCTACAAAAGTTATATCTACTATTCAATAATGCTATTATGACTGATAAGAGTTCGCCCCTTTACAAATACAAGCAATACTTACTGCTTGAGAGGAGGCTTTCGGCAAATACTATTGATGCATATATGCGAGACTTGGATAAGCTCACCGACTTTATGCAGCGAAACGAATTGGATATTAACGATGTCAAGAGTGTTCATATCGAAGAGATTCTTGCCGATTTGTATGATAAGAATATAAAGAGCAGATCAATAGCCAGAATATTGTCAGGACTAAAGTCTTTTTTCAATTTTCTTGAACTTGATGGTTATATAGAGGGCAATCCAACTTCACTTATTGATTCTCCACAGGTTGGACTTAAGCTCCCAGTATATCTATCGATAGACGAAATCGATTCAATGCTTGAAGTGATTGATGTCTCCACTCCAGAAGGGGCAAGAAATTATGCAATTATCGAAACACTATATAGTTGTGGGCTGAGAGTATCAGAGCTAATTGGTTTGAAGTTTCAAGATCTGTTTTTCAATGAAGGATTTATTAGAGTGAGAGGGAAGGGCGACAAGCAGCGATTGGTACCTATATCTGAAGTAGCGATTCAAAAAATTAGCAACTATCTGTCTCATCGTGCAAATATTGCCATAAAGAAAGGAAGTGAGGATGTTCTGTTTCTTAGTTCTCGAGGAACTGCCATCTCTCGCATTACTATTTTCTACTATATTCGAAAATATAGCGAAGAGGCAGGAATAGACAAAGAAATTGGACCTCATGTTTTGCGACACTCTTTTGCTACGCACCTTTTGGAGCGTGGAGCAAATATAAGAGTTATACAAGAGATGATGGGACATGAAAAGATATCTACCACCGAAATATACACACATTTAGATACTAAATTCTTGAGAGAAGAAATAATAGAGCATCATCCCAGAAATAAAAAACAATAAATTGGAGATTTGCAATCAAAAATGATATGTACTTATCATATAAGTGCATATTTTTTGTATATTTGCTAATTAATATGAAATTAGAAACAAATAAAATAATGCCCTATGAAATTTATAGTATCAAGTACAGCACTATTAAGTCATTTGCAAGCAATTAGTAGAGTAATTAATCCTAAGAATAATATTCCAATCTTAGATTGCTTTTTGTTGGAATTGGATGATGATGTGCTTACTCTCACTGCAGCAGATTCTGAAACAAGACTTGAAACAAAATTGAGCATAAGTGAACTGAGTGAACCAGGAAGCTTAGCAATTAATGCCAAGAATCTTTTAGAGCCCCTAAGAGAATTGCCTGAGCAGCCTCTGACTATAGAAATAAATTTGGAGACCCTTGAGGTTTTGATTTATTATCAAAATGGTCAATATAAATTCATGGGACAGAGAAGTGATGAGTATCCAACACCTAAGGATTTGAATGACTCAGCAATTAGCCTAACAATTCCAGCGGATATACTATTTAATGGTGTGCATAGAACAATATATGCTATGGCAGATGACGAGTTGCGACCTGTAATGAATGGTATTTATTTTGATATTACTGACGATAATATAACGTTTGTGGCTTCTGATGGTCATAAATTGGTGAGAATAATAAATAATGGAATAAAGAGTGAGGGAAGAGCTTCTTTCATATTGCCCAAAAAGGCGGCGTTGCTTTTAAGAGCTTTGCTTCCTAAAGAAAGTGCGGATGTGGAGATTAGATTTGACGAAAACAATGCATATTTTTATATGTCAAACAACATTCTGATTTGTCGTTTTGTTGAGGGTCGCTTCCCAAATTATAATTCTGTCATACCTCAAAATAATCCAAATAATGTGACACTTGATCGTGTTTCGTTTTTAAATGCTCTGAAGCGCGTTAGTGTTTTTTCAAATCCAGCAAGTAGCTTAGTGAAGCTTCAGTTGACCGAAGACAAAATTGTAGTATCTGCACAAGATATTGACTTTATGACCTCTGCTGAGGAGGTGATACCTTGCAAATATAATGGAAATGTGATGAGCATTGGGTTCAAAGCGGTTTTCCTTATCGATATCCTAAATAATATACCATCTACTGATGTGGTACTTGAATTGTCAGACCCTTCTCGTGCAGGGATTGTTTTCCCAGTTGAAAATGAAGAGAACGAAGATATGTTGTCTCTTCTGATGCCAATGATGTTGAACGACTAAGCTTCAGTTTAGAATAGCTATACTAATTAGCTACATTATAAAAAAGAACAATAATAAGATATGCAATTAAATTTGAAAAACCCGTTGGTATTCTTTGACTTAGAGACAACGGGTATTAATATAACCAATGATAGAATAGTAGAAATATCATTGTTGAAGGTGTACCCAAACGGTAAGGAGGAATTGAAAACACGACGAGTAAATCCTGAAATGCCTATTCCCCCACAATCTACAGCAATTCATGGTATAACGGATGAGGATGTTAAGGATTGTCCAACTTTCAAGCAAATAGCAAGATCATTTGTGGAGATTCTCGAAGGATGTGATATAGCTGGTTTTAATTCAAGTAGATTTGATGTGCCAATGTTATCAGAGGAGCTTCTGCGTGCAGGAATAGATTTTGACATGAGTAAGCGCAAGTTCATTGATGTACAGATTATATTTCATAGAAAAGAACCACGTACTCTTGAGGCTGCTTATAAGTTTTATTGTGATAAGGTGCTTGATAATGCACACTCTGCTGAGGTTGACACGATAGCAACTTATGAGGTTTTGAAGTCTCAATTAGATAAATATCCTGATTTGGTGAACGATGTAGATGCGTTGTCTAAAGAGTTTTCGAGTTTTAATAACAATGTTGACTTTGCGGGAAGAATGGTATATGATGAGAATGGCGTTGAATTGTTCAACTTTGGAAAACATAAGGGTAAGCCTGTAGCCAAAGTTCTTCTTAACGAGCCAAGTTACTACTCATGGATTTTAGATGGTGATTTCCCATTAAATACTAAGCAAGCACTAACAAAGATTAGACTGCGCGAAATGAATAAATAGGGGCTTATGATGCGTTACTTTTGGATTTTAATTTTGATGTCCTCTTTTTTGTTTTATAATTGTGGTAGTGGCAAGATTAGTAGTGAAGATAAAGAGTCAATATCTGAAGAAGTAACACCACCGAGGAAACAACGTTTTACAGGTAATTACAATAAAGAATTTAATGACCTGCAAGAGCAACACATGATGGCAGCAGAAAGTAATGGTGTATCACCACTTTTGTCGAGAGACGATACTATAAAATTAAAGAAGAAATTGATTCGGCTGCCAGATGAGTTGGATTTGTACAAAACATATGATTTGACACACTCAATGCCATTTTTGGTCCCTTCAGCTGCCAAATTGTTTGTAGATATTGCTCAAAATTTTAGGGATTCTCTTTATAGCAAGGAGCTTCCTTTGTATAAAATTTATCTTACAAGTGTGTTACGATCAGACGATGATGTTTCTAAATTGACAAAGAGAAATATTAATGCAAGTGATAACTCTACTCATAGATATGGCACTACCTTTGATATTTCTTGGAAGAGATTTGAGCAAGTAGTTCCAGATACTACTGATCAGATTATGCCAGAGAGATTGAAACTTGTATTGGCGCAAGTTATTTTTGATTTGAGAAGTCAAGAAAGATGCTTTGTGAAACACGAACGTCAACAAGCTTGCTTCCACATTACTGTTAGATAATATAAAACTAAAATTTATTTATGCGACTTGTACTTGCTGAGTACAAGTCGTTTTGTTAATTATATAAAGATGTATAGATATTTCATTCTCCTATCTTATAGTGGTAAAAACTATGTTGGTTGGCAGATCCAACCTAATGGATTATCTGTTCAAGAGGTTTTGCAAAAAGCTTTTTCTACAATTCTTCGTGAGGATATCGATATTGTAGGGGCAGGTAGGACTGACTCTGGCGTGCATGCCGAGAGGATGTTTGCACATTTTGATACTCAAACTGAATTATGTGATTGTGTAGAATTAGTACGCAAGTTAAATAATTTTCTGCCCAAAGATATTGCAATTCAAGAAATAAGAAGAGTAGTTGATGATGCTCATGCCCGCTTTTCAGCTATATCTCGAACCTATAAGTATTATATTACTACTAAGAAAGATGTTTTCTTACACGATATTAAATACAGAATCTTTTTTGAGCCAAATATAGATGAGATGAATAGAATGTGTGAGATTTTTAAAGAATATGAAGATTTCACGAGCTTCAGCAAGCTACATACTGATGTGAAGACTAATATATGCCACATTCAAGATGCTTACTGGGAGATGCAGGGTGACGATTTGATTTTTACAATTAAAGCGAATCGCTTTTTGCGAAATATGGTGCGTGCTATTGTAGGGACAATGCTCGAAATAGGTAGAGGGCGCATGGACGAAGATGGATTGAGAGATATTTTTGCTCAGAAAGATAGAGGTAAAGCGGGTGACTCTGCTCCTGGTCATGCTTTGTTCTTATACGATGTGGAGTATCCTGATGATATTTGGATGTAAGTCACAAAGTAAATATTGTTGTTATACAATATTGTTATTGCTTTTAAATGTATAATGTTTTTGAGAGAAATAGCTAAATACCGTGCATATTACTGTTACTATCATTTTAGATATAGTGGGGAAGAATCTAAATACTTCGACAAGCAGTTTGATGCCAAAATAATTAATCAGTAGATTAATACCTACCACTGAGATATATCTCATCAGTTGTTTGTGTCCCCTTAGATAGGACGATGTAAAAGTTACATACTTTTGAAGCAAAAATCCTGTTATAAGTGTGATCGGGAATGTTATCAACAATGCTGCAATATGTGCACTAATGCTAATAAGTGGTAGTTCTACAATTTGCTTTTCTAATATAAAGTTGTAGGTAATGAAATACAGCACCCAGTCCAATGCAATATTGGCTGCTCCTGACGCTCCGTATCTAAAGAACTGTCGGCTAAAATACTTGCTAAAAGGAGGATAAAAGAAATCAATTATTCTCCTTATAAATTTACCCATAACTACTAATGCTCTTCTCATGTGTGATAATTGGGGTTGACTACTTCATATATTAATGCACAAGCTAAATATAAGAGCAAGAATGAGTCCAGTAATAGATGTTATCTTTAGGAAAGGATCTAATTCTCTATCTTTCTTATACCATATTTGCCTTAGTGTTATCAATTGAAACACAAATACTAAGATATATGCATATCTATAAGGTGGAGTTGATGCGTACATTATACTGTATGATATAAAGGAAATAATAACACCTAAGTTCATCAGAGAGTGATAAATCTTGGCATTTCTTAAACCCATTTTTGAAGCTACAGTAATCTTGTCCGAAAACTTATCATTCTCAATATCTCTCATATTATTTACATTAAGAATCATTGTACTTATTAAACCAAGACCTATAGCGGGAGCTATTGGCTGCAATGCAAGTGAATTGGTATGGAGAAAGAATGTACCTAAAACTGCTACTGGTCCAAAAAAGAAGAATGCAAAGAAGTCTCCTAATCCTACATAGCCATAGGCATATTTGCCTATTGTGTAAAAAAGAGCTGATAGAATGCTAATTAATCCGATACCTATTAGAATAAATAATGCATTGTTGTTGTTATCACTAATGGAAAAAAAGATTAGGGATAACCCGATTGCGATTACAATCACAGTATTTATTGCTATGGCTCTTTTCATTTGTAGTGGAGTAATATTTCCACTCTGAACAGCACGCATAGGTCCTTCGCGCTTGCCTGTAGTATCAGTTCCTTTAATATAGTCTCCCAAATCGTTGGATAGGTTGGATAGAATCTGTATTGATACAGCCAGTAGGATTGCTAATGCAGTTGTAGTTATTGAAAAGCTGCCACTATGTATCGCCAATCCTGTTCCTAATATTACTCCTGCCACTGCCAGAAATAGTGTGCGCATTCTAAAGGCGGATATCCAATGTTTAATTTTAGTGGGCATATGTGTAATAAAAAAACATTAGCTCTTATATACAAGAACTAATGTTTAAACATAAATTATTCTCTAATAAGAAAGTGCAAAAATCACTCTTTGTTTAGAAGGTTTTCCAGTAACCATACATTTTCCAGGAGTTGTATCTCCCTCTAATGGTATGCAACGGATTGTGGCTTTGGTTTCATTTTTGATTAGCTCCTCAGTTTCTGCAGTGCCATCCCAATGACAAAGGAAAAATCCACCATCTTTAATCTCTTCTTTAAACACTTCGTAGCTATCAATTTCACGAGTTTTTTCATTCCTGAAGCTTAGAGCCTTATTGTATAAATTTTCTTGAATCTCATCAAGTAGCTCTTTGATGTATTCTTCTATCCCATCACAAGAGAGGGTCTCTTTTGTTAGAGTATCTCTACGAGCAACTTCAACAGTATTGTTTTCTAAATCACGACCACCCATCGCTAAACGTACGGGCACACCCTTCATTTCATATTCAGCAAATTTCCATCCAGGTTTTTTGTTGTCTGAATTATCGTATTTGACACTTATACCTAAAGATTTTAATTTTGTAGTGATGGTAGCTACTTTTTCATTTATCTGCTCTAATTGTTCCACATTTCTGTAAATAGGAACTATAACAACTTGAAATGGAGCTAACTTTGGTGGTAAAACCAATCCATTGTCATCACTATGGGTCATCACTAATGCCCCCATTAATCTGGTAGATACTCCCCACGATGTAGCCCATACATAGTCGCGCTTTCCTTCTTTATCAGCAAACATAACATCGAATGCTTTTGCAAAGTTTTGTCCCAAGAAATGAGAAGTGCCTGATTGTAGGGCTTTGCCATCTTGCATCATTGCTTCTATAGTGTAAGTATCCAAAGCACCAGCAAATCTTTCTGATTCTGATTTGTGTCCAGTAATAACGGGCATTGCCATATACTTTTCAGCGAACTCACTATATACATTGATCATTTTAACTGTTTCTTCTATAGCCTCTTCTTCGGTAGCGTGTGCAGTATGACCTTCTTGCCATAGAAACTCGGCGGTGCGAAGGAATAAGCGAGTTCTCATTTCCCATCTCACCACATTTGCCCATTGGTTTATTAGCAATGGCAAATCTCTATATGATTGAATCCAATTTTTATAAGTGCTCCATATAATTGTTTCGGAAGTTGGGCGAACAATAAGCTCTTCTTCTAACTTAGCTTCTGGATCAACAATTACACCTTTTCCATCGGGTGAGTTTTTTAATCTATAATGTGTTACAACTGCACATTCCTTAGCAAAACCCTCAACGTGATCTGCTTCACGACTAAGAAAAGACTTTGGTATAAATAGAGGAAAGTATGCATTAACATGCCCTGTTTCTTTAAACATATCGTCTAATTGGCGTTGCATTTTTTCCCAAATTGCATATCCATATGGTTTGATTACCATACAGCCCCTAACGGCAGAGTTTTCTGCCAATTCAGCTTTTAGCACTATATCTAAATACCACTGTGAATAATCCTTGCTACGGGGAGTTATTTCTTTTATTTCCTTTGCCATATTTTTAATTAAATTCTTAAATGCTTTTTTAGTAGATGCAAAAATACAAGATTTTCTTTTAATATCCTTATAGATAGATGAAAATAGAATCAAAACCCCAGTTTCATAACTTTGGATAGTCTTTCCTGAGAATAAAAAAAGAGGATGTCAAAGTTGAACATCCTCAAGTAAATATTTAATAGTATTCTATCAAATATACTATACCAATAGATCTTATATTATCTTTTTCTTGCGTAATTGTTGTTGCCATTTCCATGCCGAAGCCATGGTCTCTTCTATTGTCTCTTGAGCTTTCCATCCAAGAGTATTATTGGCTTTGTCAGCTTGTGCCCATATTTGCTCAATATCTCCTTCTCGACGACCTACAATTTTGTAGTTTAATGGATGTCCTGATACTTTTTCAAAAACAGAAATTAGTTCTAATACGGAAAGACCAATACCAGTTCCTAAATTAAATATTTCTACTTTCTCATTAGATTTATCTTCCAACATCCTTTCTATTGCAATCACGTGAGCCTTTGATAAATCTACCACATTAATAAAATCTCTTATGCAAGATCCGTCAGGAGTATTGTAGTCGTCACCAAAAACACTTAACTGTTCGCGTATTCCCATCCCCGTTTGAGTGATAAAAGGAACAAGGTTTTGAGGAACTCCCAATGGTAGTTCGCCAATTTCACCAGATGGGTGTGCTCCAATAGGGTTGAAGTAGCGGAGAATAATACTTTTTATTGCTGCGCCAGAGTGTACAAAATCCTGAATAATTTCTTCGTTAATTTGTTTTGTGTTGCCATATGGAGATGTTGCTGGTTTTATAAGTGCATTCTCATCAATGGGGTTTTGATCTGGTTCGCCATATACAGTGCATGAAGATGAGAATACTATGCCTTTTATATCATATTTGGGCATAAGCTCTAATATGTTGATAAGCGAAACGAGATTATTTCTATAATACATTAGAGGTTTTTGAACGGACTCTCCAACAGCTTTGCTCGCCGCAAAATGGATAATGCCATCAATGCCTTTATGTTTGTTCAAAACTGCTTTCAAAGCACTCATATCTACAAGATCAATCTTTTCGAAGATTGGTCTCTTGCCCGTTATTTTTGTAATACCTTCAATGACGTCAGCATTTGAGTTTGAAAGATTATCTACAATTATTACTTCGTATCCAGCTTGTTGTAATTCAACAACTGTGTGTGAACCAATATATCCAGTTCCTCCTGTTACAAGAATTTTCTTAGCCATAGTGTGTTGTGTGATATTTTTATTAATTCACAAAGTTAATAATTTAAAGTTGTTATGTATTTGTTCACATCGAAAAATATTATTTTTGCATTCAATTTTATAACTATGCTTGATATTTCAAATTTACATTATGACGCATCTTTGCGTGAGAATGAATGGAAAAAGTTTTTCGCTAAAAATAAACTCAAACTTAAGAAGATGGATAGACTTATTCATCAGTTACATAAAGAGATTTCAGATGAAATAGATTGTTTGGAGTGTGGTAATTGTTGCCGTTCGTTGGGTCCAATGGTATCTGAGAAAGATATCGATGGTCTGTCCAAAAACTTGAGAGTAAAACCATCAGACTTTATCGATAAGTTTTTGAGAAAAGATGAGGATAATGATTTTGTTTTTCGCGAAATGCCTTGCCCTTTTTTGGGATCAGATAATTATTGTTCTGTTTACGAAAGCAGACCTACCGCTTGTAGAGAATATCCACATACTGATAGAAATAAGTTTTATCAAATTTATTCACTGACAATCAAGAATGCTCACACTTGTCCAATAGCTTTCAGAGTACTTGATAGATTGATGGAAGAGGTGAAATAATTTGTTTTTCATATTTAATAATTCTGAATTCCCGCAATTTGTTGTAGATTTGTGTTTATTGCTAAATTATGGAATATCAGGTTGGAATATATTATGAAAAGGATAATTTGCCATTTGTAAAAGATGAGCAGTTTTTTCATTACGTATCTACTTTCGATTTATATAGTAATATATCCTATTATCAACCTTTGATGCTGATAGCATATAAAGATGAAAAGCCCGTAGCCGCAATGTTTGCCCTAATAATGCGGATTAATAGATTTCTGTATGGTTCAGTATTTAAGCGATGCTATGTTTCGCAACAGCCAAGTTTTTTTGCAGAGGATATAAATAAGATAGAGATATTTGATTTGCTTATAAGTACTCTTGTAAAGGAGATAGAGAATAAGGTTTTCTTTATTGAATATAGAAATATAAACAATCTTGTCTTTGGATATAAAGGCTTTCGCGAAAATGGTTTCTATTCAGTGAAGTGGATTAATGTTGCCAATTCATTGCAGAGAAAACGCAATATCTGGAATCAAATCTCCACCACTCGTAAAAATCAAGTAAACAAAGCTTGCCGCAAAGGAGTGACCATTGAAGAGGTCGTTTGTGAAGACAATCTCAAAGAGATTTACAAGCTTATTGATAAATCGGAAAATTGGAAATACTATAATCGTTTCCCCCCATATCAATATTTCGACAACTTTTTAAAGTATTATATCAGCAACAATAAGGGTAGAATCCTAATCGCTCGATATAAAGATAAAATAATTGGTGGAGTGATTCTTGGTTTTCAAGGCAAAACAGTATTTGTTCTTTATTATTGGGGAAAAGAAAAGAGTTATAAGACACTTTATCCTTCTGTGTTTGCGTTATACTCGGCAATGAATGAGGCGGAAAAAGAAGAATTTGAGCTTTTTGACTTTATGGACTCGGGATATTTAAATGTGAAGACTGGGAGACCTCGCTTTCTATTGCAGTTTGGTGGCAAGCCAAGTGCCACGCGCCGATGGTATCGTTTTAACTGGAAGCTATTCAATTTTTTTGCAAAAAAGATATACGACTAATTTATTTGTTGTTTCAGTCCAAATGTGAAAAATACATTTGGAATATGCTTTATATATTCATTCGTCGTTAATAAAAGATAAATCCATCCACTTTACAGTCATATTATTTGGTTTGGATAGAAGAATCCACTACATTTGTACTGTGTTTTTCATGGTATTAGATTTAAGGTTAACAATGGAGATTGGTTGTCGTGAGACAACCATTTCTTTTTTATATACATACCAGTTCTACAAAGCTTAGTTTCCTATTCTCTCCAATACTTTTTTAGTTCATCATCCAATGCAAATAGATTTGTTCAACTCATTTCTATATGCCTGTCCGTCCTGTCAATTATTTCCATTAGATATATTAGGAGTAGGAGAGTAGTATAAGTGAGTACGCCACATTGATAAGAGGTAGTATTTATTCGTTGCTAAGGTTTTCTGAGTTTTGCGTCAAGCATAGTTATATTTGGGAATATCTACATGAAAGGTTGCACAGCCATATGCAAAAGGTTCACTTATACTTTTCCCACAATCCTGAATTAATAATTTCTTTTGTTTGATCCATAATATGGGGGATTTGGTTTTCATCTATTCCTTTAGTCGGTATTGGTTTATGTATTATTAATTCCATTTTACCTGGCTTTAATTTATAGGATCCTCGTTTTAGAATGTCATATGGTCCGTTTATTGTTAATGGAACTATTGGCAGCTCTAAATCGTGTGCAATGTGAAAGGCGCCTCTTTTGAATCGATTCATTTTGCCAGTTCTTGTTCTAGATCCTTCAGGGAACAACATTATAGAAACACCATTTCTGATTTGTTTTTTAGCTATCTTGATTGTATTTGTGCGAGTAGTAGCACTCGTGTTATCAACAAAGACGTGTCCTGCCTTTTCTGAAGCAAAGCCGACTAAAGGTATATTCCTCAAACTTTGTTTTTGAACCCATTTAATATTTTGATTCAAAAATCCATAGATAAGAAAAATATCAAACGAGCCCTGATGGTTGGCTACAAATACATAAGATTGCTTGGGATCGAGATTCTCATGACCAGAGTTTTTTATTCTACACAAGGCTAACCAACACGTAAATCGTGACCACCATTTTGGAGGGTAATATCCCCAAAAACGGCTTCCAAATATTGTTGTGAATATCATTACTATTATTGCAGTAAGAATAGTGAGTACAAAAAAAATAGGTATAAAAACAAGCCATTGGTATAAAAACCCAAGGATAGTTCTGACAAAACTCATAATGCTGACTTAATTTTGAAATGCAAAAATAATCAATTTTGTACTTTACTTGCCCAAATAACTAATGTATTTTTGATTTTAGTCTCTATTTGCATACTTGTTTGAATATTTTGCTTGAATAATTTTATAAATTGGTGAATTTTGTGTTTATTTGCGTTACGAAATCAACAACATAATATATTATACAATGAAAGAAATAGCAAGGTATTCAGGGGTATTGGTTATGCTTATTGGAGTAGTAGTTTTTGCAATCAATTTTTTTGCGGGCACAACCAATAATACTAACTTATTAATTGGATTACTATTAGTGATTGAGGGACTTTTGGGTCATATTTTTGTTAATAATATGAAGAAAGGCTCCATGGTAGCAAATATTGTTTGGGCAATTATTTTGTTAGTTGTACCATTTGCTTTATTCCTTGGAATGAAGAAAATGGCTTACGATAAAGACGAATTTGCTCTTTACAATTAATCTTAGTAATAAAGTATTCTGATTAAAATCGCAATCTACAAAATGATAAAAGAGGACTTCATATGAGGTCCTCTTTTATTTTTGTCAGTAATAGACAGATATATTTATAAAGTTCTATGGCAATTTATAAACCACGCTATTAATGTTCATTCCAGCACCCACAGATGTTAGAATAATATTATCACCTGAGTTTATTTCATGTCCATTCATATTGTTTCTCATAACCAAGTCTAAAAGTGTTGGCACTGTCGCAACAGATGAGTTGCCCAACCATGATATCGTCATTGGCATAACGTCTTCTGGTATTTCTCTAATATTATATAGTCTGTATAATCGTGCGAGGATGGCGTCATCCATTTTTCCATTCGCTTGATGAATCAAAACCTTCTTTATGTCACTTATATGTAGATTGAGTTTGTCCAACCCAGCTTTTAATGTTTTTGGTACATTCTCAAGTGCATATTGATAGAGGCGACGTCCATTCATTTTTAGAAACAATTCATCTTTTTCTGATAGTTGGTTATCATAAGATGTGCCCATACGAAGTAGGTTTACATATTCCATTGCATCACTTCTCGAGTTGTGCCCAATGATTCCTACAGGCGTATCACTTTCCACTGCTTCAACTACTGCTGCGCCAGCCCCATCAGCATAAATCATGCTATCTCGGTCGTGTGGATCAGAGATTCTTGATAAAACATCTGCACCGATCACTAATATTTTTTTAGCATCACCCGAGCGTATGTAGTAATCAGCCTGAATTAAAGCCTGAACCCATCCTGGGCAACCAAATAAAACATCGTATGCTACTGCATTAGGATTCTGAATGCCAAGTTTTGCTTTTACTCTTGATGCTAAAGCAGGAGTGACATCAATGCGAGAATCATTTGTTCTAACATCGCCAAAGTTATGGGCAAAGATGATGTAGTCTAACTCTTCCTGATCAATGTTAGCAGCTTCCAAAGCTCTTTTTGCAGCAATAAGAGCTAAGTCAGACGTTACCTGATGGTCTTCGGCATATCTTCTTTCAGATATTGTTGTTATCTCTTCGAACTTATCAATTATTTCTTGATTGTCTTTGTCAATAGTTTCTCCAGTTGACTCAAGAAATTTGTTATTTATAAAGTCCTCATTTTTTACTACTTTTAGAGGAGTATAACTTCCCGTTCCAGTAATAACACTGTATGTTCTATTCATAACCAATTATTTTATAATTAAATAACCTATAATGCGCAAAGATAGTCAATAATATTATAAGGTAATTTATTTTGTCATTTCTTTTATTTGTGTGGTTACAAATATGGAATAAGTGATAAATCTTATGGTATATATATTGAAAATTTATTTTGTTATGTTGCTTTTAGGATATTAGCTCATTTATAATATCTTCATCTGCCAGATATGGTTCTGTGATTACATAATCTTCACCATGAGACTTGTTGAAGGAAGATACTGTTTCCATTGCATTAGTGTTTCGAGCCCATGACCGTCGAGCCACTCCACCCATTACATCCCAAAGCATTGCTGAGCGAAGAATCTCATCAACTCTTTCACTGCCGTCACACACCATGCCAAAGCCTCCATTGATGGACTTGCCAATGCCCACACCGCCACCATTATGAAGAGCTATCAAGCTCATGCCTCGTGCACTATTGCCTGCAAAGCATTGAACTGCCATATCCGCCATTATATTGCTGCCATCCTTGATGTTGGCGGTCTCTCTAAATGGTGAATCTGTGCCGCTAACATCATGATGATCTCTGCCCAGCATGATGGGACCAATCTCGCCATTTCGTACCATCTCGTTGAATTTTAAAGCAATATTCATTCTTCCCTCTGCATCTTGATATAGAATGCGAGCAAGTGTGCTAACTACTAATTGATTTTTCTCCGCATCGCGTATCCATTTCCAATTGTCCAAGTCTTGCCCACGACGGTTAGGATCTATACAAGACATTGCGGCTTTGTCTGTCTTTGCCAAGTCTTCATGTTTCCCACTCAGGCAAACCCATCTAAATGGACCATAGCCATAATCGAAAAGCTCGGGACCCATTATATCTTCAACATATGATGGAAATATAAATCCGTCCTTATCATCTACTCCATTTTTTGATATCTCTTTTACTCCACTATCAAATATTGCTTTCATAAATGAGTTGCCGTAGTCAAAAAAGTAAGTGCCACGTTCTACTAATTTGTTTATAAGAGTAAAGTGTTGCTGGAGCGATTTGTCAACCAGTTTTTTGAAAGAGTCTCTATCTTCTTTTAGTAATCGTGTTCTCTCATCAAAAGTAATCTGCACGGGACAATATCCACCTGTATATGGTTCGTGACAAGATGTTTGGTCACTAAGAAGATCAATGTGAACATTATTATTGACAGCATATTCCAACAGATCTATAATATTTCCATGAAACGCAATTGAGAGAGGTGTTCTTTTTGCAATCGCTTGCTGAGCTTCTTCAAATACTGTTTTTGGGCTATCGGATATTAGTTTTACCCAACCTTGTTCGTGTCTTGTTTGTATTCGAGATAAATCCACTTCGGCAACTATAGATACCGCACCCGCAATATCGGCAGCCTTTGGCTGAGCACCACTCATGCCACCCATGCCCGATGATACGAATAGGTAGCCTCGCAAATCTTCGTCTTGAGGTATATTTAGTTTTAATCTGCCAGCATTAAGAAGAGTATTGAAGGTGCCATGCACTATGCCTTGAGGACCAATATACATCCATCCGCCAGCCGTCATTTGTCCATAGTTGGCTACTCCCATTTGAGCAGCTATTTCCCAGTCATCGAGATTGTCAAATTGCCCAATCATCATTGAGTTTGTAATTATTACTCTTGGAGCATCAGGCTTAGATTTGAATAACCCTAACGGATGACCACTCTCTATAACTAAGGTCTGATCTTGCGTCAACTCTTCCAGGTACATCATTATAAGTCGATACTGCATCCAATTTTGGCACACCTGCCCAGTTTCACCGTAGGTTACCAATTCGTATGGATATAGAGCTATATCAAAACATAGGTTATTGTCAATCATCACCTGAAATGCTTTCCCTTCAATGCATTTTCCTTTATATTGGTCTATAGGCTTGGCTTTCAAATCACCATCAGGTCTATATCTATAACCATATATTTTACCTCTACTTTTTAATTCGTCTAAAAATTCGGGTGCAATCTCTTTATGTAGATTTTTGGGGATATAACGCAGTGCATTTTGTAAAGCAATTTTTGTTTGTGACGTTGATAAACGAAAGCCACGATCAGGTGCACGGCGAATATTATCTTTAAATTTAGGGTACTCAGGCAATGAGTTTGGTAAGGTTATTCTCATCTCTTCTTAATATTATTTTTAGGTTGATATATCAATCAATATGCTGCCTCACAAAGATAGAACATTACTTTCAGAGATAAAAGACTTTTTCGCTTCAAGTGAAAAAGCGATGGAAACATTTTTTGGCTTCATAATCTCTTTGACATTTTCAGATAAAAAAATAACGGGAATAAATCAGTTAATATTTTGAATATAAAGAGTAAGGCTCAACAGCAATTAGAATTGAAATTAATATTTGTCTCATAATCAGTTATTTGTTTTTATTGGTATAGATAATAGATGAAGTTGCTTTCATTCTATTATAATTTAAAATCTTCAATTTTGTTTCTTCTACTCTGATAATGCAATAGATCTGCTCTTTTGGTTTTATATTTCAAAAAAGAATTGTTTATAAGTTTTTCAATTTTGGTATTCCTTTCAATTCATTATCATCAATCGGTTTTACAGTTACAGCCCCAATAGTATCAAATTGGGCAATCTTCAACAGCAAGCCAAAATCATCATTTTCATCAAGCTTAAACAAACGCATCTGTATCTCTCTGTTTTCGCCTTCAGTAAGCATATTATAAAAAAATGGGAATAGAGTATCTGAATAGTATTCTTGATTTTTCTTGCTCATGGTTAGGGATATGGTGGGCATATCATCATCATTAAAGTAAGCATCATCATATCTAAATACAAACTTTTTTGCATCAGTCTCTATCAACACCCCGGCCAGATGCTCACGCATATACACTTTAGCACGTCTCATAAGTCAAATAGTTTAATAGTTAATCAAATATTGAGTCTCTTCACCCTCACTACTATTTCCAACCCCAAGGTGTCTAATATTTGGTTCAACACCTTCATAGATGGGTTTGCCTCGCCACGCTCTATCTTTGTAAGCGTATTTATTGCCACTCCAGCCAGCTCGGCAAGCTCACGCTGTGTTACGGACAAAAGATTGCGGCGTTCCTTAATTATGTTTCCTATCTCTTTCATACAATCGCAATATGTTGGGATGCAACTTCAAATGTATTCAGTCTTCCATTCCAAAAATATCACTCTTATATACGCCATATTTCGTTATTTGACAGGCACATTAAAGAATTTGCTCCAAGTCGTTATTATCAAGTTTATCTTTATTTATCAGTTACAAAATTATTGAGACTCTTCGTTCCTCAGAGTGACAATCGATTAACTATATAAACGCACACGCATACTCAAACTCCTGCCGATCGATATCAAGATGGTAGTCAGAGGAAGTATGTTGGGGGTTATTCTTTTCTATCTCTTGTTGCAGCTCCCTATCTCGTTGCAACTCCTTCTCACGCTTTGCCAATGCGGCTTCACGTCGCAGTCTTCGCTTAGTTCGTTGTTGGATATAGTTGGCTCTTTTGGGTGTCAGGTAGTGGTAGAAAATGTTTCGCATCTCAATATATATGCGGTTGTCCTCTTCCATATCTATTAGATCGCCCACCCAGCGCACTAATAGGCATATTTCTTTGTATATTTTGGCTCTCAACTCATCAAAGCTGGGCTCCATAGCCAATGCCGATGTCTCCACATCTCGCCTTGTGTGTGCGGTTTCGAGTGTGTCGTGGTTCTTTCTCAGTTCTTCCACCAAGTCATCCACGCCACACAATTTCAGTGCATCCTGCAAGTCTTGAGAATTTTCTATTTCAGAGAGTATATATGATAGTCTCGATCGTAGGGTGCCAATGCCAAGATCATAGTGGCGAGTGCCAAGAATCCTTTGAAACCAGTCTTTTAGCATCTCGGCATATTGGGCTCGCTGTTCATTGTCCTTAGCCATATGTGGCTGCAGGAGCAGTTTCACGTATGTTCTGATTGTGGTTATTTGCCTTTTGCGATCGGCGTGTAGCTCCTGAATGGTGGCAGTAAGCTCATGCCCCATCTGCTTTGGAGCCATATTTATCATTTGGTCCAAGTATTTGCGTGCTCTATCAAAAGGTGCATCTGGAATCATGCTTTTGCCCTTTATCCATATCTCCATCGAATTGAGAATCTCGTTGGTGGTTGACGAGAAGTCGTCGTTACCAATCTTGGTCAACCAGCTGAGCCTGAACTTAGTTTTGTCCATCACTCGCTTCTTTCTCTTCTTTTCTGACTTCGCAACTGCCTGTGGCTGTTGTGGTTGCTTCGATAATGCTTGCTGTATAGCTTGCTTAGCTTTCCTTGCTCTTTTGTTTTGTTTTGTTTGTCTCTTCATAATTGTTGTTTTTAAATAAGTATTCACCTACCTAATGTTATAATATTGTAGCAAATATACGGAATATGTTTTTAACACACAACAATGTCGCTTGTCATTTTGGTTCACTATTGGCGGAGAGAAATCTTACAGTCATGTCCACCAAATATCGCCTGTCATTGGTACGCAAAGAGAAATCTCATGAGATCCTTCTCCCGTTTTGACGGGATCAGGATGACAGCCTT
>CAZNRT010000008.1:0-40123 GCA_964575445.1 uncultured Proteiniphilum sp. | reverse complement strand
TTGTAATAAGTATTATCCTTGTCTATAAATCGTTTATTTGAAATCTCCAAAGATAGTATCAGAGCTCATTAGTAGGTCAATATACTGTGCTCGCTTATATACTAAGGCATTCTCGTTAACATCAAGATTAATATTGGCTAATTTGCCTCTAAACTCCTCAATGCTATTGTATCCTTTGCTCTCCATCCATTCTGATATTTCTTTTTTAATCTCACTGATTCTGCCTAATCCATGCTTGTAAACTGCACTAACGATTTGAACAGAATTTGCACCCGAAAGGAATAGTTTGATGGCATCTTCACCTGTAAAGATTCCTCTACTACCGCAAATATCAGCTTTGATATTGCCATAAAGCATACCCACATATCTTAGTGATTGCTTATAGTCGCCTTTTTGCGAAAGATTAAATGCTTTAGTATGTTTCTCTCTATTGATATCAATATCAGGTTGGAAAAAAGAGTTGAACAAAACTAAAGATTCAACATTCAGATTGTCTAATTTCTTCACAAAGTTCAGGATGTTTGAGTACTCTGAGCTCAATTTCACACTTATAGGAATTGATACTTGCGATTTGAGTTCCTTTACGATGTCTAATTGTCTTTGTTCAATTTTTGATCCCTCAATGTCAAAGTTAACGGGAGTTTGATAAAGATTTACTTCAATACCATCAACGCCTGTTTGTTCAATCATCTTTGCGTATCTAATCCACGATTCTGTATTCACCGCGTTAAGACTTGCAAATACTGGTATTGAAAGAGCTTCTTTGGTTTTTTGGAGACGAGACAAATGATAATCAATGTCAGAATACTCAATCTGTGGCTCAATACGAGTCATCTCGGCATGAATATCGTCATACATGCCCAACTGCTCGTCCAATTGTAAGTTTTCTAATTGCACTTGTTCTTCAAATAGGGTTTTATATATTACTGCTCCTGCACCGTTTAGTTCCGCTTTCTGAAGTTGATCGATGCTTGAGGTCATGCTACTGGCACCAAGTATAATTGGATTGCTCAGCTTAATTCCCATAAAATTTGTTTCAAGATTTTTCATATAATATTGTTTTAATGTTGATATATTTCAAGATATATATTGATTAGATATGCTCTTCAAAGATGCACAAAATAATCGAAATTTCAAATCAATTAATTGAATTTTGTAGGTTTATGATATTCTGCTATAAGTATGTTACATCACTTGTGCAACAATTGCTCCTACGCCAGTTCCGATGATTATGTATCTAAGTAGCTTGCCAATAGTCATTGTTATCATAGTTATAGCAGTATTAGCCCTCATGTATCCCAATGTTACAAGTATTACGTCGCCAATGGCTGGCAAAAAGCCGAAGAACCCCATCATTGCACCTTTGCCACTAAGCCAATTTTGCATCTTTTCTATTTTAGTGGGGCTTACCTTTAACCACTTTTCAAGCCAATCGGTTTTGCCCAACATCCCCAAATAATAGCATGTGGCTCCACCAGCTGCATTGCCTATTGTGGCAAACAAAATACATGTTGCTACATCCATGCCAGCGGCTATCATTGTAGCAAAAACAAGTTCGGAGCTAAAAGGCAAAACAGTTGCTGCCAAAAATGAAGCTACCAACAGTCCCCAATATCCATAAGCGGCTAAGCTGTCAATCATATTTCATTTCTATTTGAATAGTTAATGTGCTATTAGCCAGTTTTCGCCCATGCCTAAGTCTGTCTTCAGAGCAACAGAAAGCTTGCAAGCACTTTCCATTTCTTTTATTATTATTTCACTCACTTCTTCAAGTTCTTCATTAGGCACATTAAAGTTTAGTTCGTCATGAACTTGAAGTATCATTTTCGATTTCAGATTTCTACTTGTCAATGCATCATATATTCTAATCATTGCTACTTTTATGATATCGGCAGCGCTTCCCTGAATAGGTGCATTGATTGCATTTCGCTCGGCATATCCCCTTACTATTGCATTTCTCGAATTTATATCAGCCAAATATCTTTTGCGACCATATATTGTCTCCACATATCCCTTTTCTTTGGCAATATTAATGCTATCGTCCATATATTTTTTTACATCAGGGAACATTGCAAAATACTCATCAATCAAATCCTTAGCCTCACCTCTTGGGATATTCAGTCGCTCTGATAATCCAAAAGGTGTGATGCCGTATATAATACCAAAGTTTGCTGTTTTGGCTTTGTTTCTCATTTCGGGGGTTACATCCTCGATATCAATTTTGAATATTTTGGCAGCAGTAGCGGCATGTATATCCTGATTGTTATTAAATGCCTCTATCATGTTTGCATCTTTACTCAGATGTGCCATTATTCTAAGTTCAATCTGCGAATAGTCGGATGATACAAACTTTGAGTCAGCGTCTGCAATAAATACTTTTCTTAGCTTTCTGCCCCTTTCATCTCTTATCGGGATGTTTTGCAGGTTTGGGTTGGTGCTACTTAGTCGCCCTGTGGCTGCAACAGTCTGATTGAATGATGTATGAACCTTGCCCGTATTTTTGTTTACCAACAGAGGGAATGCATCAACATAGGTGCTTAGGAGCTTTTTCAAGCCACGTTGCTCAAGGATTTTATCAATAATTGGATGACTATTACTTAGCTTTTGAAGCTCTTCTTCATTAGTGCTATATTGTCCAGTCTTTGTCTTCTTTGGTTTATCAATTATTTTGAGTCTTTCGAATAATACTTCTCCTATTTGTTTGGGCGAGTTCACATTAAACTCTATGCCCGCCATTTCAATAATCTCTTTCTCAATTGTCAATAGCTCAGAGCTCAATTCTTCTGACAATCTTTTTAGTGCGTCCAAGTCTAATCTTACGCCGTTCCACTCCATGTCGGCAAGAACATAAATCAGAGGTGCCTCTACTTCATTAAATAGTTTGTCTAACTTATTTTCAACTATTTCTTTCTCTAAAATATTTTTCAATTTTAGTGTAATATCAGCATCCTCGCAGGCATAATCTGACACAACTTCGGGCTCAATATCTCGCATCGATTTCTGGCTCTTACCTTTCGGACCAATTAGCTCCTCTATGGGTATAGTTTTGTATTTGAGATAGTTCTCAGCCATATAGTCCATGCCGTGTCTAAGCTCGGGATTAATCAAATAATGTGCCACCATAGTATCAAATAGTTTGCCTTTTACGTGTACATCATAGTTTCTTAGTACAAGGATATCGTATTTGATGTTTTGTCCAACTTTCTCAATTTTCTCATTTTCAAAGAATGACTTGAATATTTCAACCTGCTTGATGGCTGTCTCTTTGTCTGCCGATATTGGAATATAAAATGCTTCATTCTCTTTGTACGCAAAGGACATCCCGACCAATTCGCTCGTTAGTGGATCTATGCCCGTTGTTTCTGTATCAAAGCAAACCGATTTTTCGGAGTTAAGCCTAATAGCTAATTCGGTCAAGTCTTTTTCAGAATCAAGCATTTTGTAGTTGTGCTCAATTGATTTTAAATCATTGTTGTTTTCGAAAAGAGAAGCACCCAAATTGTTTGTGTTAGAATCTTCAATGGCTGCAAATAAATCCCCTTGAATAGGACCTTTTGTATTAATAGTATTAGTGGCTGTCGATGATTCAATATTTAATACTCGTTTCAAGAGTGCTCTAAATTCAAGTTCATCAAATATCTCTTTTAGCCTCACTTCATTGATTCTCTCTATTTCAAAGTCCTCAATATTTAATTCATAAGGTACATCAGTTTTTATTGTTGCCAAGTACCTTGATAATTCAATTTGCTCTCTGTTTTCCTCTATTTTATTTTTCAAAGCACCTTTGAGTTGTTCTGTATTATTCAAAAGGTTATCAATTGAGCCGAATTGTTCTAATAGTTTGCTGGCAGTCTTTTCTCCTACTCCTGGGCAACCAGGTATATTGTCTGATGCATCACCCATCAAGCCCAAAAGGTCGATCATTTGCTCAGGATATGACAATCCAAACTTCTCCATCACCGATTTGTCGTTCATAACGTCAAAGCCGTTGCTGCCATATTTTGGTTTATACATATATATATTAGCTTCAGTGAGCTGCCCATAGTCTTTATCGGGCGTCATCATATACACATCAAACTGGTTTTTGTCCACAGCTTTGGCTATTGTGCCTATTACATCGTCAGCCTCATATCCTTCCACTTCAATGACGGGGATGTTGTAGGCTCTAATAATATCTTTTATTATTGGAACTGAAAATTTGATATCCTCAGGAGTTGCCTCTCTATGTGCTTTATATTCTTCATATTCGGTGTGTCGGAATGTGGGTCCGGGAGGATCAAAAACAACGGCGATATGTGATGGTGACTCTTTCTTTAATACTTCTTCTAAGGTATTGACAAAGCCGAATATAGCTGATGTATTTTGTCCTTTTGTATTAACTCTTGGATTTCTGATAAACGCATAATATGCTCTATAAATTAATGCATAAGCATCTAATAAAAAAAGTCTGTTCTTCGACATAATGTGCTTGATAATATGTTTAAAGTGTAAAGTTACAAATATTTGATTGCTTTGAGGTAAATTATTTTTAAATTTGCATTTCAATTAAATACAAAAATGGATCAAAGTTTAATGTTTAAGGAGGTTATTCAAGACGAATTAGTCCAATTTGATGCTTATTTGCAAGCGGCATTAAAGAATGACAATAGTCACGTTTCAGATATAGTTGAATATGCCTTTAAGAGAGATGGGAAGCGAATCAGACCAATGTTGGTTTTTCTTGTAGCCAAATCTTGTGGCAATGTTGAGCCATCTACTTTTCATGGAGCTGTTACAGTTGAGCTTTTGCATGCAGCTACTTTGATACACGATGATGTGATAGATGAATCTAATATGCGTCGGGGCACACCCTCTGTAAACGCTATCTTTGATAACAAACGCTCTGTGCTTGCGGGAGATTATATATTGTCTTCATCTTTGGTGGAGAGCACCAAAACCCAAAACATTGAAGTCATTGGTTTGATTGCCGAGCTTGGCAAGAATCTGGCTGAGGGCGAGCTTAATCAATATGCACTTGCCGATCAGGTGCTTATAGATGAGAAACGGTATCTTGATGTTATCAATAAAAAGACGGCATCTCTTCTTTACGCTTGCACAAAAATTGGTGCCATCACTGCTGGTGCAAGTAGGGATGTGGTAGAAGCTTTTGGAAAAGTGGGCAAGTATATTGGAATGGCTTTTCAAATTCAAGATGATATATTTGATTATTTTTCTACTGATGTTGGTAAGCCCACTGGCAATGATATTCGCGAAGGCAAAATAACTCTCCCACTTATATATGCTCTCAATAACTCATCTGATGAAAAGCGAAACCAAATGATGTCAATAATAGAGTCTAAGGATTATTCAATCGAAAATATTGACGCTCTTCTGTCATTTGCCAAAGAGTCGGGCGGAATTGAATATGCAGAAAAAATGAAAATTGACTATCTCTCTATGTCCGAGTCTATCATCAATAGTCTTTCTCTCAATCAAGATTATAAAGAGGCTTTGGATCTATTGCTTTTTTATTTGAAAAACAGGAAGTATTAGAATTTATTGGTTGTATAACGAAATGGAGTAGTACCTTTTTGATGGCACAGTTAGTCAATAAAAATATAAGTAGTCAATCTTCCGTCCCCCTTTTTCTCTAAAATGTATTTAGCTGTTGCTTCTCTTAAATCTCGACTTGCTGTTGCACTCGATATATCCTTGAAATGACGCATATAGTCTTTTCTTGAAAATGATTCGCCTTTGATGATATCTCTGAAATGCTCGATTCTTTCTTCTCCAGTTAGATTGACGGGTTGTGAAGATAATAGCTCCTCAAGAGCTTCATTAATAATCTTGAGCATATATTCTATGAATAATGTTGATTCGCCTTGTTTGTCGCACATAGATAGTACCTCATAATACTCGGTTTGGGTCTTTTTGATGAGAGTTTCAATAGGCAAGTAGTCAAACACGGGATATTCTTGCCTAAGAAGCACTATTTGCCACAATCGCCCCATTCGTCCATTGCCATCTATAAATGGATGGATAAATTCAAATTCATAATGGAAGACACAACTTCTGACCAATAGTATATCGCTATCACTCTTAGCATATTTAAGTAGTTCTTCTATTTGAGACTTTACCAAATGAGGTGGGGGAGCAAGATGAGCTATTTGATCGCCTTTGGCAATACCTACGCTTGTTTTTCTAAGTTCTCCAGGATTGTCAACTAATCCTGACATTAATACTTTATGAGCATGGCAAAGAGAAGTAAGGCTATACGCCTTGTATTTATCCAATTGGTCATACACTTGTATGGCATTCCTCACCTCCTGAATATCTTTTTGTGGAGCTAATACATGTTTGTTGTTTAGCAAAGCCGTTATCTGCTCTACTGTCATTGTATTACCTTCAATCTCTAAGGAGGATTGGATAGTTTTAATTCTATTTTGTTTTCTCAGCTCGGCAGGAGGCTGATTCAGGTAGGCAGTTTTTACTTCGCCTAATTTCTCCGAAACAGATGCTATTAGGGATAGAATCTTAGATGTTATTTTATATGGTGGCTTCATGTTGATGCTATCATTTGATATCATCAAAGGTAGTGAAATATATAATATATATTGCGATATTTCTGAGCGGAATTATGCACACTAAAGCATTATAGAGCCCAGTTCTTTAGCTTCAAGCCTTCTTTGTCTAACACTGCGTATGAGAAATGGTTTATCCAATCTCCCAGATGAATGATTCTTGCAGTATTGCTGAGCTCAAAATCGAGTAGTATATGCCTATGTCCAAATATAAAGTAGTTTATATCTGGTTGTCTGATTATTTCCTCTTTTGCAAACTGAATCAAAAATTCCTTTTCTTCTCCCAAATAGTCTGCAATCTCACCGCTTTCTCTGCTATGTGCCGACCATGAGTGCGCCATCGCTATCGTCCATCGGGGGTGTATTGAAGCAAAGAGCAATCGCAAAAAATTGCTGTGGAATACTTTGCGCAACAAACGGAATGATAACGACTTTTCGCCCAATCCATCACCATGAGCTATATAAAGCGTCTTGTCAAATATCTTTACTTTTAGTGGTTTTCGATGAATTACTACTCCACATTCATTTTGTAGATAGTCGGTAACCCATATATCATGATTGCCGATAAAAAAATGAACCTCTATGCCAGCATCAGTAAGTTCGGATATCTTTCCGAGAGTGCGAGTAAATCCTCGAGGAACCACATTTTTGTATTCAAACCAATAGTCAAAGATATCGCCAACCAAGTATATAGCTTTGGCATCTTGCTTGGCGAAATCAAGGAAACGACATAGCTTGCGTTCCGTTTCATGAGAATTAGGGTGAGATTTGGCTCCCAGATGAAAGTCTGATAGGAAATAAACTTTTTTGTCCACAAATACCTGTTTACATAAATCCTAATTCTAAGAGTGCCTCTTCGCTCATCATCGATTTGTCCCACGTTGGGTCAAATGTAAGCTTCAAATCCACACTATTCACTTCATCAATAGATTCAACTTTCATTTGCACATCCATAAGTATAAAATCTGCTGCAGGGCAGCTGGGTGATGTAAAGGTCATTTCGATAATAACATTATTGGCATCATCAATATCGATGTCATAGATTAATCCCAAATCGTATATGTTGACGGGTATCTCGGGGTCGTAACATGTTTTCAACATCTCAACTACCATGTCCTGTACTTTTTGTAATTCTTCGTTCATTTGTATAAGTATTTATTTTTTAAATTAGTCCATTGTCTGCATAGCTGTAATAAATCTCTCCACATACAATTATGTGATCGAGTAGATTGATATCCATCCATTTGGCAGCCTCTTTTAGTTTCTTTGTTAATGCAGTATCTTGAGGGCTTGGTGTGCAGTTTTCTGATGGGTGATTGTGACCCAATATAATGCCACTTGCATAATGATTGATAGCCTCACGCAAAATTAATCTTATATCGACAACCGTTCCCGATATACCACCCCTGCTCACTTGCATTGTGGAGACAACTTTGTTGGAACGGTCTAAAATCAATGCCCACGTTTCCTCATGATTCAAGTCCAGCATCAAAGGATAAAACATCAGGTATGCGTCCTTAGAGCAAGTTATTTTTTTCTTGTCTGGCATATCTTCTTTTTGTCTTCTTCTTCCCAGTTCCAAAGCTGCTGCAATGGTAATAGCTTTGGCGGGACCAATGCCTCTAAAATCTTGTACCAAGTCGTTAACGCTTAACCTTGCCAATTTGTTGATATTGTTGTCTGATTTTTGGAGTATTCGCCTGCTTAGCTCCACAGCACTCTCTTTTTTATTGCCCGACCCAATTAGTATTGCCAATAACTCTGAGTCCGTCAATGCTCCGACACCTTTTAGTAAAAGCTTTTCACGAGGTCTGTCCTCTTCTGCCCAATTCTTAATGCTTTTGTTTTCCATGAGTTTATTATAAAGTTAATCCAACAACAAAGATAATTAAATATTAGATTGTCCCAACTTCAATATTGTGAATACTTCAAAACTATTTATCTGCTTCAAAACGTTATTTGTCAATGGTTCAAATTTCTTTTATCTATCAAATCACTTACTTGCGGATGAAAAAAAATCCTTTAAGCTCTCGACATGTAAGTTTGCCGAACCTAATTATTCTATTTTTCTATACAAAATGTGTGTGTTGAGTAAGGAAAAGTTGTGAATAATGGTTTTGTAAAGCGTTGCGGATCCAAATAAAAAGTGAATAATGGTTTTGTAAAGCGTTGCGGATCCAAATAAAAAGTGAATAATGGTTTTGTAAAGCGTTGCGGATCTAAATAAAAAGTGAATAGTGGTTTTGTAAGTCTTTGCGTATCTAAATAAATAGTGAATGATGGTTTTGTAAGACACGGTGGGTAGTTGAAAATTGTGAATAGTGGTTTTGTAAACCGTGGCGAGTGAGAAAAAGTTGTGAATGGTGGTTTTGTAACTCGTGTTGAATCAAAATAAAAAGTGAATGGTGGTTTTGTAAGATGTGTTGGATTTCAAAATATTTTTTGAGGGGTCGAACACATTCATTGTGGGTATCAAAAAAAACTTTTTGGTATCGGCCACACATTATTCGATTGGAAAAAATACTTTTGTGCTATTAGCAATAGAATGTACGATTAATTAAAAATATTTTTAGCCCCTCACCACATAGTTGGGCAATGGGTGTTAGATTATTTAGGTGCCTGCGGCAGGTGTTTTGTATTGTAAATGCTTTTTTGAGACCTAGTGGATACAAACGAAAGGAGGGTAGCATCATTTAGTGATGTACCCTCCC
The DNA here is from genome assembly GCA_964575445.1 of uncultured Proteiniphilum sp. Classification (GTDB taxonomy): domain Bacteria; phylum Bacteroidota; class Bacteroidia; order Bacteroidales; family Dysgonomonadaceae; genus Petrimonas. Next base: position 30,852 of record CAZNRT010000008.1, on the reverse strand, counting down.
AATCATGTATAGTTTGTTAGAACATTATTTAGCACGCTCTACATACGCACCTGTTCTTGTATCAATTTTTACTTTTTCGCCAGTCTCAATAAATAGAGGTACGCGCACTTCGGCACCCGTTTCCACAGTAGCGGGCTTTAGAGTGTTGGTTGCAGTATCTCCTTTTATTCCTGGTTCGGTATATGTAATTTCCAAAACAACGTGGGCTGGCATTTCAGCAGTCAATATTGTTTCGCTGTCGGCATGAATTTGAACCTCTACCACATCACCTTCTTTAAGAAACTGTACTCCATCTATCTGTTCAGCTGGAATTGGAACTTGCTCAAAAGTTTCAGTATTCATAAAGTTATATCCCATATCATCTTGATATAGGTATTGAAATGATCTGCGCTCTATGCGCACTTCATCTATCTTTATGCCTGCATTAAATGTTTTGTCAAGAATGCGACCAGAGGTTACGTTTCTTAGTTTCGTTCTAACGAATGCTGCGCCTTTACCTGGCTTTACGTGTAGAAATTCAACAATGAAATAATATTGACCGTCTAAGTCGATGCACATACCGTTTCTGATATCTGATGTTGTTGCCATAAATTTGTATTATTGATGTAATCTATTATTATTTAGCGCAAAAGTACTTATAATCATTCTATTTGGCAAATTATATCTACATCAGGTGCATTCCTTCTAATGCCATTTTGACAATGAATAGTGCAAATATTACCCACATTGTTGTAGATATTTGCTTGAACTTCCCGTTTAGTGCTTTAAGAATCACAAACGATAGCATGCCGAAAACGATGCCTTGGGCAATGCTAAAAGCAAATGGCATCATTACGATGGTTAGGAAAGCGGGTAGTGCTTCAGTCATATCTTCAAAATTGATGCTCACAACTGCCGATATCATAAACAAGCCCACAAGAATAAGTGCTGGTGCGGTGGCTGATGCAGGTACCATCAAAAATACTGGTGCAAAAAATAGAGCCAACAAAAACATTGCAGCCGTTGATAGTGATGTTAGCCCTGTTCGCCCTCCTGCTGCCACGCCCGACGCACTCTCAACGTAGGCTGTCACGGTGCTTGTGCCAAGCATTGCGCCAAAAGTGGTGCCCAATGCGTCGGCAAATAGTGCTTTTTTGATTTGTGGGAAGTTGCCATGATCGTCTATCAAGTTGGCTTTTTTGGCTACACCTAATAAAGTTCCTAATGTATCAAAAAGATTTACAAACAAGAATGTGAATACAACAATGAGCATATCAAAACTAAAGATATTCTGCCATTCAAATTTCATTAGAATAGGAGTAATGCTTGGGGGCATGGATACGAGACTACCTTCGGGCATGGAAATTACTCCTAATATTGCGGCAAATATTGTTGACACAGCAATACCAATCAAGAAGGAGCCGTGAACATTTTTGTAATGAAGCACTGCCATCACTATTAGTCCCAGCATTGCTACCCAAATATGTGGGTCGGACATCTCGCCAAGGGCTAACATAGTGTTATCATCTTTTACTATTAATCCAGCATTTTGCATTCCTATAAGTGTGATGAAAAGCCCAATACCCACTGGGATGGCGTCCTTTATTGTTTTTGGAATACTTTGTACTATTAGCTCTCGCACATTAAAGAAGGTAAGTATTATGAAGACAATACCTTCAATAAACACAGCAGTCAATGCCATTTGCCATGAGTAGCCTAAGCCTAAGACTACCGAAAAGGCAAAAAATGTGTTTAATCCCATGCCTGGTGCTGCTGCAATTGGGAGGCGGGCAATCAATGACATGCACAGTGTGCCCACAAAGCTGGCTATGGCAGTGGCAGTAAATAATGCAGAGCGATCCATCCCCGCAGCACTCAATATATTGGGGTTTACAATCAGGATGTAAGACATGGTGAGGAATGTGATAATTCCTGCCATTATCTCTGTCCTTACATTTGTTTTGTGTTCCTTGAATTTGAAAATCTTTTCAAGCATCTTGTTTTATTTTAATTAGAAGTTCCACTTAGTGGCAAGGGTGGGGATTGCATAAAATTTACTCTCCGCAAATTTATTCACAAAGTTGTAGCTACACTCCACTTCTGTGCCTATTGCTAAATTATCAGATATATTGTACCACAATTGTGGCTCGCTGACAAAGCTTATTTTTTTGCCTTTTGCATTGGCTCCTTCAGTGTATTGCTTATCTTCGGTCCACACATCGGCAAAGCCAGATAATGATATCTTACCGTTGGCAAGGGTGGATGACCATGTCAAAGTCCATTGCACATCATGGCTATTTTGGGCGAAAGCATTCAGCTTGTAAGCCACATAAGTTCCCATAAAGAAATCTCCCAACTGGAAAGGATATTGCACGCCCGCCAAATATGCACTGGGGATGGAGAAGCCTATGTCGGTACCTTTTACCAATCCTAATCCACCATTATATTCTATGTGTGGCATAAGGTGGAAGTCGCCAATCTTAAACGCTCGTGCTATTTCGGCATATGCCAAGCCTGGATTCTTTTTATTGAAGTTGAAATCGCAGTCGATAAACATAAATGTATGCCCCCATTTGTCGGGTTTAAACATTTCGAATGTTGCCGTAAAGTAGTTTGAAGGTGATACTTTGTCGCCATATAGCGAGTGGCGAGTGTCGTAGTGTAGTTGTAGATTTTGTGCAAAGGTATTTGCTGATACAATAAGCACAACAATCAAAAAGCATAGCTTTCGAAACATGAATTTGTAGTTTTAAATTTATTTAAATAGATGTGAACTCGAAATAAATGGCGAAAGTACTAAAAATGATGATAAATAGTAAATTAATGAATTGTTTTTTTATCTTTTGGATGTTATTTTTTATACTTAGCATTAAAATGAGTAATTTTGCCAACTTTCAAATAACAATATATCTTAATTATGCAGGACAATAAAATGCAATCAATGGTTATTTATAATACTCTTAGTCGTTCTAAGGAGGCTTTTGAACCCATCAACCCACCATTTGTGGGAATGTATGTGTGTGGTCCCACAGTTTATAGTGATGTACATCTTGGCAATAGTCGCACGTTTATATCATTCGACATTATATATAGATATCTATTGCATTTAGGTTATAAGGTAAGATATGTAAGAAACATTACTGATGCTGGTCATCTTGAGGGGGATAATGATGAGGGGGATGACAAATTTGCTAAGCGCGCCAAGCTTGAGCAGTTGGAGCCAATGGAGATTGTGCAGAAATATACCTTAGGTTTTCATGATGTATTGCGCACATTCAACACTCTTCCTCCAAGCATAGAGCCAACGGCAACAGGGCATATCTTAGAGCAGATTGAAATGATAAAAGAGATTCTGAAAAATGGATATGCCTATGAGGTGAATGGGACTGTCTATTTTGATGTAGAAAAATATAGCCAACAGTTTGATTATGGCACATTGACCAATCGAAAGTTGGAAGACTTGATGGAGGGCACTCGTGAACTTAGCGGTCAGGATGAAAAGCGTGGTCGTTTAGATTTTGCACTATGGATAAAAGCAAAACCCGAAACTCTTATGCAATGGCTTTCGCCTTGGGGTTGGGGGTTTCCGGGTTGGCATATAGAATGCTCGGCAATGAGTTCCAAATATCTGGGTGAGGTATTTGATATTCATGGTGGGGGCATGGACTTGCAAGCAACACATCACACCAATGAGATTGCCCAATCTCAGGCTTGCAATAATGTTAACCCTGTCAAATATTGGGTGCACACAAATATGCTTACTGTAAATGGGGTGAGGATGTCCAAAACCGCTGGCAATGGATTCTTGCCAGGTGAATTATTCACGGGAGACCATCCTTTGCTCGAAAGAGGCTATTCACCGATGACTGTTCGTTTCTTTATGTGTCAATCGCATTATCGAAGCACTCTCGATTTTTCTAACGAGGCTTTGCAGGCATCAGAAAAAGGATACAAGCGTATGATGGAGAGTATTGGTAGAATCGAAAAAATTGTTCCATCTCAAACTTCCACAGTTAATATCTCAGATCTCGAAAGTAATTGTTATGCAGCAATGAATGACGATTTCAATACTCCTACTCTTGTGGCTAATTTATTTGAGGCAGTGAGAATAATAAATTCTGCTATTGATAAAACGGACACTCTTACGCTCGAGGATATAGATTCGTTAAGCAATTTGATGAAGACGTTTGTTTTCGAGGTGTTAGGTCTTATTGATGAGGCAGATGCAGGTGCAGGGAGCGAAGTAGTTGAGGGTTTGATGGATTTGATTCTGGATATTCGCAAATCGTCACGTCAAAACAAAGATTGGGCTACTTCGGATCTAATTAGAGATCAGCTGCAAAAGATTGGTATCCAAGTGAAGGATACCAAAGATGGAGCTGAGTGGAGAGTCTAATTTATACAACATACATGATATGCAGATATTAATGTCGCCTGCTAAGCTTTTAGATTTTGGCGAAAAAGGTGATATAAAAATAGCTACTAAACCTTTTTTTGGGGATAAGACTTTAGAGCTGATAGAGGTGTGTCAGAAATTATCGGTTGATGATATTATGAAAATAATGAAAGTAAACCTCAATATTGCAAATGAGACATATGGTTGGTTTCAGTCATTCAATTTTCATGCTGCTCCCGTTCGTGCTGCTGCCTTAGCTTACAATGGAATTGCGTATAAAGGTTTGAATGCTCATGATTTTGATGAGGCGGATATTAATTATGCTCAGCAGAATCTTAATATTATCTCAGGTTTGTGGGGGGCACTCAGACCGTTTGACTCAATCAAGCCGTATCGGTTGGAGATGGTTAGGAAAATCCAACCTGATGGCTACAAGAGTCTTTATGAATTTTGGAATATAGAACTAAACAACTATTTATCCAATCGGTTGTTAGAAGATGAAAGGGTTATCATCAACTTAGCTTCTAAGGAATATTCAAAGATAATTGATAAAACTTTGCTCCCAAATGATACTAAAATTATTGATGTAGTATTTTTGCAGCAACAGGGTGGCGATCTGAAACAAATAGTGGTTCATAGCAAGAAGGCACGCGGAATGATGTCGCGCTTTATAATTAAGAATAAATTAGTAGTTGCCGAAGAGGCAAAAGCATTCGATTACGAGGGTTACTTTTTTTACCCTCAGCTATCTGAAGAGAGTAAGTGGGTATTCGTTCGCTAATCGCAACATAACATATGAAAGAAAAGAGATCACAGTTTGGCTCCAAACTCGGAATGATTGCGGCTGCCGCTGGCTCTGCAGTTGGGTTAGGCAATATATGGCGTTTTCCAAGCGAAACGGCTGATGGTGGAGGAGCAATATTTATATTTGTATATCTGATTTGTATCCTCTTTTTCGGAGTTCCAGTGATGGTTGCCGAATTTGTGGTTGGTCGCTCCTCAAGAGCAAATGCAGCTGGTACTTTTCATACTCTCGCTCCTGGCACACACTGGAAATGGGTGGGTAGATTAGGAGTTCTGACAGGTTTTGTAATACTTGGTTTCTATATGGTGGTGTGCGGATGGACTTTAGACTATTTTATTCAATCTGTAATGGGTAGCATTACAACTGTATCTGATTTTCAAGCAAATTTCAATTTGTTGTTAGAGAATAAGCTAAGACAGGTGATAATGATGGTGTTATTCGTCTTCCTGACTGCTTATTTTATATACGCAGGAGTTCAAAAGGGGATTGAATCTTCTGCCAAGATAATGATGCCACTGCTATTCCTGCTTCTCATTGTGATGGCAATTCGTGCCGTTACTCTTGAAGGAGCAAGTGAGGGATTAATATTCCTGTTCAAGCCTAATCTTTCTGAGGTGAAATCAACCGTTTTTATTGATGCTATGGGGCAGGCATTCTTTTCGCTATCATTGGGAATGGGGTGTATGATGACTTACGCTTCATATTTTAGCAAGAATATTAACTTAACAAAGACAGCAGTTCAAGTCTCTATCTTGGATACACTTGTTGCGCTATTAGCTGGCGTCGTAATATTCTCTTCGGCGTTTGCACTAACAAAAAATCCTGATACTATTGTGTCAGACTTGGTGGCAGGCGGACCAGGATTGCTATTTATCACCATACCTGAGCTTTTCAATCATATGCCTGGTTCGGCTATTTGGTCTTCTTTGTTTTTTCTATTGCTGGCACTTGCTGCCTTGACTTCTACTATATCTCTGATGGAAGTTGTGACGGTGTATTTGATAGAGGAATACAAAATGACTCGCAAGCGTGCGTTGCAATTTGTGGTGACTGGTGTGTTGATACTTGGAGTTGTGTCAGCTGTTTCGTCATCAGTATTTAATATCCTCGATATGATGTCTGCTAAGTTTATGTTGCCAATCGGCGGCTTGTTTATTTCACTTTTTGTAGGATGGTATTTAGACAAAAAGATAATTCAAGCGGAACTCTCCAACAATGGGCAATTAAAATTCAGTCTATCTTTTATAAAAGTGTATAGTTTTATACTTAAGTTTCTTGCGCCCGTAGCAATCATATTAATTTTTTTATTTGGCTTGCTTGGTTGAGGTTCTAACGTTGTCATTGTTTTGCCACTCCATATTTAATGTTTATTTTTGTAGAAATAATTCCTCCCAAATGCAATATAGAATATATCCTCCAAAAAATATAAATGTCTCTATAGATTTACCAGCTTCTAAGAGTATCAGTAATAGGATTCTCATATTAAATGCTTTGAGTATGAATCACAGTCCTGTTAATAATCTTTCGGATTGCGAAGATACTCAGGTATTGATAGACGTTTTTAATTCTGATTCAAATGTGTTTGATGTGAAAGGGGCTGGAACAGCTATGCGATTTCTTACTGCCTTTTTGTCAGGAATGGAAGGAGAGTGGATTCTTAAAGGATCAAAGCGCATGCATGAACGCCCGATATATCCTTTAGTTGATACACTGCAAGCATTGGGTGCAGATATAGAATATATGAAAGAACGGGGTTACCCGCCATTGAAAATAAAAGGAAGAAAGTTAGATGGGGGTGAAGTTTACGTGTCAGGGAGTATAAGTTCTCAATTTATATCTGCACTGATGATGGTTGCGCCCACCATGAAGAATGGACTGAAAATACATATTCAGAATGAGATAATATCAAAACCTTATATTAACCTTACTGCAAAAATGATGCAGGAATATGGGGTTAATGTGAAATGGGATGAAAATATTATTCACATCAAACCGCAAAGATACAAGCCCGTCTCGTTTACAGTAGAGCCTGATTGGTCAGCTGCATCATATTGGTACGAAATAGTCGTATTGATGCCCAATTCAGAAGTGTTGCTTAAAGGTCTGTCTGACAAAAGCTATCAAGGGGATGCTTATTTGGTAAACCTTTTTAAAGATTTGGGTGTTTCTACAACATTCACGCCTGAAGGGGCAGTGATAAAAAGTGAAAAGAAGAGGTCGAAGAAGTTTTTTCATAATTTCATTCAAGAACCCGATTTGGCACAAACCTTTGCAGCTACATGCTGTTTTCTAAAAGTGCCTTTTGTGTTCTCGGGAATTCAAAGTCTTCGTATAAAAGAGACAAATAGGGTAGAGGCACTTATGATAGAGCTTAAGAAATTGGGTTATGTTTTGACGGACAACTCTAACGATATGTTTGAATGGGACGGTGAGCTATGTTTCGCTGAAGAAAATCCTTCAATAGACACATATGAAGATCATCGCATGGCAATGTCTCTTGCTCCTGCAGCTATTCCATTCAAAAGTATTGTAATTAACGATCCAGGTGTGGTATCCAAATCTTATCCCTATTTTTGGGATGATTTGAAAAAGGCGGGATTCATTATTGAAACATTATAAATCATACAATTATGACAAGTTTATATATTCTAATCGGAATTGTGGTGTTTTTTGCAGCTGCATTGACACTTTCAAACAAAGCACAAAGAAAAAAAGGAAATACGCAAGAACGCGAAACTCCTCAACCAGTAATCAAGCTTGATTTTACATCAGATAGCATGTGCTGTGGTGCTCATGAGGTGTGCGAAGATGACACACTTATTGCTGCTTTTGATGAGGATCTTGATTATTTTGATGATGAAGAGTTGGATAGATATAAATTTAGAGACTCTTCAGGATACAATGAAAAGGAGGTAGATGAATTTAGAGATATCTTTTATTCTATTTTGGACGAAGAGAAGCAACGCTGGATTCGCAGTTTGCAACTTCGAGATATTGCAGTTCCCGATCAGATGAAAGATGAAATCTTGATGGTGGTGTGCGACATTCGTGAGGCAAAGCTCCAACATGCATAAGCAATTAGCCTTTAAAATAGATTTACTGATAATCCCCTGTGTATAAACCTTAATGCCAGTAGGCACGATAAAAGACGAATATGAATATACTCGAATTGTTAGATTATGCTTTCTTTCGTAATGCTGTTTTGGGAAGCCTCTTTGCCAGTGTTGCTTGTGGGATAATAGGTACTTATGTGGTGTCACGTCGCTTGGTTTTTATAAGTGGGGGTATCACACACGCCTCTTTTGGAGGATTAGGTATTGGATTTTTTTTTGGAATTAATCCGATATATTCGGCAATGATGTTCTCAATTTTATCTGCCTTTGGTATTCAATGGCTCTCTGAGAAACAAGGTGTCCGAGAAGATTCTGCTATTGGCGTATTTTGGTCTCTTGGTATGGCAATAGGTATTGTTCTCACTTTCCTTACTCCTGGCTACTCTCCCAATCTATCTGAATATCTATTTGGCAACATCCTCACGATCACTCACACTGATATTATATCTCTTGTGCTATTGTCGGCAGTGCTTCTACTGTTTTTTGCTGCCAACTATCGAGCCATTGTTTCAGTATCGTTTGACTCCCAATTTGCCAAAACTCGCCGCATTCATACCAAGATTATCGAATATGCGATGATGCTCTTTATTGCTGTTACAATTGTTCTCAGCATACGCCTTGTGGGTATTGTTTTGCTAATGTCACTTATCACAGTGCCACAAATGACTGCCAATGTTTTTACAGTCAATTACTCTAAGATTATCATATTGTCGATACTGTTTAGCTTTGTGGGTAGTGTTTCGGGATTGTTATTGTCATACTATCTTAATGTTCCATCAGGAGCGTTTATTATATTTGTTCTTATAGTTATGTTTTTTGTGGCAAAGGGGGTGAAGGTGCTAACACTCAGAATAAAAAATGCTGATAAATAATATTACTATGATTTCTGAATTTCATCCTTAACTGTGACTCTTATACAATATTCTATCTTAATGTCAGTTATATAAGTACGATATTTTAGATAAGATTTTTATTAAATAGTGCAGTTATTTTTGTGAGAAATTCAATAGTATTATCTCTTATAATTGTTTTGAGCTTGCTCTACGGTTGTTCCACCCAAAAGAACACTCGTGGTGCACGTACATATCATGAACTTACCACTCGATATAATGTTTTTTTTAATGCTCAGCTAGAATATGAGGAAAGGTTTGATTTGATGTTTGAGAACCATGAAGACGATTGGCACGAGATGCTTAGAATGTATCCAAACAGCAATAGTCATAACGATACTATTGAAAAAAAACTTGGGGGACCATTTGACCGAGTGATTGAGAAAACTACAAAGGCGATACAAGAACATTCTATCAGTGCAAAGCCAATTCGGAATATCGAACGGATGGGCAGTCAAGCATATCGTGACTGGCTAAAACAAAATGAATTTAATCCATTTATTGATCAGGCTTGGTTGTTGTTGGGTAAAGCTCACATTCAGAATGGTGATTATATGGAGGCAATATCTGTCTTTGCTAATACTATACGATTGTTTTCACATGATATAGATGTGGTGTCTGAGGCTCAGGTGTGGCTTATGAGGGCATATGCTGAGATTGGTTGGTTTTCGGATGCTGAGGTAATAGTTGATGCTTTGCAATCACGAACTATTCCATCTCATCTTCGACGTGACTTTGTCAATTCTTATGCTTTTTTGCTTTTGCAATTAGAAAGTTATAAGGAGGTAGTTTCAATACTCTCGGAGGCTGTGAAGTTGGAGAGGAATAAAATACAACGCCGACGATTACTTTACTTGTTGGGTCAGGTCAATATTTTGATAGGTGATAATAGGGCTGCATCTGATGCATTTGAAAAGATTAAAGGCTTATCTACACCTAATGAAGTGTCGCTAAATGCTCTTTTAGCCCAGTCTTCAATTTCTGGAGAGGAGCAAAAGACAATAATAAGGCTTAAACAGCAAGCTAAACGAGCAAAAAATGAGCTATTTGCTAATCAAATTTATGGAGCTATTGGTGATTATTATCTCAACCGAAACGATACTTTAAAGGCTGTTGAAAACTATTTGAAAGGTGAGACTGTGAGCGTCAAAGATGATGTTAACAGGGCTTATATTCAAACTAAGCTTGGAGATATTTTTTATTCTCAAAATCAATATGTTGAAGCGGGTAATAGATACTTAGTAGCCACTGAGCAGTTGCCACTAAGCTTCCCACGCTACCATGTGGTGGCATATCGTGCAGAGGTGCTTGGTGAATTGTCACCACATATTATAGCGGTTGTAAAACAGGATAGTTTACAATATGTTGCACTGCTTCCGCATGAAGAGCAAGTGAAAGTAATAAATGATCATATTAAGAAATTAAAGTCCAACTCGCAAACTACAAAACGAGGTGAACAAATGTCAAATGTGTTGCCCGATAATCTGAGCATGATTGGGGGCGAAGGTGGTGGATTTTATTTTTATAATAAGCAGCGAGTAATTCAGGGGAAGGTTGAATTTCGCAAGCGATGGGGTAATCGCATGCTTGAGGATAACTGGAGACTGTCCGAAAAAACTAATCTGTTGGCAGACATTGACTCTGATAACAAGCAGCCAGTAAGCGATAGTATATCCGATGATACTCAGTCAGAATTATATTCTATTGAATATTATTTGAGGCAATTGCCTTTGTCTGCTGATGAGAAAGCCAAGTCTGATGAGATTATTATTACAAGCTTGATGAAGATTGGAGATATTGCAAAAAACAAACTGTATGACCATGATTTGGCTAATGATTCGTATTTGCGAATAGCTACACAATATCTTGATTCTCCTTTAGCTATTGATGCTATTTACAATCTGTATATGCTTAATTTGCAAAATGTCAATTTAATACAAGCGAATATTTATAAAAATATTCTTACTTCTGATTATCCTGGTAGCCGATACGCAGCAATGATTGAGCATCCAGAGTATGAGTATATGGTGAGCGACTTTGCTAATATGGAGAATAGTTTATACAAAACCTCTTTGGAAGCATATCGTAATGGGGATATGAATTTGGTTCGAGAAAACTATGATAAGGCAAATTTGTTGTTGAGCAATGGTAGCTTGATGCCTAAACAGAAATTGCTATATGCGCTTTCGTATGCCTATAGCTCAGATGCTGATAGTTTGAGAGTTGAGCTAATGGACTTGGTGGTAAAATTCGCCAACAAACCCGAAGCCATTTTGGCAAAAAATATATTAGAGGGGTTGAATGAAGGGAAAGAACTTGTTGAAAATGCATTGATAGTTAGTGATATTAACTTGTTGGCTCACATGAGTGCAGAGACAGACGGAATCTCGAGGGATACTTTGATTGCTAAGTTTTCTGAAGATAAATATCAACCTCATAGTGTGATTTTATTGTTTGATGATAAACAGCAGAAACGAAGCGATCTTATTTTTGCTATTTCAAATCATAATTTCTCAAATTATCATCTTCGTTCATTTTCGGTTGTATATAACAAGATAGGTGGTTTGGAGGCAATGATTGTAAAGCCTTTCAACTCATTTGATGAGGCTACATATTATATAGATAAGGTTCAGCAAGATTCGGTTTTCAAAACCTTTTTCACTGATTCTATCGTATCATATGCTATTTCGGATTCTAATTATAATATGCTTTTGACAGGTACTTCTATTGCTGATTATAAATTGTTTTCTGACAACAATGGTGTGATAATTTTAGGATCAAAGAGTACAATACGAGAGGAGAATGCTCAAGATGATAAAATTGATGGTGCTACTTTAGAGGTAGAACCAGAAGATGTATCGATTCTTATAGACAAGAGAATGCCATATACAAACCATCAGGTTGACAATGATTTGGAAGACAAGCTTGGTGAGCTGAGGCGGCGTCAAATAGAGGCTATTAATCAATCGATTGGTGTGTTGTCTGGAAAAGATAGTAAGAGGATAATACAAGAGAGGGAGGCTGAACGCAAAAAACTGGTACGAGATAGACGTAGTGAATTGAAGATTAGAGAGAAGGCTCGAAAATTGGAGTTGAAAAGACGTGAAAAGGAGCGACAGCAAAAGATTAAAGAGCAAGAAGAGATTCGCAAAGCGAAGATCAAAGAGAGAAACAGAATTTTACGAGAACAAAAAAGATAAATATGAGAAAAATAGTGTTTGCTACAAATAACCATCACAAGCTTGATGAAATTAGAGGAATAGCCAAAGGTAGGGTGGAGATTCTCAGTCTATCAGATATTGGATGCCATGATGATATACCTGAAACAGGCGATACATTTGAGGAAAATGCTTTAGAGAAAGCAAAATATGTAAAAGATAATTATGGATATGATTGTTTTGCAGATGACTCAGGGCTTGAGGTTGATGCGTTATGCCTTATGCCAGGGGTTCGTACGGCACGGTATGCGGGTGTGGGTGCGAGTTCAGATGATAATATGGCAAAACTTCTTGCCGCTCTAAATGGCGAGGAGAACAGAAGTGCCCGATTTAGAACGGTTATAGCACTTATTGAAAATGGTGTGCATCATTTTTTTGAAGGAGCTATTGAAGGTTCAATCAGTATAGAAAAGCAGGGTGAAGGAGGCTTCGGTTATGATCCAGTTTTTATTCCAAATGGTTATAACAACTCATTTGCTGAGCTGGGAGTTGAAGTGAAAAATAGGATAAGTCATAGAGCTATTGCAACCAATAAACTGATTGACTTTTTATTTCAATAATAAATTCATATCTTTGAGAGGTAATCTCTTAATTTGAAAAATATGTCAAACATGATTCGTACAGGTATTATTGGTTATGGATTGTCTGGAAGAGTTTTTCACGCACCTTTCATAGATATTGTTGAGGGTTTTGAACTAACAAGCATTAGCACATCTAATCTTGCAAGCATTGAGTTGGCTAATCAAAGATATCCCTCTTCTTTAATTGTTCCAAATGGTCAGGCTATCATTGATAATCCCGATATAGATTTGGTTATAGTAACTTCTCCCAACATTGACCATTTTAAATGGGCAAAGGAAGCGTTAATTGCTGACAAGCATGTGGTTGTGGAGAAACCATTTACGGTTACACTTGAGGAGGCGGAGGAGTTGATTGCAATTTCTAAAGAACGGGATAAGATATTAACCGTTTATCACAATCGACGTTTTACAAGTGATACAAAAACCGTAAAGAAGTTGTTGGATAGTAAAATGTTGGGTGATATAACTGCATTTGAAACACATTTTGATAGATATCGACCCAATCCTAAACCAGGAGGTGCTTGGCGAGAGGATTCATCACCTGGTTCTGGAATCTTCTATGACCTTGGTTCTCATTTAATAGATCAGGCATTATGGTTCTTTGGCATGCCTATGTCTGTGACTGCCGAAATAAAAGCACAGCGCAAATGGGCAAAAGCAGACGACTACTTTGATGTGAGACTACATTATTCAGATTTTACGGCAACGCTTAAGGCGGGCATGTTATGTAAAGTGCCTGGTCCAACGTATATGATACATGGCGTCAACGGTTCGTTTGTGAAATATGGACTTGATGTTCAGGAATCTATGCTTGATGCTGGATTTGTGCCTCATGGTAAAGACTGGGGACGAGAGCCTGAAAATATTTGGGGTGATATTGATGTGGATTTTGAAGGCGTTAGTATTAGAGGAAAAGTGGAAAGTGAACATGGTGATTATCGTGATTTTTTTATTAATCTTCGCAATACAATAAAAGGTGAGGGGGTTTTAGCAGTAAAACCTGAGGAAGCTCGTGATGTAATGAGGGTTATTGAAGCCACTTTCAGGAGCAATGATGAAAAGAGGACTATTGACCTTTAGAGTGGGACAGTACAAGAATAATAAACTTGCAAGATATAAGAAAAGTTCTCGTCTAAAGATGAAGAGCTTTTTTTGTCAAAGATTATTTTGTTTAAGTTTTATTGTTCTATGTTTCACAAAATCACTACATTTGCAGTTCTAAAAAGAAAATTGTACAAAACTATATGATAAAAATTACTTTTCCTGATAATTCTTTTAGAGAGTACGAAAGTGGAGTTACAGGTTTGCAAATAGCTGAGAGTATAAGTTCGAGACTTGCTAAAGATGTGCTTGCCGTTAGTGTTAACGGTGAAACTTGGGATCTAACCAGATCTATTAAAGACGATTCAACAGTTAATTTGCTTAAATGGGAAGATGTCGAAGGCAAACATGCATATTGGCACTCTTCAGCACATTTGATGGCTGAGGCTTTGCAAGAACTTTATCCAGGAATTAAATTTGGGATAGGACCAGCTATAGAAAATGGATTCTACTACGATGTTGATCCAGGAGAAGGGGTGTCAATAAAGGATTCAGATTTTCCACGCATAGAGAGTAAGATGATGGAGCTAATAGCTGCAAAAGAGACTATCATTAGAGAAAGCATAAATAAGGGCGATGCTCTCGAGATGTTTGCTCAGCGTGATGAAAATTATAAAGTTGAGCTTATTAATGAATTGGAAGATGGAACTATAACAACATACACTCAAGGAAGCTTTACTGATTTGTGTCGTGGACCCCATTTGCCAAATACTTCTTATATAAAGGCTGTAAAGATATTGAGCGTGGCTGGAGCTTATTGGCGAGGAGATGAGAAGCGTCGTCAATTAACTCGACTGTATGGTATTACTTTCCCTAAAAAGAAGATGCTCGATGAGTATCTTGTGATGCTTGAGGAGGCTAAAAAGAGAGATCACCGAAAGATAGGTAAAGAATTGGAGTTGTTTGCATTCTCTCAAACAGTTGGGTCAGGGCTGCCATTGTGGTTGCCAAAAGGTACGCAGCTCAGATTGAGATTGGAAGAATATCTAAAAAATATTCAACAAAGATTCGAGTATCAACAGGTTATGACCCCACATATTGGCTCAAAACAATTGTATGTTACTTCGGGACATTATGCTAAGTATGGTAAGGATTCATTTCAGCCAATTCGTACGCCTGAAGAGGATGAGGAGTTTTTACTTAGACCAATGAATTGTCCGCATCATTGCGAAATTTATAAAGTCACTCCAAAATCGTATAAAGATTTACCTTATAGGCTGGCAGAATTTGGAACTGTATATAGATATGAACAGAGTGGAGAGCTACATGGTTTGACTCGTGTTCGTGGTTTTACGCAAGATGATGCACATATATTCTGTACTCCTGAGCAAGTAAAAGATGAGTTCTTGAAAGTAATGGATATTATTTTTATTATCTTTAAAGCTCTTGACTTCAAGGATTTTGAAGCTCAAATTTCTCTTAGAGATCCTGATAATAAGGAAAAATATATTGGATCTGATGAGAATTGGGACAAGGCAGAAAGGGCAATCGTTGAGGCTTGCGAGGAAAAAGGGTTGAAAGCTACAGTTGAGCTTGGAGAAGCTGCTTTCTATGGTCCTAAACTTGACTTTATGGTTAAGGATGCTCTCGGACGTCGTTGGCAACTTGGTACTATACAGGTTGATTATAATCTTCCAGAGCGATTTGAATTAGAATATACTGGTGCAGACAATCAGAAACATCGCCCCGTGATGATTCATCGTGCTCCTTTTGGATCAATGGAAAGATTTGTTGCTGTATTGATAGAGCATACTGCTGGTAAGTTCCCGTTGTGGTTGACACCAACTCAAGCAGTAGTGTTGCCAGTAAGTGAAAAATATAATGATTATGCATATTCTGTAGCAAGAAGTTTGAAGTTGCAGAATATTCGTACTGAAGTAGATGATAGGAACGAAAAGATGGGTCGTAAAATTCGCGACAATGAATTGAAACGTATCCCTTATTTACTAATTGTGGGCGAGCAAGAAGCAGTTAACGGTGAAGTGTCTGTAAGAAAACAAGGTGGAACTGATCAAGGTACAGAAAAAATAGCTATTTTTGCCGAAAGGATTAATAAGGAGGTAGATGAGATGATCAAGCCTTCTATTGAAAATGAAGTTTAATAGGCTTTTAAAATAATAAATAAAGAAAGGATTAATAATATCTGAATGAGGAATAACGTTAGAAATACTAAAGACCAACATAGAATTAATGAGCGCATACGCGTTCCTGAGGTTAGACTTGTTGGCGACAATGTTGAGCAGGGTGTTTACCCCATCAAAGAGGCTTTACAAATTGCTGATGATAAGGAATTGGACTTAGTCGAAATATCACCAACGGCAAGTCCACCAGTGTGTAGGATTGTTGATTATCAAAAATTCTTATACCAGCAAAAGAAAAAACAGAAAGAGCAGAGAGCAAAAGCAATTAAAGTGGTTGTTAAGGAGATCCGTTTTGGTCCTCAAACCGATGATCATGACTATGATTTTAAACTGAAACATGCAAAAAGCTTCTTAGAAGAGGGTTCAAAAGTAAAAGCATTTGTGTTTTTTAGAGGTCGCTCTATCTTGTTTAGAGATCAAGGTGAAGTATTGTTGCTTCGATTTGCAAGTGATCTTGAAGAATACGCAAGAGTAGAACAGTTGCCTGTTTTGGAAGGAAGAAGGATGATATTGATGCTTGCTCCTAAAAAGACTTCAAGTTCAAAATAATTGACTGTTGTCAAATATTTGAGAATTAGAGTTTGTTTCTGATAAAAATATAAGAAATAAATAGTATCTTTGCACACTTTTTGACCATAGATAGGTGTGTAAAGGTTCATAAACGTAGTTATACAATATAATGTATTGCTATTAGACTAAGAAAATAAAGTACAATTTGATTAATAAGAAACAGCTTAGCTTGACTTGTTGATTATGTATCTAAATAAATTTATAAACAAAAATAAAGGATAGCAAAATGCCAAAAATGAAGACTAATTCCGGTGCGAAAAAAAGGTTCACCCTTACCGGAACAGGAAAAATCAAGAGAAAGCATGCTTACAAAAGTCACATCTTGACAAAGAAGACCAAGAAGCAAAAGAGAAATCTTACTCACTCGGGTCTTGTTCACAAGGCTGATGAAAACAACGTTAAGCACATGTTGAGATTAAAGTAGTAATATTCTCTCTCGACTTTCTAACAAAAGATTTATTAACAGGATGTATGCTCCAAAGATTCTCTATGAGAGAGAACGCTAACATTCAAAAACAAGTAACATTATGCCAAGATCAGTAAATCATGTTGCGTCACGCAACCGTAGAAAAAAGGTATTAAAACTAACAAAAGGCTATTTCGGAGCACGTAAGAATGTGTGGACAGTAGCCAAAAACACATGGGAGAAAGGTTTGACCTATGCCTATCGTGATAGAAAAAACAAAAAACGCAATTTCAGAGCATTGTGGATTCAGCGTATCAACGCTGCTGCTCGTCAAAACGGAACAACATATTCTCGTTTGATGGGTGCTCTTCACAAAAATGGTATCGATATTAATCGTAAAGTTCTTGCTGACTTAGCAATGAATCATCCAGAAGCTTTTACTGCAATTGTGAACAAGGCGAAATAGCAATTATTTAATTGTTTATTATAGAGGGAGGGAATCGTTAGGTTTCCTCCCTTTTCATTTTATTGATGAGTATTAGTGGAGAGTTAATTTTGCATTCGTAGTCAAAAGTATCTGCTGAATACAATATATCATTTTAATCACAGTTATATATAAGTAAACATATTAACGTGAAGAGTCTTGGTTATAAATATATACTACTTGTTTCAAGTGTTCTTTTGCTACTTGCTTGCAATACAGCTAAGTTGGAGGATGCGCGTGTTCAATATTTACAAGGTCAATATTATGCCGCATCTGAGACATATCGGAATTATTATCGAAAATTAAAGCCAAATGAAAGAGCTTTGCGTGGGGTTGTATCATATGAGATGGCTCAGACGTATAAGCATCTAAATTATCCTTCTCGTGCTACGAGTGCTTACGCTAATGCAATCAGATATAATTATCCTGATACATTGATGTATTTAAGTTATGCACAAATGCTCCACAAGGAGGGGAAGTATGAGTTGGCTAAAGAAGCTTACGAAAGTTTTCTTGAATATGATTCGGCAAACTACTTAGGGCATGTCGGGCTGCTTGGCGTAAGCTATGCTATCAATATCAATGAAAAGCCATCAAGATATATTGTCAAACGGAAGGATGTTCTTAACTCTAACAGAAGTGAGTTTGCTCCAATGTTTGCTCAAAATGATAATGTTGTTTATATCACATCTTCAAGAATAGATGCTCGAGGAGATTCAGTAAGCGATATTACTGGATTAAAGAATAATGATATTTTTATTGTTAGGCAAAATGAGAAAGGCGAATGGAAAGCACCCGAAGTATTAGAGTCAGAGATAAACACAACATTCGATGAGGGGGTGACATCAATATCTTCCGATGGATTGTATTTATATTATACTTTTTCATCTATTAGTTATGATACACCTTCAACCACAAAGATATACTACTCTCGCAATAATGGAAGTGGAGGGTGGAATGCGGGTAAAGAATTAATAATTTCAAGAAGAGATACATCAGCACTATTTGCGCATCCTTCTATTTCTCCAGATGGTAAATGGTTATATTTTGTTTCAAATATGTCTGGTGGATATGGTGGAAAGGATATCTGGCGAGCATACGTAAGCAATAGTATAATATTATCGTATGAAAACTTGGGACCAGATATAAATACACCTGGAGATGAGGTATTTCCTTACATCAAGAATGATAGCACTCTATATTTCTCATCGGATGGACACCCAAGTATGGGCGGTTTAGATTTGTTTGAAGCAAAACTCCATTATAAATCTAATAGGTGGAAGGTTGATAATATGGGAGCTCCAATTAATTCTTCGATGGATGATTTTGGAATAACGTTTCAGAATAACAAATCAAAGGGCTTGTTTAGTTCAAATAGAGGAGATGTAAGGGGGCGTGATCATATATATTCTTTTGAACTTTCAGAACAGAAAGTTTTTGTGGAGGGTTTTACAATTGACAGTGACGATGAGTTTATTTCAGGAGCTATAGTTAGAGCGGTAGGTAATGATGGAAGTCAGTATTCTTTTACAACTAAAAAAGATGGTACCTATAAGTTTGAGACTAAGGCTGGAATAAAATATCTATTGATGGCTTCAAAGGAGGGGTATTTAAATGCCAGAAAATCACTCGATGTATTATCTTCTAATAATGATACAACATATTTTATTGACTTTGAAATGATATCCTATTCTAAGCCGATCGTTTTGGAGAATGTATTTTATGATTTTGATAATGCTACTCTCAGAGCAGAGTCCATAGAGGAAATGGATGCGCTTGTAGATGTCTTGAATGAAAATCCAAATATTAGCATTGAATTGTCTGCCCACACTGATAGAAAAGGAACAGATAAGTATAATATTGATTTGTCACAGAGACGAGCACAAGCAGTTATCAATTATCTTATTAAAAATAATATTGATCAAAAGAGGCTTACTGCCGTTGGTTATGGTAAGACAATGCCAAAAGAGGTAAGCAAATCAATCGCCGAAAAGTATGACTTCTTAAATCAAGGAGATGTTTTGACAGAGGACTTTATCAATAATCTCAATGATGAGCAGAAGGAAGTGTGCGACCAAATCAATAGACGAACTGAATTTAAAGTAATTGACCACAATTTTGGTCTATACTAATTGAATATCCTGATTATTAATGGATGCAAAATGCTGTTGAATTATTTTTGCTACATTTGCACAAACAACTTATTTCTAAAAGATGGCATACATTGATTATTATAATATTTTGGGAGTTGATAAAGGTGCAACTGCAGACCAGATAAAAAAGGCATATCGTCAGAAAGCGAGAAAGTTACACCCTGACTTAAACCCCAATGATAAAGAGGCTCAAAAGAAGTTTCAAGAACTTAATGAAGCTAATGAAGTGCTTAGTGACCCTGAGAAGCGAGCCAAATATGATAAGTATGGCGAAAATTGGAAACATGGCGAAGAGTATGAAAAGACTCAACAGCAATATCAACAGCAACAACACCAATGGGGCTCGCAACAAGATGGTCAAACATTTTATACCGAAGGTGATTTTTCCGACTCTGACTTTTCTGATTTCTTTCATGCAATGTTTGGTGGTGGCTTCACACATCGTTCGGGATCTCACACATCGCGAAAATATAAGGGGGGTGATTACCAAGCAGAGTTGCATCTATCCTTGCGTCAAGCTATGCACACTCATCAGCAGACCCTTGCAGTTGAAGGGAAAAATATAAGAATTACTATCCCATCGGGAGTATCTGATGGACAAAAAATAAAGCTTTCTGGGTATGGACAGCCAGGAGCTAATGGTGGACCCAATGGTGATTTGTATATTACGTTTGTTATTGCTGATGAGCCTAATTTTAAACGATTGAATAATGATATTTATAGCACGGTAAATGTTGATTTGTACACCTCTATTCTTGGTGGTGAGGTAACTATTAATACCCTTGATGGGCAAGTGAAGATGAAAGTAACCGCAGGGACTCAGCCTGGAGCCAATGTGAGATTGCGTGGCAAGGGATTTCCAGTCTATAAGAAAGATGGACAATTTGGAGATCTCATTGTGACTTTGAAAGTTGAAATACCTAAATCTCTTTCTTCCAAAGAGAGATCATTGTTTGAAGAATTATCAAAACTGAAAAAGTGATGTCAGAAAAAAGAATATTATACCGAGAGTGTGTTAGAATTTATCAAGTCAAAGAATCATTCATAGATTCTCTTTGTGATCTTGGGCTAATTAGGGTTATGGAGAATGAAGAGGATGAAAGAATTGTGGAATATGACGAGTTGGAGGAGTTGGAGCAGTTTGTAAGATGGCACAACGATATGGGCATCAATCCCGAAGGAATTGAAGCATTATATTATATGCTTGATAGAGTTAGAGCACTACAAGGAAAAATAGATACATTGCAAAATGAGCTTAATTTCTATAGAACATCGTTTTAGATTGAATCTTAAAATGAAAAAGATTGCTCTTTATTGTCTATTGTTCCTATTTGTATCGAATGCAATTGTGGCACAGGAACTCAATGCTCTTGTTACAATTAATTCTAATAAGATTGAGATTAGCAAACAGTTACTGCAATCATTGGAGAAGGATTTATCTGTTCTTATAAATGAGCGTAATTGGACTAACTCCCAATTTGCTCCGAATGAAAGGATTGATTGTCGTTTTTCCATCATTATTACTGAAGCCATTACTCCTACTTCATTTAAGGGCGAACTTCAAGTTCAATCACGACGCCCAATATACAACTCTACCTATACAACGCCAATGTTAAACTATAGAGATGCTAAGCTCTCTTTTGATTACATTGAGCATCAGCAATTGGGCTTTGATTTAAATAACTTAGACAATAATCTGACATCAATTATTGCCTATTATGTGTATCTAATATTGGGACTCGACTTCGATTCAATGTCTCCTCTCGGGGGCAATCCCTTTTATCAAACTATGTATAGTATAGCAGCAAATGCGCAAACAATTCATCAAAGTGAGTGGGGAACATTTACAAGCGCACGTAGCAGGGCATCCATTGCTGCTGAATATAATAATCCTCAATGTGATGACTATAGATTGATGTGGTATGCGTATCATAGAAAAGGGTTGGACGAAATGGCAACAAATATTGATACGGGTCGTGAAAATATTGTAACTTCGCTTTCTGTTATCAGTTCATTAAAATTAAATCGTCCTAACTCTATATTAATCAATATGTTTGGAGATACAAAATTGGATGAGCTTATTGATGTTTATTCAAATGCAGATGTAACTGAAAAGAAATTAGCTATAGACGCTATCCAACAAATATATCCTGCAAAGAGTGGGCAACTTGATACATTGAGAAAGTAAAATGACAAAACAATAAAATATCTTTTCGATAAATATATATGCTAAAATCTCTTTCGATTCAAAATTATGCGTTGATAGACTCGTTGGATATCAATTTTGATAAAGGATTCTCAGTAATCACTGGAGAAACAGGAGCTGGAAAATCAATAATATTAGGCGCTTTATCATTGATATTGGGACAGCGTGCCGAAAGTAAATTCATAAAACAAAACGAGCAGAAATGTACCATTGAGGGTGTGTTCGATATCTCATTATACAATTTGTCTTCTATTTTCAATGAACGAGACTGGGAGTATCATCCCGACGAATGTATTATCAGACGTGAGATTTGGACAAATGGCAAGTCGCGAGCATTCGTAAATGACTCACCCGTTTATTTGTCTGATTTGAAAGACTTAGGAGATAAGCTAATTGATATTCATTCTCAACACCAAAACCTTTCGTTGAACGATAATTTCTACCAACTAAATGTGGTTGATATTCTATCTAAATCTAAAATTGAAAAGAACGAGTATTCATCATCATTTAAATCATACAACTCGATAAGGAAAGAACTGACTCAAGCCCAAGATGAATATCGGAAGAACAAGGAAGAGGAGGATTATCTTCAATTTCAGCTTGAAGCCTTAGAAGAAGCAAACCTGCAGCCCGATGAGCAGGAGAGCCTTGAGTCAGAGCTCGAAACTATAACTCATTCCGAGGACATTAAGTCTGCTCTTTTCTCATCAACTAATATATTATCTGGTGATGATGGCTCTGTTATTCGTTCATTAGCCGAAATAGTGGAGTTGCTTAAGAATATCGAAGATGTATTTCCCAAAGCAAGCGAATTGGCTGAAAGAGTCAAGTCAGCTTATATAGACTTAAAGGATGTTACTGCAGAATCTGATCATCTATTTGAGTCGATAGACTTTGATCCAAATAGGCAACAGTTGGTAGAAGAGCGACTAAGCCTTATATATGAATTGCAGAAAAAACATTCAGTATCCTCAATCACAGAGTTGCTTGATATCAAGGTACGAATTGACAAGGAATTGCAAAGCATATCTTCACTTGATGATATGATTGAGAGATTGGAAAAAGAGCTTAAAGTATCTCACGATATTATGATGCAAAAAGCTAAAGCATTGAGTGAGAAACGAAAATCAATAGCTCACAAAATAGAGAATGAACTGAAGGATAAACTTAAATATATGGGTATCATAAATGCTCAGTTCAAGTGTGAGATATCCAATAAGGTGTCTCCAGATATTACTGGACAAGACAACGTGAGTTTCCTGTTTTCGGCAAATAAAAATGTAGAGATGCGACCTGTTTCTCAAATCGCCTCAGGGGGAGAGATATCACGACTAATGCTATGCCTCAAATCAATGATGGCTGGTGCAGCAGCTCTTCCCACTATCATATTTGATGAGATTGACACAGGCACATCAGGTGAGATTGCCGACAAGATGGGCGAGATTATGCGTCAGATGGGCAAAGATATGCAAGTGATTACAATATCTCACCTTCCACAAATTGCTGCAAAAGGGTCTGGGCACTACATTGTGTATAAGGAGGATACAGATGAAACCACTGCCACCTTTATGCGAAAGCTAACTGATGAAGAGCGAGTGAACGAGATTGCACGTATGCTTAGCGGTGCCGAAACTACCTCGCAAGCTATCGATAATGCTAAAGTTATGCTGGGAGCTATATCTCAATAATAAAACAAAACAATAACATACTAATTTATATAAATGAAAGAGAAAGATATGATTTTCGGCATACGTGCCGTTATTGAAGCGGCTGAAGCCGGGAAGGATATCGATAAAGTACTCGTAAAGCGTGAACTATCGGGTGAGTTATTCAAAGAGCTCCAAGATGTGTTGAGACATTATGAGATACCGATGCAAAAGGTTCCAGTAGAGCGTATTGACAGAATAACCAGAAAGAACCATCAGGGGGTTTTAGCATTTACTTCCGCAGTGACTTATCACAAGCTCGAACAGATTATTCCCTTTTTATATGAGCAGGGTAAGAACCCATTTATCCTTGTGTTGGATGGCTTGACAGATGTTCGCAACTTTGGTGCTATTGCTCGTACTTGTGAAGTGGCTGGTGTTGACGCAATTGTGATACCTGCTCGCGGTAGTGTATCCGTTAATGCTGATGCTGTGAAAACATCGGCTGGTGCGTTGCACTCTATCCCAGTATGTCGTGAAAATAGCTTGAAAGAGGCTGTTACTTTCCTCAAGAATAGTGGCGTGAAAGTGGTGAGTGCTACCGAAAAGGCAGCAAAACTTCACACTGATACCACCTATACTGACCCTGTGGCTATTGTGCTGGGGGCAGAAGATGTGGGAGTATCTACTGAAATTATTCGTATTTGCGACGAGTTGGTTAAGATACCACAGTTCGGAACTATACAATCGCTCAATGTGTCGGTTGCAGCTGGTGTTGTGATATACGAAGTGGTTAGACAAAGAGGATTAGCGTAATCAAATAAGAGTATATTATATCTACTCACAATAATAATATTATATCAAATGAAAAAAGTAATTTCAACAACAAATGCTCCTTCCGCTATTGGTCCATACAGCCAAGCGGTGGAGGTAAATGGTATGGTCTTTATTTCTGGGCAAACCCCAATGGATCCAGCAACTGGACAATTGGTGCCAGGAGGAGTGAAAGAACAAGCCACACAATGCTTCAAAAATATCAAAGCAATACTCACTGAGGCGGGATTAACGACAGACAACATTGTTAAGACTACTGTATTTCTTGGTGACATGTCTTATTTTGCAGATATGAATGAGATTTATGCCAAACAATTTGAAGGCACATTCCCCGCTCGTTCAGCAATTGCTGCAAAGGGATTGCCACTTAATTGTATGGTCGAAATAGAAGTAATTGCTGTTAGATGAGAACTATAGGTAGTATAATATGGGTTGTATTCGGTGGTATATTTGTTGCCATCGAATACATTCTTTCAAGTGTGACTATGATGATTACTATCGTGGGGATACCGTTCGGGTTGCAAACTCTCAAGCTGGCAGAGGTAGCTCTATTTCCATTCAACAAACGAGTAGTCAGAAATAAAACAACATCAGGTTGTCTATCTTTTATTATGAATATTATTTGGTTTTTCGTGGGCGGACTGCCCATTGCCCTTACTCACCTTTTGTTTGGGCTCCTTTTCTATATCACCATCATTGGGATTCCATTTGGCAATCAGCATTTCAAGCTGATGAAGTTAGCCTTTTCACCATTTGGCAAGACTATCATCAATCGGTGACAATACTATTTCTATCTTTTACCCCAAAATAGTTGGCAAAACCTCTTCATCCTCTGGTGGGTCTTTCTTCACCACTATTGCGCTCAGCTCCCATAGCATATAGATGGGGATAGTAACTACAATGAGTGAGAATGGATCTCCTGAGGGGGTGATGATTGCTGCAAGTATCAGAGATGCTACTATGGCATGCCGTCTAAACTTCTTGAAGAAAGACTTATATATAAGACCCAAGTTGGATAATAACCAAAACACCAAAGGTAGCTCAAACACTATACCCATTATAAGTATTAGAGTGTAGAAGTTACTCATATAGGAGTCTAACGAAATGCTATTTTCGATAGAGTCACTCAATTCAAAGGTTATCAAGAATCGGAAGATAAGCGGAAATACTATGAAGTAACCTACCAGACATCCAAATACAAACATCACTCCACCAAAACCGAATGCTTTTTTGACACCCTTAGCCTCGTTCTCATAGAGGGCGGGGCTAACAAACTTCCAAAGCTCATATAAAATATAAGGGATGCACAGCAATAGTGCAAAGGAGAATGAGGTAGATATATAGGTCATAAACTGCGTCGTCATATTAATGTTTAGCAGTTTGATATCGAAAGAGTCGGCTGAGAAGTCGGGCAAAAATGGGATATATTCTCCCGCTTTCTCAAATATACGGTATGTAATAAAATCAGATGTGCGTGGAGCAAGTATTATAGAATCAAATATATAAGGAATAACAATAAACCCTGCCACCGACAGTACCATTAATGAAATGATAATGCGTATGAGTGTCCATCTGAACTCCTCTAAATGATCCCAAAATGACATCTCTTTTTCCTTCATGCGTAGCTACATTACGTATAGATAAGTACTTCGAAAAGAACTCTCCGATTTTTCAAGAGTGTTTTCCGAAGTAATAAATTTCACAAGTTCCTGTCTCCGATAGTTTGTTTAGTTCTTTGATGATTTATCATCCTTAGGATCTGTTTTTATATCATCTTCAATATCGTGCAGTCCTTTTTTGAAGCTATTAATTCCTTTACCCAATCCTTTCATAAACTCTGGAATCTTTTTTCCCCCAAATAGGATTAGTACCACAAGTACGATAATAGGAATTTCCCAACCATTTAAGTTAAAGAGCAATAGATTGTCCATAGATTCTGTTTTTTCTTTTGATTTTGTTTTACTTCAGTTTTATGATTACAAAAATAGGATTAATAATTTAGGGACACAATTAAACAACTATAAACTTTCGATAGCATCACTAAAATTATAAGTGTTAAGTTTCGGGAAAATGAAGCATCAGCATTTATTTTGTTTTAAATTTGTACCCTTATGTATAGAATCGTCATCATTAATGAATAAAATATATCTCTTTGTATTTGTTCTATTCTACATTAGTGGCATATATGCTTTCCCAAAAGCTCCTGCCGTAGAAGTTAGAGCAGTATGGCTTACCACCAATTATGGTTTAGATTGGCCTCACAATAAGACTAACGAGGCAGCTCAAAAAAAAGAGTTGATAAATATTTTAGACAATCTAAAGAGGCATAATTTCAACACAATTCTCTTTCAGGTTCGTGGGCGAGGAGAAGTTTTGTATCAGTCTCAGATAGAACCCATGTCGTCGCTAATAGTTAGCGATAAGTATGGCAATCCTTCTTTTGATCCATTAGAATTTGTGATAGACGAAGCCCACAAGCGTGGCTTGTCTTGCCATGCATGGGTGGTTACATATCCATTGGGTGGCGACAAACATGTCAAAAGCTTGGGATCTAAATCTATAATCAAGAAAAACCCTTCCATTGTCAAGAAGTTTCACAACGAGTGGTTCTTAGACCCTGGCGTTCCTGCCACAGATGATTATTTATTGTCTATTGTCAAAGAGATAGTAACTAAGTATGATATAGATGGCATCCATTTCGATTATATACGATACCCCGATAATAAGGGATTGTTTCCAGACACAGATACTTATAAGAGGTATGGACACGGGAAGGACAAAGCCGAGTGGCGAAGAGATAATATTACTCGATTTGTAACCAAAACCTACGATTGGGTAAAACAAAACAAACCCTGGGTGCAAGTAAGCAGCTCTCCATTGGGCAGATATCGGGCTTTGGGCAACAATGGACATGGATGGACTGCCTTCGAAACCGTGTATCAGGATGCAGCCAAGTGGATGCAGACGGGGAAGCATGATGCCATATATCCAATGATGTATTACAAGGAGAATCTTTTCTATCCTTTCGTTGATGATTGGATGAAAAACTGCAACGACCGAATATTGGTGCCTGGCTTAGCACCATATCAAATGGTGGAAATGGGCTGGAGTAGAAAAGATATATTAAACCAAATAGACTATACTCGTAGCAAAGAGGTGCAAGGGCAATCTTATTTCAGAGCCCAAAATGTGCTATCAAATACTAAGGGGATTTTAGACTCGCTGAGCAATTACTACAAGAATCCCGCCAAACTACCTGCTATGAAATGGCTTAATGACACAGCTCCATCAGAGCCAATAGACTTGAGAGCCGAGATATCTGACCTCAATATCTTTCAGTTGACATGGATAAAGCCCGACAGTGGTGATAGAATTACATACAACGTGTATAGAAGCGAAAAAGATAGCCTGAGCACTCAGGATGGCGACTTGATTTTGGCTACGGGGCTTCGCAACAATATATTTGAGTACATACCAGAAGAAAAAGACAAAGCCTATTACTACTACATCACAGCTTCAGATGCATTCAATAACGAGAGTGCAATATGCTTTCCTGCCTTTTTCTATCATTCAGATACAGTAAAATAAACTTCAAATTAAATTTAGGATAAGTCATCTAAAAGAACTAATTTTGCTCAAATGGATAACAACCAAAAGCTTAGGATACAAGTAAGAGAAGAGTTTTCAGACTATCTTGATGTTCGCAAATATCGAAAAACTAAAGAGAGATTTGCTATACTCGATCATATCTACACCAGTGCCGACCATTTTGATATGGAGTCTTTGCAAGAATCTATGAACGAAACCAGCCTGCGCGTCAGCAGAGCTACTCTTTATAACACAATGGACTTGTTGCTCGATTGCGGATTGGTAGTAAAGCATCAGTTTGGCACCAATGCCGCTAAGTATGAATGTGCATATGGTAATGAAAATCACGATCATATCATCTGCACCTCTTGTGGCAAAGTGTGGGAGTCCGACAGTGGGAGTTTGTTCACTCCCGCTATGCGACGGAAGATCAAAAAATTTACCATTAGATACTACAGTATGTATATATATGGTACATGTAGCAAATGTAGCTTCGTCAAAAGGCAAGAGCTCTACAAATTGAAAAGAGAGCGAGAAAAAGATCAGGAGATGAAGTCAAAATCAAAGTCAAAATCAATAAAATAAAAATAGTTTTAAATCAACAGACTGCCTTTTGCAAATCAATATTCGGAGTGCTATCGAAATGAGAATTGCTTTGGCATTAACAATCAAAAGAAATGAAAGTAGATGTTATTTTAGGCCTTCAGTGGGGTGATGAGGGTAAGGGAAAGATTGTGGATGTGCTTACGCCCAATTATGATATTGTCGCTCGTTTTCAGGGCGGACCCAATGCGGGACATACCCTCGAGTTTGAAAACCAAAAATACGTATTGAGATCTATACCCTCAGGAATATTCCAAGCTGGCAAAACAAATGTGATTGGCAATGGAGTGGTTATCGACCCCGCTTTGTTCAAAGCAGAAGTTGAAGGCTTGGAGGCATCTGGGCATCCGCTGACCGATCGATTACTCATTTCAAAAAAGGCTCACCTTATATTGCCAACGCACAGATTTTTGGATGCTGCAATGGAGCAGTCTATGGGCAACTCCAAGATTGGCACCACGGGCAAGGGTATTGGACCCACATACACCGACAAGGTAAGCCGTCACGGCTTGAGGGTGGGAGATTTGCTCCACAACTTTGAAGAAAAGTATCAAAAAGCAACTGCAAGACACATTGATATGCTATCTCAATATGATTATGAATATGACTTGAAAGCTGCCGAGAAGGAATGGTTTGATGGGGTGGAAAAGCTAAAAGAGTTTCAGTTTATCGATTCCGAAAACTATATCAACAAAGCTATCACTGATGACAAAAGCATCTTGGCAGAGGGTGCACAAGGCTCACTTTTGGATATTGACTTTGGCACATACCCGTTCGTAACATCCTCCAACACCATTTGTGCAGGAGCTTGCACGGGATTGGGCGTAGCCCCAAGCAAAATAGGAGAAGTGTTTGGAATATTCAAAGCATATTGCACACGAGTGGGCAGCGGTCCGTTCCCCACAGAACTATTTGACGACAATGCTTCCGAAATGCAAAAGATTGGCAGAGAGTTTGGCTCCGTCACAGGGCGTCCACGCCGCTGCGGTTGGATAGACTTGGTAGCCCTACGCCACACCATCATGATTAATGGAGTGACCAAGCTTGTGATGATGAAAAGCGATGTGTTAGACAATTTTGATATCATCAAGGCAGCCGTAGCCTACAAGATTGATGGCGAGGTGGTAACCCAATTCCCATTTGAAGTGTTTGACAACATTGAGCCAGTGCTTGAAGAGGTGCCAGGGTGGAAGACCAACATGACGCAAATGCAATCGGAAGATGAATTTCCTCAAGAGTTCAAAAATTATCTATCATACTTAGAGGATAGGCTCGGCGTTCCTATTGCAATAGTATCAGTGGGACCAAATAGGTCTCAAACCATCATGCGATAGCGAGTATAGTCAACTCATAGACTACATAATATCAAATAGCAAAGGCTCGTACATAATTGTGCGAGCCTTTTTGCTACATTACAATTAGTCCAAAATCATTGTAGGATACCATTTCTTAAATGTTTTAGACTCATAAAACTGTTTTTTATTCACATTACACTTTTGTTTTCAGTCATCCCCAACCATTTTCTATCGATTACCATAATGTTTTTAGTCATAAATCATTATTTCGTACCAATCACATCATTGCAATTAGTCATAAATAACTATTTTGTAGTGATAATCGAATGGTTTTGAGTCATAAAATATTTATTACCCCGTCTGTACTATTACATATTGCACAATACAACTGTATTGTGCAATATGTAATAGTACAAATGGCACAATCAAAATTGATTGAACCATTTGTGTTAACACAATTTGGCTGATACGGATTGATTGTTATCTTTGTGTTAGTCCTTTATGGCTGATACAAGTTTATTGGTTAAAAAGGTCTAATACAATTAGCGCAATAATTATTTTATGACTCAACAACAAAATGTAATGAGTCGAAAACAATGTTTTATGACTTAAATCATTGTTGTAATGCGTAGAAAATAAACATATATGACTGATTGCATAGTTGTGTTGTAGATAAAATACGTTTAGATGACCCTTAATTATATGATATTTGTTGTCCGAAAGATGTTTTTGACTCTTTCTGGTATGCTTTTTGTTATAAATAATGTTGTGGCATTGAAAATACAAACGATGGTAACTACTCAGCGAATCGCACAGGTATCCTTCTAACCCTATAAAAGAGCT
>CAZNRT010000007.1:17670-42619 GCA_964575445.1 uncultured Proteiniphilum sp. | reverse complement strand
AGCTAAATTATTATCAAACTATGCGGATATAACTGTTAGATTTAAAAATATATCCACATTTATATAGAAATGCATTACTTTAATTCGATATTCCATTTATTAATGTCTATTTTTGCATTAAAAATTTAGATAATAAATCAAGAATAATGAAACCAACACTTTTTGTATTAGCCGCTGGTATGGGCAGCCGCTATGGAGGATTGAAACAGATAGATGGAGTAGGTCCAAGTGGAGAAACGATTATGGATTACTCCATTTATGATGCTATTAAAGCTGGATTCGGAAAAATTGTATTCGTAATACGTGAATCATTTGAAGAAAGCTTTAGAGAAATAATTGTTAGTAAATATGAGAAACAGATACCTGTGGAATTAGTTTTTCAAGAAATTGACAAACTGCCTCAAGGAATAACACCAAATCCTGATAGAGTGAAACCATGGGGAACAAATCATGCAGTGATGATGGGGCAAGAAGTGATTAATGAGCCTTTTGTTGTCATTAATGCAGATGATTATTATGGTAGAGAAGGATTTAAGATTATAGCTGACTATCTCGCTTCATTGGAAGCAAATTCTAAAAATCAATATTGTATGGTGGGTTACAGAGTGGGCAATACCTTGTCCGAAAGTGGTACTGTAGCTCGGGGCAT
Organism: uncultured Proteiniphilum sp.; assembly: GCA_964575445.1. GTDB lineage: Bacteria > Bacteroidota > Bacteroidia > Bacteroidales > Dysgonomonadaceae > Petrimonas. The sequence goes on along the minus strand of CAZNRT010000007.1, from coordinate 41,970 downwards.
TTGCGAAACAGATGCTGATGATAATCTTACTGGTGTTGTAGAAAGAACTCAAGTGATGCGTATTGATGGAGTAGTAAAATACAAAGATGAAAACGATGACTGGGTTTCAATTGAGGACAACACTCCAGTGTCAATGAATATGTGGGGTTTTACACCAGATTATTTCCAATATTCTAATGAGTATTTTGTTGACTTCCTAAAGGATAATGCAGATAATATTAAGGCTGAGTTTTTTATCCCTCTTTTAGTAAATCATCTAACGATAAATGGAACGGTATCTGTAAAAGTGTTAGATACTCCTTCTAAATGGTTTGGCGTTACATATGCTGAGGATCGCCCCGAAGTTGTTGAGAGGTTGCAAAAACTTGTTGACAACGGCGAATACCCAACCCCACTTTGGTAATATTTGTCGATGATAATAGATGTTGTAATAATATTAATGTTGATATTGCTCAATGGCTTCTTCGCAATGTCGGAGATAGCCGTTGTGTCTGCAAAATCCACATATTTAGATAATGCTCGAAAAGAAGGAAGCAAAGGAGCTCAAATAGCAATCAAGTTGAAGTCTGATCCTGATAGTTTTCTATCTTCTGTGCAAGTTGGGATTACTTTGATTGGTATTATTAATGGAGCATATGGAGGATCGACTCTTTCTGCTCATCTTGTTCCTTTCTTTTCTCAATTTGCATCTATTTCACATTATGCTGATACAATATCCATAATTATCGTTGTATTTATCATTACCTATTTGTCTATAGTTATAGGGGAGTTGGTTCCCAAAACAATAGCTCTTAATAATTCGGGCAGGGTAGCAATAGCCGTTTCTCGTCCAATTCAAATTGTAAGTATAATATTTTATCCATTTGTAAGGTTTTTGGCATTTTCAACAAATGTGTTCAATAAGTTGATAGGCTTGAAGTCTGAAGAGAGCTTAATCTCAGAAATGGAGCTTCGGGCAATGCTTAAGATGGCTTCAATAGAGGGCGTGATTGAGAAAGAAGAAAATATAATTCACGAACATGTTTTTTATTTTTCGGACAAGCGTACTCGACACATAATGACACACAGAACTGATGTGGAATGGGTCGATATTTCTAAAGATAAAGATGATGTCATAGAATATTTACTTAAAACTAAGCATAGCAAAATATTAGCTTGCAATAAATCTATCGATGACTTTGTGGGTATAATAGTCATGAAAGAGTTGTTGCTTGAGTTGTATAAAAATGATGAGATAGATATAAAATCTCTATTGAGAGAGCCTCTAATTGTGCCATCCTCTTTGAGAGCTCAAAAAATAGTTGATAGATTTAAGCAAGAGCATAAATTTATGGCTATTGTGGTAGATGAGTATGGTAGCCTCGATGGCATAGTTACGCTACATGATATTATAGAAAACTTTGTAGGTTCAATTCCTGATGAGCATGAGAGGGATGAGCCAGATGTGTTTATCCGTAGTGATAACTCTGCATTGATTAGTGGTGAGGCTCCGATAGAAGTGCTTACACAATTTGTAGATGACTTTATCATTGATTTCGAAGAAATATATTATTCTACTGTTGCTGGCTTTGTTTTGTCTCACATTAATAAAACTCCACAGATTGGTGATAAATTTGATTTTAGAAACATGACTTTTGAGATTGTCGATATTGATGGGCGAAAGATTGATAAAATATTATTGACAATAAGAAATGACAAATAAATATATAGATCTTGTAGAAAAAATTAAATATGTATATAAGAATATTATAATGTAATCAGGTGATTATGAGGTCTGGACGCTTTTTTTTGGTGCAAATAATATTAATATGCTGCTAATATATGTTGTAAAACATAATTGATAATTAATATTGATACTAAAGAATGTGTTATTTTTACACCAATAAAAAATATCCCGATCTTCATGGTCTCCTTTTTATTTAAAACCTATAGAAAACATGAACAAAATGTATATTAAATCTGGTTTGCATTCTGAAAATTTTGAGAAAATAGTTGACGGTATGCAAACCGGATTATACGTTCTATCAAATAGAACAGGCAGTGAGATTACAGTAACCAACTATGGTGCTAAAATAGTATCTCTCATAGTCCCCGATAAGGACGGAAATCTTGTGGATGTGGTTTTAGGGCATCCCAATATTGATGATTATATCAATTCGCAAGAGCCATATTTTGGTGCAGTGTGTGGAAGAACTGCAAATAGAATAGCGAAAGGTGAGTTTGCTCTCGATGGAGTGAATTATCAAATAGCAGTAAATAACGGTCCCAATTCGCTCCATGGTGGATTGAAGGGTTTTAATGCTGTGGTGTGGAAAGTAGAGGAGATTACTGATAATAGTATTCGCCTTAATTATTTATCAAAAGATGGAGAAGAGGGTTATCCTGGCAATTTAAATGTGTATATCACATATACACTAACAGAGGATAATGCTTTAGAGATTGTATATGAAGCTACAACTGATAAAACAACTATTCTAAATCTAACCAACCACTCATATTTTAATCTGTCAGGAGAGGGTGATCCATATATTGGAGATCACATTCTGACTCTTAATGCTGATAAATATTTGCCAACTGATAATACTGCGATACCTTATGGTGATGCAGAGTCTGTAAAAGGTACTCCTATGGATTTCACAACTCCTTGTGCCATCGGCGATAGAATCAATGAAGATTTTGAGCAACTGATATTTGGCAAAGGATATGACCACACATATATATTAAACAAAAAAGAAGTTGACGAATATTCATATGTTGGAGTTTGTGAATCACCAAAAACTGGCATTAAGATGGAAGTGTTTACCACCGAGCCAGGTGTGCAAGTTTATACAGGTAATTGGATGACAGGTAATTTTGAAGCAAAAAATGGAAATAGATATCCTGAGAGATCAGCAGTTTGTTTTGAAACTCAACATTATCCAGACAGTATAAATAAGCCTGAATATCCTTCAATTGTATTGAAGCCTGGTGATAACTTTAATTCAAGAACAACTTATAAATTTAGTGTGTAACTACTATAAAAATTAAAACAAACAATTAATAAAAAGAGTATGAGTAAAAAAACTAATCAAGGTTCTGGTAGAATCATTCCAATAATTGTGATGATTTTCCTTTTTGGAATGATTTCCTTTGTAACTAATTTAGCCTCTCCGATGGGGGATGTATTAAAGTATCAATTTGGTGTGCCCAACTGGATGGGGACGTTAGGCGTTTTTGCTAACTTTATCGCATATGCTGTGATGGGATATCCCGCTGGTACTATGCTACAAAAATTAGGTTATAAGAAAACAGCTCTTGTTGCAATCGGAGTTGGTTTTGTGGGTGTTGGTATTCAAACACTTTCAGGTGTAGCAGGTAGCTTTGGTATTTATCTGTTAGGTGCATTTGTTGCAGGTTTCTCAATGACTATGCTTAATACAGTTGTAAACCCAATGCTTAACTCATTAGGTGGTGGTGGCAATAAAGGTAATCAGCTAATCCAAATTGGGGGTTCATTCAACTCACTAAGTGGTACCGCAGTTATTGTACTTACTGGTATCTTGATTCCATCAATTGCATCAGCTCAAATTAGCGACGTATTTCCATTACTGTATTCTGCTTTAGCTATTTTTGCTTTTGCATTTGTTGTAATACTTGTTTCTGCTATTCCTGAAAGAAAATCAGTACAAGAAAAAGTAAATATCGAGAAGGCAAAACATTCACCACTATCGTTCCGTCACTTCGTTTTAGGAGCTGTTGGAATTTTTGTATATGTAGGTGTTGAGGTAGGTATTCCTAACTTGCTTAACAAGTGGTTGCAAAACCCAGAACTTGATGTTCTAAAATTAGGTGGTACTGGGGCAGCAGAGGCTATCGCTGGTTCGGTTACTGCTACCTATTGGTTGCTAATGTTGGTTGGACGTCTTATCGGTGCAGCTGTTGGTAGCAAAGTATCTGCTAAATCTATGTTGGTAGTTGCGTCTATGCTTGGTTTGGTTTTGACTCTTTCAGCTATGTTTGCTCCCGTTGAATCAATGGTGAACATGCCTGTATTTAAAAGTGGTGGTGCAGACGGATTGTTTGGTTTAGCTAATGTTCCTGTTAGTGCGGCTCTTCTGGTTCTTGGTGGATTGTGTACTTCAGTAATGTGGGGTGGTATTTTCAATCTTGCTGTTGAAGGACTTGGAAAATATACTGAAAAAGCATCTGGAATATTCATGGTGATGGTGTGCGGTGGTGGTATCTTGCCTCTATTGCAAAATGCAATCGTAGATTGGACTAATGGTGTTGGCTACCTGACAAGCTACTGGGTAGTTGCAGCAGGACTTGCTTATCTAATTTATTATGCACTTGTAGGATCTAAGAACGTAAATACTGATATTCCTGTTTCAGGTAATTAATTATATCTGTTTTTATAATCAGATGAAATTATTATTCTAAAAGATAAATATAATGACTAAAGAACAAATCTTAAAGATATTTCAAAACAAAATAGGTGGTGATGCACCCGAAGTTTATACTTCTCCTGGACGAATAAACCTAATCGGTGAGCATACCGATTATAATGGAAGTTTTGTTTTTCCTGGTGCAGTAGATAAAGGTATGATCGCTGCTATTCGTTTGAATGGTACTGATAAGATCAAAGCATATGCTGCAGACCTTGATGAGTGGTCTGAGTTTGGACTAAACGAAGAGGATATTCCATCAGAAGGATGGGCAAAATACATTTTTGGAGTTTGTAGAGAGATAATCAAACGTGGTGGTAAAATTGTAGGATTTGATACTGCTTTTGCAGGTGATGTTCCTCTGGGTGCTGGTATGTCTTCATCTGCTGCCCTTGAGAGCACATTCGGCTATGCATTGAATGACATGTTAAGCCTTGGAATTGATAAATTTGAACTGGCTCGAATAGGACAATCCACTGAACATAATTATGTGGGTGTTAAATGTGGCATTATGGATCAATTTGCTTCTCTTTTTGGTAAGGCAGGACATCTGATACGTCTTGATACAAAAAGCATGGAGTATGAATATTTTCCATTTGACCCCGAACCACATGGTTATAAATTAGTGTTGTTGGATACACTTGTGAAGCATGAACTTGCTTCGTCTGCCTACAATAAGCGTCGTGAATCTTGTGAGACTGCTGCTGCAGCAATCGCTAAAAACCATTCAAGTGTAGAGTTTTTGCGTGATGCATCGTTAGAAATGTTGAACGAGGTTAAAGATATAATCTCTGCAGAAGATTTTCTACGTGCTGAATATGTTATTGAAGAGACTCAGCGTGTACGTGATGTTTCGGAAGCACTTGAAAAAGATGATTATGAAACAGTGGGTCAAAGAATGTATGAGACTCATTATGGTATGAGCAAAAAGTACGAAGTTAGTTGTGAAGAATTAGACTTCCTTAATGATGTAGCAAAAGAACACGGTGTTACTGGATCGCGCGTGATGGGTGGTGGATTTGGTGGTTGTACTATAAATTTGGTGAAAACCGATTTGTATGATTCATTTATCGCTGATGCTAAATCACAATACAAAGCTAAATACAGTATTGAACCTAAAGTGTATGATGTTGTAATTAGTGACGGAGCTCGTAAGCTATAACTGCTTATATTGAATAATTAATATTTATGAGAATTGGGGAAGAGAGATTTAAGACCTCTTTCCCCAATTTTTTTATACTTTACTAAATACATGAATTTGATATGTTAACCAATTTTTATTCGCATAGTGCAAAGTTTTTAATCGCAGTTGACTGCATTATTTTTGGTTTTAAAGATAAAGAACTACATATATTATTGACGCGTCGCCCTGTGGAGCCAAACAAAGGTGAGTGGTCACTAATGGGTGGGTTTATGGATGATGGTGAAGCACTTGACCATGCAGCCAAAAAGGTGTTATATAGATATACTCGTCAAGAGGGTATATATATGGAGCAAGTAAATGCGTATGGAGAGGTGGAGAGAGACTCTGGAGATAGAGTTGTTTCTGTTACTTATTATGCTTTGGTTAAGCTTGAAGAATTTGATACAAGTTTGGCTAAGGAGTATGATGCTCAGTGGGTAAATGTGAGGGAACTGCCTAAATTAGTATTTGATCACAATCAGATGGTCAATGACGCATTGCAGTTGTTGAGGTATAAGGCGTCATCACAACCAATTATTTTTGAATTTTTTGGCGATAAGTTTACTCTACCCGCTTTACAAGAGCTCTGGGAGGCTATTTATCAAATGCCAGTTGATAAACGTAATTTTAGAAAGAAAGTCTCCTCAATGGATATCCTTGATAAATTGGAGATGAAAGATAAATCTTCGTCCAAGAGAGGAGCTTTCTACTATGTTTTTAATCAACAGAAATATAATGAATTTATAGAAAATGGGAATAGATTCTCCATTTGATTTTTATTTTTGATATTTAAATCGTCTAATGCTTCGTTTGGGTGTCTTTTCAAACTCTGAGTCTTGAATCCTGAACGAGGCTATTTTGCTATATGCTGCTAAGTTGGCATTGATCTCTTTGATCTCATTTTCAAAAAATGCCTGATAACTATCCTTATTAATGATGCCTTGTTTTTTAAGCTCGTCAACTTCAGGAACTATTAATGCAACTATTTTATTGTTGTCTTCAATTACTAATGACTCTAAGATGTATGGCGAATTGTTGAGCTTGTCTTCAATTTCCTCTGGATAAATATTTTGTCCAGAAGGTCCGAGAATCATGTTTTTGTTCCTTCCTTTAATAAATACATGGTTGTCTTTGTCTAAGATGCCTAAGTCGCCTGTCTTGAGCCAACCATCCTCAGTGAAGGTAGATTTTGTTGCCTCTTCGTTCTTATAATAACCGAGCATTACATTGGTACCCTTAGCGAGGATTTCGCCAACTATATTTTCAGGGTCTTCGGAGTCAATTCTGACTCTCATCCTATCTACAACTTTGCCACACGAACGTTCTTTAAAATCACTCCAATAAGCATAAGAAATCAATGGACCACATTCTGTCATTCCGTATCCTACAGTGTATGGGAACTTGATTTTGCGTAAAAACTTCTCTACATCTTTATTTAAAGCTGCTCCACCTATGACTACTTCAACTAAATTATTTCCGAAAACTTTCACTAACGATTTTCTAATTTTATTGTAAACAATTGAATTGAGCACAGGGATTTTGATGAGTGTTTTGGCTGTTCCCTGTTTTAGTTTTGGGAATACATTGCGTGTGACTATCTTTTCAATAATTAATGGTACAGCAAGTACTAACTTTGGATTGATTCTGGCGAAAGCATCTAAAAGAATCTTTGGCGAAGGGGTTTTGCCCAAAAAGTGTATGTGGCATCCCATTGAAATAGAGTTTAATACCTCAAAAGCCAAGCCATATGTGTGAGCCATTGGCAACATACATACAATATTATCTCCAGGAGTGATAAAGTCTAAATTGTCGTTTGCAAATTTTGTATTAGACCATAAGCTCCTATAAGGAATCATAACACCTTTGGGGCTACTTGTTGTTCCCGAAGTATAATTGATTACTGCTAATTCTTCAGGTCTATCACTTCTGAACGCTATATCATTTACAAAAAATCCTTTCTCGTATTTCTTATTAAAGTATGAGAATGAATCAGATACAAAAATCTTTAGCTCCTTTGATGAGACCTTTAGTAATGAAAATTGATCAAGTGAAAATACTGTCTCAACATTTGGTATCTTGCCTTCTTCAATATCTTTCCATATGGCTTCATCTGTAAAAAGTGCTTTAGAATCGGAGTGGTTTACGATGTATTGAATGCTTTCAGTATCAAACTCGTTGAGAATGCTAACTGCTACAGCTCCATAAGAAAGCACTGAGAAAAATGTTATAGCCCAATTTGCTGAGTTCCTTCCACAAATGGATACTTTGTCTCCACGTTCAACGCCAGCATGTTTTAGATACTCGTGCAATTTGTCAATTTCTTTAGCAAAATCTTTATAATACAGTGTTTCGCCTTGATAATCGGTCATTGCTGGTAGTTCCCAATTGAGACGTACACTTTGCTCGATTAGGGCTAAGAATGAGTTATGGTTCATAGTTTCATGTTTTTATTCTATATTGAAAACAATCCAAATTGATGATTGTTTATTTTATTCATTATATTATGGATATAGCTATTCAAAGTAGAATCAATGCTATCATTTTTGTTTGTCAATAATTATATCTGTGCAAATTTATGAATTATAATATTCATATGGAATTTATATTGATCACATTTACCCTGCCTTATCCAACAGTTTCAAAACCTGAGTAAGTATTAATCTCATTTGGCAATACTGTTTTGAGGCTTTGATTTGGCGTTTACTGATATTTGTTTTTGCCAATAGACTATTTATATATGTCTGCAAAATATCTGATTTATTCTGTTATTATGTGCTGAGATAAATTATTCTTGATAATATCAATAAAAAAAAGGAATAATATGCGATTGTTTGAAAAAACTTTCTATCTTTGTCACCGCATAAGTATTATTATATGCAACGGTAATTGTTATTTAGTTGTTTTCTTCTTTAAAGTTTTTAGAAGCGAAAAATTTATTAACCTTATCTCTTATAATATTTCCTTCTGCACAAATTAATTTATTCTATTTATTTTATTTATTTTTACATGAACATTTTTGTTGCAGGCTTAAGTTATCAAATTAACGATGCCGATTTAAAAGAGCTATTTGATGAGTACGGCGAAGTATCATCTGCCAAAGTTATTACCGATAGAGAAACACGTAGATCAAAGGGATACGGCTTTGTAGAAATGGCTGATGCTGATGGCGCTCGTGCTATCGAAGAGCTAAACGGAGCTGAATATGATGGTCGTACACTTTCTGTATCTGAGGCTCGTCCACGCGAAGAAGGTGGTCGTCGTCAAAACAATGACAGAGGTGGTTACGGAAACCGTGATAGAAGATACTAATATTTTTTTATCAACTTGAAACAAATTAAAGGCTGTGCACTTGTTGTACAGTCTTTTTTTTGTTTTTATTATTTTCAGACGTATTTTCAAACTGGTTAATTTCATAAAACCAATAAGTATTGCCCTTTGACAAAACAAAAAATATTATATTTGTGCCATGTCAGTAATATTACATATAGAAACAGCAACTGAAGTATGCTCTGTGGCTTTGTCAGCCAATGGTGAGATACTACAATCTAAAATAAGTGATCAGCCTCAAGCACATTCTTCATTGTTAGGATTATTTGTGGAAGAGGTAATGGAGTTTGTTCGCTCAAACAATATCAAAATTGATGCCATATCCGTTAGCAGTGGTCCAGGTTCTTATACGGGTCTGCGAATAGGGGTGTCAGAGGCAAAGGGACTAAGCTATGGGCTTGGTGTTCCTCTGATTGCTATTCCTACTCACAAGGTGATGACAGAACAGGTGAGGGGCAACGCTTATCCGAGTGTTATTTTTTGCCCTATGATAGATGCTCGAAGAATGGAGGTTTACTCGACTTTCTATGACAGTGGATTAAATATCATACGCGCCACTTCGGCAGATATCGTTGATGAAAACAGCTATCTCGATTTGCTTAGTGAGCATCAAATATTATTTTTTGGTAATGGTGCGGACAAATGCAAAGATGTTATCACTCATCCTAATGCAACGTTCATTAAGGAAGTTAAACCAGATGCAAAGGCAATGATTAGTTTAGCCGAGACTTCTTTTCAAGCAAAAGATTTTGTTGACTCTGCCTACTTTGAACCCTATTATCTAAAAGAATTTGTGGCAACTGTGCCCAAAAATAAAGTTATTAACATCTAAATATTGGTATTATGAATTCATTATTGAAAGTAAAAGTTGTTCCAAATGGACCATTAAAAGTAGAGGGTACATTGGAGGTCGAATTGCCCGATGGCTCAATCGATATTAAGGAGAAAATCACATTCTTATGTAGATGTGGACACTCTACAAAGAAGCCATATTGTGATGGTATGCATCGTAAGATGGACTTTCAGGGTTAATATACTATTCAACTTATCAATAAAAAAGGTGTGCATCTATCATCATGATATTTGCACACCTTTTCTGTATATATAATTCGGTGTTCTACCTAAAATGCCACTGTTAACTTCACCATATAGTTTCTCGTAGCTTGTGGATAATATCCAATCCAATTGATAGTGCCATCTTTATCAAATATCTCTGTAGATGCCCATCCGTTAGCAATATATTCGCTATTGAATATATTATTTGCAAATAATTGAACGGAGATTGTACCTATTTCGGTTTTGTTGAATGTATATCCTGCCATCAAATTACTTGTGAAATATGATGGAATTGACTTCATGTCATTCATGGTATTATCTAAATACTGCTTGCCTACGTACTTGCCCATCAGATTGAAACTTAGCGAGCGAGTAGGAGTGTAGGCAACACTTGCCATACTCACAATGTCGGGCGAGAATGAAATTTGCGTGCTACCCAAATCTTCAGGCTTTTGACCTTTCCAAGCGTAGTCTTTTAAGTTGTCGTAGATATCAAAATATGCAGTATAGTTTTTAATTTTGTTTTGGCTCAATGTAGCATTGGCATCAAAGCGTAGTTTGTTTTCAACAATAGGCACCGAAGCCTCAATCTCTATACCAGCACGATAACTATCTTTTACATTCTCCATAAGTTTATATCCAGTTTCGTTTAGCTTTCCTGTTTGCACCATCTGATTATTGTAATCCATGAAGTATAGATTTGCACCCAATGTAAAGCCATTATCTTTAGTATATTTATATCCCACTTCATAGTCAATCATGCTTTCCGGTTTGATTGGGTCTGGGTCATTGCCTTTGGCACCATCTTTCAAGTCGCTTCGCAATGGCTCTCGCTGGGCAAAAGCCATTGAGGCATATAGGTTGTTATTGTTATCGATTCTGTAGAACACTCCAGCTTTAGGATTATAAAAATCATACTTATATGTGCCTGTTAGTTCTTTCATATCGTCATCAGTACCTGTCATTTTGTAAAAGATATGTCTGTACTGAATATCTCCAAATAATGATAGCTTGTCGTCAAGCTGATATTGAATTTTTGTAAAGAAGCTAAACTCTCCCTTAGTACCATTATTTCGATACCACTCAAAGTTTTCGGGGATATCATTGTTGTGCTTTATCCAAGGTAAACGTCCAAAATGCTCACCATCAAACAAGCTATACATACCACCAAAGGTTAGATTGGTAGCTTCTTTTTTATAATTGAATGATAGATTTGCAACATAAAAATCGTTGCTCATCATTTTGCGACGAATAAAATCAGTTTTAGAATATTTTACATCATCAACAGTTTGAGGTTGTAACCCAAATTTTGAATACTTATTGTTGTATCTATAATTCTCGTAATATCCGTATCCATTGTTATAGCTTAGACTACTATTTAAGAACCAGTTTTCCGAAAGCTCTCTTGTAAGCATTAACTGGAGGATGTTAGACAGGTAGTTGTCCGTTTCATTATCATAATAATGAGTGTTGCCAGCATCATCCTTATATTTTCCAGCAGGATTATATTTGCGACCATATTTCTCTATATCCTCTGGAGATATTCCTTCCCACGTTATACCTGTTTGTTGCTCGCCTCTGATGTAGCTCAGTTTCAATATTTGCTTGTCAGTATTGTGTGACAGAGAAAGATGTAGATTGTCATGATTTATTTTACCATTTCTGATATATCCATCTCCCAAGTTCTTTGAGTATCTTGCGTCAAATGATAGTCCGTTGTCTAATATCCCCGTCCCCACTGCTATTGATGATGAAAATGTATTGTAGCTGCCAATGGCGGTAGATGCTTCAGCAAATGGTTTTGATCTTGAGCCCATTGTCTTCATTGAGATGCTTGCACCAAATGCAGCTGATCCGTTTGTAGATGTACCAATACCACGTTGTACCTGAATGCTTTGAAGTGAAGAAGAGATGTCGGGCAAGTTTACCCAATACACTTCCTGGCTTTCGGGATTGTTAAGTGGCATACCATTAAGGGTTACGTTGATACGTGTAGCATCTGTACCTCTAATGCGTAATGATGTGTTGCCGATTCCAAGTCCATCCTCTGTAAAAGAAACTAATGAAGGGATTGATTGTAAAATAATGGGTACATTGCGTGCACCATTTTCTTTCTTGATTTGCGACTGCGTGACATTGCTGTAGGCAACTGGAGTATTTTTGCCAGCTCTGGTTGCAGAAACAATAATCTCATCTAATTTGACATTCTTCAATGTGTCAATCGGTTGCTCATTGTGAGCATTAAGTGATAAACCCAGGAACAATAATCCTGCTAAAAAAGAGACCTTTTTCATTTACAATTAAATGTTTTAATATTGTGTGGACTGTTTTTATTATGCTTCCACACAATGGTTTGTAATAAAAAAGGGGATTTAATAAATAAGAGAATACAAACAAAAAAAGCACGCTGGGTAGCGAGCTTCATCCTTTTTCCTACGCCAGCATTATCTGGATCAGGTAATTGGGTTTGATCTCAGCCCGTAATTTTTAGGGCACCCCTGTATTGATAAAGTGAAACATTCAAATATTCTTATTGTTCAATTCATTTCTGTTAAATTGTAATAATGACTTTTCTTTACTGATAAAGGTGCGTTTGTGTGGCAGTGAGAATCTTTCACAAAGACTTAGGAAGAGAGAAGTTGATCATCCAGTTTATGCCAAACTTATCTGTGAAGCTTCCAAAATAATCTCCCCAAAACTCTTCTTTCATTGGGTATTCTACTTTGCCTCCTTTTGACAGGTCTTCAAACAGTTGGTTAGCTTCGTCTTTGCTTTTAGGGCTGATAGAGATGCAAATGTTGTTGCCTTTTTCCAAAATATGTCCCAAGGAAGGTAAATTATCAGATCCCATTAATATTGCTCCACCTTTTAGTGGAAGAGATACATGCATAATTCTGTCTTGCTCGTCCATAGAAAGCTTTTCTCCCTCAGGTGCCTCTTTCATTCTTTGAAATGCGCTGAACTCACCGCCAAAGACAGATTTGTAAAACACAAAGGCTTCTTCTGCCTCGCCATTAAAGATTAAATACACATTGATTTTCATAACTTACTGTTTTTTATTTGTTAAACGCATTCATTAATTGAGCCATATCCAGTTTTTTCATTTGATACATCGCCTCCATCATATTTTGAAATCGTTTTTGCTCATTGCTTTCGGCTTTTAGTGTGAGAAACTCAGGGACAATTTGCCACGACACGCCAAATTGGTCCTTGAGCCATCCGCATTGTGACTCACTACCTTCTTTGGTAAATTTGTCCCAATAATAATCAATTTCCTTTTGATCACAACAGTTCACCAAAAAGGATATAGCTTCATTAAACGGAATATCATTGTCATGTCCATTGTCCATAAACATTAAAGTCTGTCCCATTAGTCTGCATTGTCCATGCTTTATCATTCCCATAGGTCCTGTGTCATCAGCACTGTATCTTCCTGCTCCATTAAATACTGAGTCATCAAACACTGACATGTAAAACTCCATTGCCTCTTCTGCATTGCCTCGCTGTTTCCCAGAAAACATTAATTGGGGCGAAATGTATTGTCCTACATTTTTAATCTCTTCTTTCATTATTTGCCACGACACGCCATAACGATCTTGTATCCAGCCATAACGGTCGCTCCAATCGTAAATACCCATTGGCATTAATATTTTTCCACCTTCACTCAGTTTGCTCCATGCGGTTTCTACTTCTTCCACGGTTTTGAAAACTGCAAAAAAGGAAATTGATGGATTGAATTGGTGTGTAGCTCCTGATTCAAAAGCATAAAACTGCATCCAATTCAAAGTAAATGAAGCGATTTCTACAGAGTCAGGTTTGATGCGATTGTCAGGGAGTAGGACATCTTTGTGCCATCTTTTAATGAAATTTACTTTCGAATTTGGAAAAACAGTCACATAAAAATTTATAGCCTCTTCTGCATTATTGTCAAACCAAAGAGTAGGAATGATTTTCTGATTTATTATTTTGTTCATAACTGCTTTTTTTAATATGAAACCTATTTACTGTATTCTACATGCTTTTTGAAGTTATCAAGGATGTTTTGCCAACCCTCTTGTTGCATTTCAATTGGGTTTTCATCTTCAGAGTCGAATGTTACAAAGACGTCAATCTTATTGTTCCCTTTATCTTCAAATTCAATAATTACTTCCCTATCGTCACCTATTATATACTCAATTCTTTCTCCAAAAAGTATATTCTTGTAACTGCCCTCAAAATCAAAACCAGCACTGCCATCTTTAGCTTCCATTCTTGAAACAAACCTCCCACCAACTATCAAATCATTTATTGCTTTTGGACAATGCCAACTGTCTAAAGCAAAATTCCATTGAGTAATATGTTCGGGTGCAGTATAGTAGTTCCAAACCTTTTGAATGTCTGCATTAATGCTTGTTCGTACAGTTATCTTCCCCATAATTATGTAACCCTTAATTTCGTTAATCTATATCTTAATATCCAGCCAATTAATTCAATTGGTAGTGGCTTGGCAAATGGAAATTATAAAATAGTCATCAATACTATTATTTTCAATACCTGCTCTCTGTTTTTTTTACCTTCTATGATTAATTACATATTCCCATAGAGATATAATAAACATCATGATTTGATAGATTGTTTTGTCAAAAGTATTTGAATATCATAATTTTAATAACTTTATTCGACTGTTCGTAATATTTATATTAATATTGGTTTTACGCATATATATAAAATAATTCAATCTAAATGAACCAATTATTAGATTTATTTGTAATTTCGTTATTAGCTATTCAAATTTGTAAATGATTTCTACAAATCATTGTGTTTTAGAGGTCTATTATACTAATAAGTCATACTACTTTATTACAACTAATATGAGCGAGGATATAAATCTTATCACAGAGGAGGAAATGATTGATCGAGAGTTTCACGGTCTCATCAACGATTATTTAAACTCTAATCACCGTCGTAAGGTGGAGATTATAACTAAGGCATATAATATGGCAAGGGAAGCGCATAAAGGAACGCGAAGAAAGTCAGGTGAGCCCTATATCATGCATCCCATTGCAGTTGCTCGGATTGTGTGCAAGGAAATGGGATTAGGATCAACATCAATATCGGCTGCCTTGCTTCATGATGTGGTAGAAGATACTGATTATACTGTTGATGATTTGAAAGCAATATTTGGAGATAAGATAGCACATATTGTTGATGGACTTACGAAGATTTCGCATGGAATGTTTGGTGAAAATGTCTCGGAGCAGGCTGAGAATTTTAGAAAGCTACTGCTTACAATGTCTGAAGATATTAGAGTTATTCTGATAAAAATAGCAGATCGACTTCACAATATGCGTACCTTATCGTCAATGACACCAGCCAAACAGTTCAAAATTAGTGGTGAAACTCTCTATATATATGCCCCTTTAGCTCATCGATTAGGATTATTTGCAATAAAAACTGAATTAGAAGAACTCTGTTTTAAGCACGAGCATCCAATAGCTTATGCAGATTTGAAAAAGCAGATCGCTGATACAGCTCCAATACGCTCAGAGATATATGAGAACTTTGCCAAGCCTGTGATAGCTTCACTTGATAAAATGAGTATTGATTATGAAATGCGCGCTCGAGTAAAATCTATCTATTCAATATGGAAAAAGATGGAATCAAAGAGTATTGAGTTAAGTGAAATATATGACTTTTTTGCGGTCAGAATAATATTTGAAGTATATCCAGGGATGGATGAGAAAAAACGATGTTGGGATATTTATTCTGCTATAACTGATATATATAAACTACGTCCCGACAGAATCAGAGATTGGGTTAGCCATCCTAAGTCTAATGGCTATCAAGCATTGCATCTTACTGTGATGGGACCCGATGGAAGATGGATAGAGATTCAGATTAGAAGTCGTCGAATGGATGATATCGCTGAGAAAGGATTTGCGGCACACTGGAAATATAAAGATAATAGGGTAGAGGAGGACAACGAGCTTGAAAAATGGCTCAAAACCGTGCAAGAAGTGTTAGCCAATCCTAATCCTAATGCAATTGACTTTCTGGATACTGTGAAAATGAATTTGTTTGCCTCCGAAATTTTTGTTTTTACGCCACGTGGTGAACTTAAAACCTTGCCACAAGGGGCTACTGCACTTGATTTTGCATACACTATTCATACACGAGTGGGTGACCACTGTATAGGAGCTAAAGTAAATCATTTGTTGGTGCCAATAACTGAAAAACTAAAAAGTGGTGACCAGATTGAGATTTTGACTTCGCAAACACAACATCCTAAAAATGAGTGGCTGAATTTTGTAACTACCGCTAAGGCGAGAACTAAAATTGAATCCTCTTTGAGAAGACAACGACGTAGTATTATTGCAAAAGGTGAAAAGATACTTCAAGATTATATCGGAGAGCATGACTTGGATAATTCGGTTTACAACATAGTGCTTAATTTTTTTAAGATAGAAAAACGTGAAGATTTGCATTATTCATTAGGCAAAGATGAAATAAAGCTGCCACCTTCAAAAGATATTTTGTTGAAACAAGTACAACAACAGGCAAAACCAGAGAATCTCTTCATTAGGTATATGAAGCAGGCTATGGGTGCTATAAAAAAAGCACCACCAATGGTAGAGGTGGACAAATCTAACAAGGAGCATGATGAAACAGAAAGAAATGACAAAAAAGAGATAGCTTCTGAAAAAATAGATACTAAAAAAGTATATAAGTTAGTAGAGAACAACTTTAAGAAAAATTTCATTGTGGCACATTGTTGTAATCCCCTACCAGGAGATGATGTGTTCGGGTTTGTTACAGATAAAAATGAAGTTGAAGTTCATAAGCGTTCTTGCAATAATGGAATTAAACTCAAATCCAGTTTTGGGGGTAGAATAGTGGAGGTGGAGTGGGGAGATTATAGGCAATACTCCTTCTTGGCAGCTATTGCTTTCACTGGAATTGATAGAATGGGCATACTATCTGATATATTAGCAAGACTATCTGAAGGTGCAGTACTAAATATTCAAAGTGTTAATGTGTCAACAAAAGAGGGAATATTTGAGGGAGTAATAAATGTACTTATACACAGTGTAGATGATGTAAGTATGCTAAGTGGTAAGATAGCAAAAGTGGACGGCGTTACCACCGTCCACAGATCTTTAGTTTAAAAACATTTTTTGATATTATTTTCGCCTTTTACCAAAACCAAATATTTTGCTGGTTAATCTCTTTGCTGTAAAAGCAAACACTGTAGGTTTTGCCACCCTCCATAGTATTTTGCTTATCAGAGGCAAATTAGATAATACAATGTTCATCCAGTAAGGAGCTCCTTTTTTACTTACGCCTTGTTGAAGAAGCGGAGTGTGAGAACCCTGAGTTAGATTGTCTAATGTCTCTGCAAACTTGGTTTTTACGCTCGAGCTGAGCCCTTTTGTTAAGAGTGTGCCCCAATTGTCAGCCAAGTATTGTAATTGATATGACAATCGTCTCTCGGATATAGTACGTTCTTCACGTGCTTTTTTCTTTGCTAAATGCAGTTCGTTTAGTGGTGTTAATCCGTGTGTGCTCATTAGCTCTTGGTTTTATATTTTATCTCCTCATCTTCTTCGTTGCGCATCAAAAAACCTATAATAGAATTTGTGATATTGTTTTTCAGGTTCTTTTTTGCCAAGAATAAAATTAAAGCTAATACTACAACACCTAAAGTTGCAATACCAAAGCCTTTCCAATTACTGCCTAATACATCAGCCAAGTAATATCCAAGAGTAAAGAAAGCTAATGTAAACACGAGATATAGCAATCCAAACAAGATAAGGAAAAAAGCAGATGTTGCTGCTCCTTTACTTACTTTTTCAAATGTTTCGAGCTTAGCTATTTCTATGTTGCTCCTCACATATGTAGTTACATCGCTCTTCATTTCCTCGAATAGACTTGTAACTGTTTTTTCATCCATTTAAAAAATATTTAGGGATTATTTTTTGTATTAGCTTAGTTATTAGCCAGTTCCTTTTTAGCTATTTCTGCAATATCGTCTATGTCTTCTTTGAGGTCATTAACCTCGCTCTTGCCTTTATAAATTGCCGACTTGATGTTTGCTTTCACCTTGTCTGCAAAAACGTTGGCTTGGTCAAGCCATTCTTCCTTGTGATCGCTTCCCATGATAAAGCCTACTGCTGCACCAAGTGCAATTCCGATTCCAAGACCTAATAATAATTTTGCTTCCGATTTCATAATCTTTTAGTGTTAATGGTTTATTTAATGTGCTCAAAACGTGCTTACGCACAATAATAGAACATTATTAGTTTTAAAATGTTCATGATTTTTGAATTTGTATTAATTTGTACTATCAAACTGGTATTTGTTTCTAATTTGATAATACATTAAATTATTCTTGAATAGATTCGCCAAACAATGTTGCTGGCGTGTATCCATTAACACGAATTTTTACAAATTCTCCAATCTTGTGATTTTTTTTGTCAAAGATAACTACTTTGTTTTGATCTGTCCTACCAAAGTATTGTTCACGTGATCTTTTAGAAAATCCCTCTACCAAAATTACAAACTCTTTGCCAACATCTCGGCTATTGCTTTCTTCGGAAAGTTTTAGTTGTAGGTCAATAATTTCTTGCAATCGACGTGATTTTATATCTTCGGGCACATTGTCTTCCATTTTCTTGGCTGCATACGTGCCAGGGCGTTCTGAATATTTAAACATAAATGCTGAGTCAAATCCCACTTCTTTCATCAGTGAAAGTGTTTCTTTGTGGTCTTCTTCAGTTTCATTATGGAAGCCACACATAATATCAGTTGATAGCCCACAGTCGGGAATAATTCGTTTAATAGCTGAAATACGTTCGAGATACCATTCACGATCATATCTTCTATTCATAAGCTTGAGCATTCTTGAGCTACCAGATTGTACAGGTAGATGAATGAATTTGCTTAAGTTTCTGTGCATAGCAATTGTTTCAAGTGTTTTGTCATTCATATCCCAAGGATGAGATGTCGTAAATCTAATCCTCATATCTGGTGCCTCCTTTACGACTAATTCCAGAAGATCAGGAAAATCAATAATTATATCTCCATCAATGTACTTATAGGAATTTACATTTTGTCCCAAAAGAGTAGCTTCCCTATATCCTTTAGACTGTAAATCTCGAATCTCATTTAAGATACTTTCGGGCTCTCGACTTCTTTCTCGTCCTCTCGTAAATGGAACAATACAATAATGGCAAAACTTATCACACCCTCGCGTGATTGAGACAAATCCAGAGATGTTAGATCCACTCATCTTTAGAGGTATAACGTCTTTATATGTTTCGGTTTTGGATAACTCAACGTTCATTACTTTTTCGCCATTTTCAGCAGCTCCAACCAAGTTTGGCAAGTCTAAATAGGCATCAGGACCTACGACTATGTCCACATTATGATTATCAATCAAGTCAGATTTGACACGCTCGGCCATACAGCCCAGCACGCCGACTATCAATTCTCCTTTCTTCTTTCTTCTTTTTATAGAATTAAAATACTCTAATCTCTGAATCACTTTTTGTTCTGCATTCTCTCTAATAGAGCAAGTATTCACAAAGATAGCATCAGCATCT
The DNA here is from genome assembly GCA_964575445.1 of uncultured Proteiniphilum sp. Lineage (GTDB taxonomy): Bacteria > Bacteroidota > Bacteroidia > Bacteroidales > Dysgonomonadaceae > Petrimonas. The sequence continues at coordinate 22,399 of CAZNRT010000007.1, read as the reverse complement.
TTCTCGCTATCAGTAATAACGTATCCGTCCATTTCCATAATGGCACCTACAACTTCTGAGTCAGCTACGTTCATTTGACAACCGTACGTCTCAATAAATAACTTTTTATCTACAATAGTCTCTGTTTCTTTATTCATCATTTCCATTTCAAGTTAGTGCTGTGATGTTTTATTATTAATGTTATTATGAATATTTCTACTTTTAATAATGTACAATCTACAAACCCTATATTCGTTATTTTATCTTTAAATATTGATTAAAGGCAATTTTCTTCTACTGATTGCTTGTAAAATAAGAATAGTTGTTTTACTTTTGTACTGAACGAAAAAATAAAAATTTTTTCATAGTTAAGGTTTTGGTTAAATTAGCGAGAGTGGCTGTGAAGTTACTCTCGTTTTTTGTTATAACCCTTTCCTTATTCGCAAAAAATGTTTATTTTTGTCGAACTGCAAAATTAATCAAAATATGGAACTAAGCGATGTAGTTTATTTAATACTCATGTTGGGTTTTGTTGTTTTTGGGATTTTTAATGATTCTAAAAAGAAAAAAAGAAAGCTCGATAGTAGCACTGAGTCCTTGAATGGAGATGAAGATGAATCTGAAGTGCGTGATGTGTTTCGTGATATCTTTAAAAAGTTTGAACAACAACATACCCCACCTCCTACGCCAGTGGCAACCTCCACCACAAAGCGGAAGCAACCAACCCATGAAAAGCGGTTCAAGCAATCAGCTGGTGCAATGGATAGTTTCGAATCATCAATGAGTTTAGTTACTAATTTTGAAAGAGAATCATCTTTAAAAGATTTTAGCTTTGCTAATGAGTCGCTTGAGGTATCTGATTTTCCTGATACTGACAAGACTGTTCATCCTCTATTAAACGATCTTACAGGTGGTGACATACAAGCAGAAATTAGAAAAGCGATTCTTTATAGTGAGATTCTAAATCGCAAATATTGAAATAAGAACAATAATAAAAACAAACTAGAAATTTATGAGTCTTAATTATGTTTCAGCAAAAGAAGCTGCTGCATTAATCAAACATGATGATAATGTTGGATTCAGTGGCTTTACACATGCAGGCTGCCCAAAGGTAGTTCCTGTAGAAATTGCAAATCGTGCCAAAGATGAACACGCAAAAGGAAATCCTTTTAAAATTGGTGTGTTTACAGGTGCATCTACGGGCGATGCTATTGATGGAAACTTAGCCAGAGCTAATGCCGTAAAATTCAGAACTCCATATCAAACTAATAAGGATATGCGCAATGCAGTAAATGCTGTAGAACATGAAGCGGTTCCATACTTTGATATGCACTTGTCGCAAGTTGCTCAGGAAATTAGATATGGTTTTCTTGGGGGTGTGGATATTGCGGTAGTAGAAGCATGTGAAGTAACCGAGTCGGGTGAAATTGTTCCTACAAGTGGAGTTGGGATTATGCCAACAATTTGTCGTTTAGCTAAAAAGGTAATTGTTGAGCTAAATGACAAAGTCCCCGCAGCAATGCGTGGAATCCACGATTTGTATGAATTGCAAGATCCACCTAAGCGTCGTCACATTAATATTTTTGAAGTACAAAATCGTATTGGTTTAGAATATGTGAAGGTTGATCCTTCAAAAATATATGTAGTAAAAACGAGTCAAGATAACGAGGGTAGTGGCTTTGCACCAGTAGATGAAATTACTTCAAAAATTGGAGAGAATGTTTCTAACTTCTTTGTTGCAGAATTGAAAAAAGGGAAGATACCAGCAAACTTCCTCCCAATTCAGTCTGGAGTTGGTAATATTGCTAATGCAGTTTTAGCAGCTATGGCTGAAAATGATAATATTCCACGCTTTGAGGTTTATACCGAAGTTATACAGGATGCCGTGTTAGATATGATGCAGAAAGGCAAGATATCATTTGCAAGTGGTAGCTCTTTGACGTTGAGCAATGAAGCAATGGAAAGATTTTATAGAGATCTTGATTTCTTCAAGAATAAGCTTGTGCTACGTCCAACAGAGATATCAAATAATCCTGGTTTGGTACGTCGATTGGGAGTAATTGGAATTAATACTGCTCTTGAAGCTGATATTTTTGGCAACATTAATTCTACTCATGTTATGGGTAATATGATGATGAATGGTATTGGTGGTTCAGGTGATTTTACTCGAAGTGCCTATATTTCAGTATTCCTCACACCTTCTGTTGCAAAAAATGGTGCAATAAGCTGTATTGTGCCAAAGGTTACTCATGAAGATCATAGCGAACACTCTGTTAAGGTTATTGTTTCTGAATATGGAGTTGCAGACTTACGTGGTAAGGGTACATACGAGCGTGCAGAAGAAATAATAGAAAAGTGTGCACATCCTGACTATCGTCCTTTACTTCATGATTACTTGACCTTGACGAGAAAAGGTCATACTCCGCAAAATATTTATGCTTGTTATGATTTCCACAAAGCATATCTTGAAACAGGAGATATGAGAAATGCAGATTTCTCAAAGCACAAAAAGTAGTTCATATACTTCTACTATACAATTTTTATAAACGCAGTGCCTAAATTATAAGGTATCTGCGTTTTGTATTAATATTAAGTGGGGGAGCTTTCAGTTACGATTATTTTTTCCAAAAATTCGGGAATAACAATGATAAGACAGTGAATACTTCAAGTCTTCCCACAATCATTAGTATGTTAAGATAATACTTTGTGAAGCTATTTAAAGATGAATAGTTTACTGATGGTCCATAATCACCCTGTCCAAATCCATAGCTGCTCATGCTCGAAATGGCGGTACCAATTGACTCATCAAATGTTAGTCCGTTCAGACTCAAAATCACTGCACTGATACAAATTGCAGAAAGATATAAAAACACAAAAGCTAATACCTTTTCAATTATTGTATTAGAGAAAATCTGATTATTAATTTTGACAACATATAATGCTTGAGGATGAACTTGCCTTCTGAGTACGACATTTGTGTTTTTCACTAAGATAATTAATCTCGAAATCTTCATACCACCTGAAGTGGAGCCCTCACTACCACAAAATATTATTAGAGCTAAAATAATAAACCAATAAAACTCTCCCCATTTTAAAATATTTGTTGTTGCAAACCCAGTAGATGATACCGCAGATACCACTTGAAATAATGCGGTTCTGATGGTGTTTTCGACTGAACCAGTTCGATAACCATAATAATACAAAGAGACGATGATTAGTATAGTTGCCATAACAATAATAGCGACATACCAGCGAAACTCTTCATCCTTGAATATTTTGCCCGAAAGATGCCGAAAGAGTTGAAATAGTAATAAAAACCGAACTCCTCCAATAAACATTAGAAAAATTATAATATACTCAGTATAAGCCGAACTAAAATATGCAATACTTTCTTGTTTTGTTGAGAAGCCACCTGTTGATATACTCGTAAGAGAATGGCAAGCTGCATCAAATGCATCCATTGGACCAGCCCATAACAATAAAAAACCAACAACAGTTAGTACGCTATATGTAATAGCAATATTTCTTGTGGAATCAGTGATTCTCATTTTTAATTGGTCTTTTGATACGCCTGTTGCTTCTGCATTATAAAAATATAATGCACTTCCTCCAAATAAAGGAAGGATTGACATTACAAATATTATGATGCCAATTCCTCCAATCCATTGAGTGAGGCTTCTCCAAAAGTGAAGCGATTTAGGGAATGCTTCAATGTTTACAAGGGTTGAACTGCCAGTGGTAGTAAACCCACTCACACTCTCAAACAAGGCATCAGTAAATGAAGGAATTGCTTCACCAATAAGATATGGTAGTGAGCCAAAGAAGGCCATACAAATCCATGCAAAGGTAACAGTCGTAAATGCCTCTCGTTGAGATATGCGTTGTTCTGTTTTCCGTTTTCTACCTAATATTTGTAGGATTAATCCAGCGGATAGGGTGATTACAGATGAAATATATAAACTATTAGCTGATGCCTCATGGAAGATTTCACCTACTAATGCTGATAATAGCATAAAAATGGCTTCAATTATTATAATAAAACCAATACTGCTAAATACAAACTGGAAATTAAAATCTTTCATCCAACAAATAGTATGTTTTCCAAAATGATAACAGAACTTTTATTAATTGAAATAGCTCTCGATTGTTTTTAAAGATTTGTTCATAAAAAAAACCATCACATGATCGCCAGGCATTATTTGAGTATCACCATCAATAAGCATTGGCTTTCCATCTCTAATCAATGCTCCAAAAGTAATGTCAGAGGATAGTTTTAAATCTTTAATTAGTTTTTTTGTCACTTTTGAGTTTGGCTTTGCAATTACTTCTCCTACATTAGCATTAGAAAAAGTCAGACACTTTATGTTGGAAGCATCAGCCATTAAAAGGAGCTCATAAATTTTGCTTGCAGCAAGTAGCTTTTTGTTGATTACAGTGCCAATATCAAATCGCTCAGCCATTGCAATATAATCAATGTTTTCAACTTCCGCTATTGTCTTTTTTACGCCATGCTGCTTAGCCATTATACACCCAAGGATATTTGCTTCCGAACTTCCTGTCAATGCCACAAATGCATCCATTTGTCCAATGCCTTCACTTAAAAGAAGCTCGGTATCTCGCGCATCTCCCAAAAACACTGTTACATTTGATGGCGCAATTTCTACCAATTTTTCAGCTCTCTCTCTGTTTCTTTCAATAATCTTGATATTAATATTGGGAGGCAAGAGTTGAATAGTTCGCATAGTTATTC
>CAZNRT010000007.1:0-17570 GCA_964575445.1 uncultured Proteiniphilum sp. | reverse complement strand
ATAATCTTGATATTAATATTGGGAGGCAAGAGTTGAATAGTTCGCATAGTTATTCGGCTTCCACCCATAAACATTATGCTCTTAGTTTCAAAAGATGTTTTGCCAAGTATGATAGGCATTTCATGGATATTTGACTTTAAAGTAGTAAAAAAGAGAATGTCATTAGGGAGAATTTGATCATTACCTCTCGGTATCAAAGTTTGATTCCCTCTTTTTATTACCACGATATGAAATTTCTTAGCAACGCTACCCAGCTCGTGCAAAAATTTGTTTGCAATTGGAGCGTTTTCTCTAATTTTAGCGGCAGTTAGTATTACTGAACCATTTGATAATTCCCACCACACTCGAGTCCAAGGAGCTTTAATAGCTGATACAATTTCATGTGCAGCCATCATTTCGGGGTATATCATTGAGTCAACACCTATATCTCTAAAATATTCCTCGTTATGTTCTTGTAGATATTCATAGTTGTCTATTCTTGCGAGTGTCTTCTTTACTCCTAAGTGAGTTGCTAAAGAGCAAGCAATTATATTGCGTGATTCTTCGGGAGTCACACCAATAAATAAATCTGAGTTTGCTGCTCCTGCTTTTTGTAAGTCTTTTAGTGAGGTGCAATTACCTACATATGTTAGTAAGTCTGGATAGTCTCGAACTACATCAAGGCGTATTTGTTCGCTATCTATCAAAGTTATATCGTGGTTCTCTTGTTCAAGTAGTTTCGCAAGATGTGTGCCCACTTCTCCAGCTCCTGCAATTAGGATTTTCATTGAGTAAGTTTTATTTAAACTATGTAATTATGAACTCTCTACAATAATCTGATGTGATATTCTATGTCATTAAGCATTTATATGCTTAATATGCTTTTAGGAAGTTAGTTTCTTTTGCTTGTATGAATAATCTCTATGGTTGGTTGGATTAGTATTATTAGTTGTATTACTTTTTATATTCGAGACTTCTATAATCTTTTCATAGATACTATCTTCGTCAATTTTAATCAATTTGTGTAGTTCTTTTATCGACCCATGTGTAATAAATTCGTCTTCTATCCCTATTCTGAAAATGCTTTTGTCACTAAAGTTGTTGTCCGATAAAAACTCTAATATAGCACTTCCCATACCTCCGTTTATAACTCCACTTTCTAGCGTGATGATATATTTAAAGTTATTGGCAACATCATATAATAGTTCTTTATCTAAAGGCTTTAGAAAAATTAAATCGAAATGTGCAACACTTATTCCTGTCACTTTTTCAGCCCTTTCTATTGCTCTACTTGCGTCATTGCCAATTGTGCCAATAGATATTAGAGCAATATCACTACCATGTTTAAGTTTTTTTCCCTTGCCTATTGGAATTTTATGTGCATTGTTTCTCCATTCCACGAGCTCCCCTTGACCACGAGGATATCTAATTACAAAGGGACCATCATTGTCGTAAACAGCGGTAAACATAAGATTCCGCAAGTCATGCTCTGTGCGTGGTGCCGAAATAATTAAATTTGGTATAGGTCTTAAATATGCCATATCAAAAACACCGTGGTGAGTGGGTCCATCCTCTCCAACTATGCCAGCTCTGTCAAGACACATTATTACTTTTAGTTTCTGAAGTGCAACATCATGTATAACCTGATCATAGGCACGCTGCATAAACGATGAATAGATGTTGCAAAATGGAATAAAACCTTCTTTTGCTAATCCAGCTGAGAATGTTACAGCATGGGCTTCAGCAATACCTACATCAAAAGCTCGGTTAGGATATTCTTTCATCATATAAATCATAGAACAACCTGAAGGCATTGCGGGGGTTATTCCAACAATTTTTTCGTTATCCTTTGCTAATTCAACGAGCGTGTGCCCAAACACATCCTGATATAGTTGAGGCTGGTTTTCTTTATTTCTTACTATCCTCTCTCCAGTCTCTTTATCAAACACACCAGGTGCATGCCAAATTGTTGCAGCCTCTTCAGCGGGTTTGTATCCTTTTCCTTTAATCGTTTTAATATGAAGTAATTTAGGACCTCTCATATTTTTAATATTATTCAGAATCCTAATTAATCCAGGTAAGTCATGACCATCCACAGGTCCAAAGTATCTTATATTAAAACCTTCAAACATATTTTGCTGCTGAGTTATCAACGATTTAATACTGTTGTTGAATCTCAACATTATGTTCTTTTTCTCTTCTGATATGAGATTTTTTCTCTTAAAAGATTGATATACTTTGTTACGAACCTTATTATATTTAGATGAGGTGGTCATCTTTACTAAATAGTCTTGTAACCCGCCCACATTACTGTCAATAGACATATCATTGTCATTGAGTATTATCAGCAAATTGTTGGGTTGCGAGGCCACATTGTTCAATCCTTCAAAAGCAAGACCACCAGTCATAGATCCATCACCAATAATTGCTACAACGTGTCGATCCTCTTCATTATTTAATGATGCAGCCACAGCCATTCCTAACGCTGCCGAGACAGAAGTTGAAGCATGTCCAGCAATAAATGTATCGTAATCACTTTCTTCGGGATTGGTAAATCCAGATAAACCATTTAGCTTTCTGTTTGTGTGAAATTTTTCTCGCCTTCCAGTAATGATTTTATGTCCGTAGGCTTGATGTCCCACATCCCATACTAATCTGTCGTATGGGGTGTTGTATAGATAATGCAGAGCCACCGTAAGCTCTACAGTGCCTAAGCTTGATGCAAAATGCCCTGGATTAAGAGAAAGTTGTTCTATAATAAACTCTCTCAAATCTGCACAAACCTCAATTAACTCTTGTATATTTAGTTTTCTTAGATCTGCTGGACTATTTATATCTTTTAAAAATTTCATTTTATTTTCCTCTTCAATATTTTTCCCTTTTAGTACCCTATAAACGATTATTGATGCTATAAGGTTTTTGCTAACTACTAATTAGCCATTTCTGAGAAAAACTTGATTCTTACAAGGCGCACTTCGTTCTCTTCAAATTCAGAAAGTTCTTCCATAGCCTTGCTCAAATCGTCAGTGTCAGCTTCTCTAAAATATTCATAGATTTGCTCTATTGCGTCACCGTCCATTATTTCGTCGAGGAAATAATTAATATTGATCTTAGTTCCAGAGTAAACTATTGCCTCTACCTCTGTTAGCATCTCGTTAAAATCGATACCTTTTGACTCGGCCAAATCATCAAGTGCCACTTTTCTGTCAATAGCTTGAACTATTGCTACTTTAAGTTTTGATTTGTTGGCAACGGTCTTCACGCGCAAATCTTCTGGACGAATAATTTCGTTCTCTTCTACGTGTGTTTTTATTAGCTCGATAAATTCTTTACCATACCTTTTAGCCTTTCCCGAACCAACTCCAGGAATGTTTTGCAACTCATCCAATGTAATTGGATATGATGTTGCCATTGCCTCTAATGAAGCTGGTTGAAACACTACATATGGCGGAACATTAAGCTTCTTAGCTATTTTCTTTCTCAAGTCTTTCATCATAGCAAATAAAACGGGGTCAGTAGAACCAGTTCCACCCGCACCACCCATCATGCCATCAACAGACTCGAAGTCGTTCATTTCTATTTCATCCTCATCATCCACCTTGGTGATTTTGAATGAAATAGGCTTCTTAATAAAGCTCTTTCCTTTCTTTGTGATTTTTAGAATTCCATAATTCTCAATATCCTTTTTTAGATAATCGTCAAGCATTGCTTGGCGTATTACGGTTTCCCATGTTCTTTCATCTTCGTCAGCTCCAGAGCCGAATTCTTCAAGATTGTTGTGTTCAAAAGTTTCTATTTCGGATGTTTCGTTCCCGATAAGAAAATTGATTAAATAATCGGCTTTGTGCTTTTCTTTAAGCACAGTAACAGCCTCTAAAACTGTAACAAGTAATTCTTTAGCTTCCACTTTAATTTTTGGATTTAAACAATTATCGCATTTACCACAATTTGGTTCGTTGTAATCTTCGCCAAAGTAATGAAGTAACATTTTTCTACGGCATATAGTAGTTTCGGCATATGCAGCGGTTTCCAATAATAGCTGCTTGCCTATTTCTTGTTCAGCAACTGGTTTACCTTGCATAAAGCGTTCCAATTTCTGCAAGTCTTTATTACTATAAAATACTATACAATTGCCTTCACCCCCATCACGTCCTGATCTTCCTGTTTCTTGATAATAACCTTCCAGGCTTTTGGGTATGTCATAATGTATTACATATCTCACATCTGGCTTATCGATGCCCATACCAAAGGCAATAGTTGCAACAATAACATCAACTTTTTCATTTAGAAATGCATCTTGATTATCACTTCTGCTTCCAGCATCCATTCCTGCGTGATATGGCAGGGCAAGGATATTGTTTGCTTGAAGTATCTGTGCAAAGTCATCTACCTTCTTGCGGCTTAGACAATAAACTATGCCAGACTTACCTCCTTGTGACAATATATACTTGATGATTTCTTTGTTTATATTTTCATTTTTATTTCTTACTTCATAATACAAATTAGGTCTGTTGAAAGATGATTTATAAACATCTGCATCAAGCATACCTAATGTTTTTTGTATATCGTGCTGAACTTTAGGAGTAGCCGTAGCTGTAAGTGCTATAATCGGTCTAACTCCAATCTCGGCCACTATAGGTCTTATTCTCCTATATTCGGGTCTAAAATCGTGCCCCCACTCGGATATACAGTGAGCTTCGTCAACTGCATAAAACGATATTTTTATACTTCTCAAGAACTCTACATTCTCAGCTTTTGTTAGAGATTCAGGAGCAACATAAAGCAGCTTCGTTTTTCCAGAGACTACATCTTTTTTGACTTTCTCGATCTCTGTTTTATTCAGTGACGAGTTTAGGAAATGGGCTATTCCATCCTCTTCACTAAAATTGCGCATTGCATCAACTTGATTTTTCATTAATGCTATCAGTGGAGAGATTACAATTGCGGTACCCTCCGATAATATCGCTGGCAGTTGGTAGCAAAGTGATTTTCCACCACCTGTGGGCATTAACACAAAAGTATCCCTGTCGGATAGCACGCTTTCAATAATGGCTTGTTGATTTCCTTTAAAAGTGTTGAATCCGAAATACTGCTTCAAACCTTGCTTCAGATTTTTTTGTATTTCCATATTTGGGGTATTTACGCTTCGAAATTATAAAATTGTTATTTGTATTCTTTGGTATCTACAAATGTATGAAAGAATTTCATAATTCAAAACTAATCTAATTCAAAAATATAAAGACTAAAATAGAAGTTAATGCTTAAACTAGCAAATTACTAATGTTAAATATATGCTTTTTGAATTTTAGACAATAAAACACCGTTTCTATAATTATGGAATTATAAAAAAATGAAGAGTTGTTTCAAATGTTCTTATGCTGTTTTTATAGTGTTGATTTCCACTTTTTCAAACTGTTGAGCAGCATATTCAAGCGTAATGTGTATCTTTTTCTTGCCCTCTGATGGTGAATGGAACATCACATCAATCATTATTGCTTCTACAATTGCCCTTAAACCTCTTGCACCCAATTTAAATTCAACTGCTTTGTCAACGATATATTCATATACCTCTTGATCAAAAGAAAGTTTCAGATTGTCCATCATTAGCAATTTCTCATATTGTTTGATAATGGAGTTCTTTGGTTCCACCAATATTCTCAATAGAGCTTCTCTGTCTAATGGCTCTAAGTAAGTTAGAATAGGCAAACGACCAATGATTTCAGGAATTAGTCCAAATGATTTCAAATCGGTTGGAGTAATATATCTGAGCATATTGTTGCGATCGATGTTTGTGTTTTTTGAATTTGCTGAATATCCTACTACACGAGTATTCATACGCTGGGCTATTCTTTTTTCTATTCCATCAAATGCTCCACCACATACAAAAAGAATATTTTTTGTATTTACAGCAATCATTTTTTGTTCAGGATGTTTTCTTCCCCCTTGTGGTGGCACGTTTACTACAGAGCCTTCCAATAGTTTAAGTAATCCTTGTTGAACTCCTTCTCCACTAACGTCGCGGGTTATAGATGGATTATCGCTTTTGCGTGCTATTTTATCTATTTCGTCAATAAATACAATGCCTCGTTCTGCGGCTGCAACGTCATAGTCTGCAACTTGAAGCAAACGCGTAAGGATGCTTTCTATATCTTCACCCACGTATCCAGCTTCAGTTAATACAGTGGCATCAACAATAGTAAAAGGTACTTTTAATAGTTTGGCTATAGTTTTTGCAAGCAATGTTTTGCCTGTTCCTGTAGCACCCACCATAATGATATTAGATTTTTCTATTTCCACATCATCACTCATCACTTTCTGTAAGATGCGTTTATAATGATTATACACTGAAACCGAGAGATAACGTTTTGCGTCATCTTGACCAATAATATAAAGATCTAAGAAGTCTTTTATTTCCCTTGGTTTGGGTAAAGATTCTAATTTTATATCTGGGATGTTTTTATTGGGTTTTAGTGTTTCTACAACCATTTCGTATGCTCGATTAGAGCAGGAGTCACATATAAAACCAGAGGCTCCAGAGATCAGTAGGTTTACATCCTTCTCATTTTTGCCACAGAAACTACAACTGTTACTATTATTTACTTTTTTACCCATTAGAGATTATTAAATTGAGTCACGGATCCGAATTTAATCAGATCCATGACTAAAAAATCATTTATTTCTTTGTTAAGATATCATCAATCATACCATATGCTTTTGCATCTGCAGAGCTCATCCAGAAGTCTCTATCTGAGTCGCGGGCTACCTCTTCAATAGGTTTGCCAGTGTGATTGGATATTATTGTGTTGAGCTCATGTTTTACTTTAGCAATTTCACGAGCGGTAATTTCAATGTCAGATGCTTGACCCTGCACTCCTCCAAGTGGTTGGTGAATCATTACACGAGAGTGTGTAAGTGCAAAACGTTTTTTGGGAGCTCCAGATACCAATAATACTGCTGCCATAGAAGCTGCAACTCCTGTGCAAATAGTGGTCACGTCGCTCGAAATGAATTGCATAGTGTCGTATATGCCATATCCAGCATACACTGAGCCACCTGGTGAGTTTATATATATAGAAATATCTTTACCATGATCTGCAGAATCTAAATATAGCAATTGTGCTTGAATTACGTTTGCAGTGTAATCATCAATCTGAGTTCCTAAGAATATGATTCTGTCCATCATTAGACGAGAAAAAACATCCATTTGGGCAACGTTCAGTTGACGCTCTTCAATGATGGTTGGGGATATATATCCTTGTGCATTTATTGAGTTAGCGTATCCATCTAAGCGATTGCTACTCATGCCGAGATGCTTTATCGCATATTTTCTAAAATCGTTTTGCATATTTTTGTCATTTTTGTTGTATCTGCTATATGAGCGATACGAAGTTAGTAAATTCTGTTCAACTATAATATTATATTATTGCAAAATTGATGCCACATTATATATAATAGCTAAACAGAATTTGCAACCTATATATAAAAGGTTGTAATAGTTATTGTACTTCAGTGCTTGTTGCTTCAGTATCTTCTACTTCTTCTACTTCAACGTGGTCACCAGCATTTTCTTGAAGAATCTTTTTTAGCTCTTCAGAAGTTACTTCCTTCTTGTCAAGATTTATTTTTTCTTTCAACCATTCGCCAACTTTGTTTTCGATAAGCTTATCATACATGTTTCGTGATGTATCTTCATCCTGCAACATACTTTGTGCATAGTTGGCAAGCATATCGTTAGTAAGGTTGTTCATTCCATATTGAGCAAATTGTGCACGAGCTGCATCAATAGCAAACTGTTGCATTTCGTCGTTCTCAACCTTTATATCGTTTTCTTTTACAATCTTTTCTTTTGCCAAATGGAACTTCAAATCTTCAACAATTTGTGAGTATTCATCCTCAATCTTTTCTTCTGTATTGTTTTCGTTAGCCACCACCAACCATTTCTTTAAGAAGGCATCTGGGAACTCAACATTTGCAAGTTTGCTAAGAATCAATTTTTTTGCTTCAGAGATAAATAGATTGTCTGCTGCAGGTTTGATTTGACTTGTGATTGATTCAATAATTTTGTTTCTAAACTCTTCTTCAGAGGTTACAACACCTTCACCCAATACTTTGTCAAATAATTCTTGGTTCAATTCTGCTTCTTCATAACGGGTTACTTCCTTAATCTCGAATGTGAAATCTGAGTTGATGTCTTCTACCTCCTCTTTGTCAACATTAAGTAGTGATGATATTTCAGATGCATGGTTATCGTATGTCACCTTTGGATTGAAAGTGATGATGTCTCCAGCTTTAGCACCAACAAACTTAGCTTTAGTAGCTTCATCTTTGATGTATGAAGGCATTATTATTCCATTTTCTACAATGATGCCTTCTTCTTTTGCTTCACCATTTTCGAGCTCAGTGATTACTCCCTTCAGTAGGTCTGTTTCTATAGCACCTTCCTCAATGGTTTTGAAAGAGCCAGCGTTTTGTCTGATACTATCTATTTGTTGTTCAATTATTTCTTCTTCTGGTTTTACTACATAATAGTTTACCACATCATCTTCTCCAAATGTTAGATCCAGCTCGGGAGCCAAAGCGATGTCAAAGTTGAATTCGAAATCTACATCTTTGTCGAAATCAATTTCTTTCTGTTCTGTTTCATTTGGTAATGGCTCGCCCAAAATATTCAAATTGTTTTCTTTGATATATTTAAACAGTTCATTGCCAACTATCTTGTTGATTTCATCAGCAAGCACTGACTTGCCATACATTTTTTGTATAACACCTTTAGGTACTTTTCCTTTTCTAAATCCAGGAATCTCTGCTTTGTTGCGAAATTGATTCAATGATTTATCTACGCTTTCTTGATAATCAGCTTGTTTTAATTCAATGGTGATAATACCATTTACGTTGTCTGTTTTGTTGAGTGATACCTTCATTTAAACTTATTGTTTTGACTTATTTCTATGTTATTGTTATGAAAATCAGCTATTTTAATAGTTAAAACCGATTTTAGAAAATTGCATGCAAAAATACAGTATATATATTGAACCACAAAAGATATTTGATTGATAATTGTTTAAACATTGCAAAATAAGGCATTTGCATACTTTCAAAATTGTATCTTTGCGCTATTAATACTCATAAATGTATGTTGCAAAATAGCTCTAATAGATCTCTCGTTTTTTATCTTATACTCTTCTCTTTGATTGGTTCTGTATTAACTGGCTCAATTATAGTTGCGCTATCCATGCTTATTCCCAATCATGAAGAAAATCTTTGGTATCTAAGATTATCTATTTTGCTGCAAGATATGTTTGTGCTTTTCCTGCCAGCATACACCGTATTTCAGTTGAGCACCAAGAAGCCCATGTATATGCTAAAGCTCAACAAGAGCGATGATATGAAGAGTATGCTGTTTCACACCTTCTTAATATACTTGGTGGCTCTTCCTGCTGCATCGGTAATGGCTAAATGGAATGAGGGTATTGTATTTCCAGAGGCATTGGCTGGACTGGAATCGAAATTTAGACAGATGGAAGAGTCGGCAAAAGCAGTTACTGATACTTTTCTTTCAGGCACCAGTATGGGCGATTTGTTGATAAATATAGCGATAGTAGGTTTTGCCGCTGCCATAGTAGAAGAGGTTTTTTTTAGAGGTGCTTTGCAACAGTTGTTGTGCAAATGGTTTGGAAACGGACATGCGGCGGTATGGATTACTGCTTTTATATTTAGTGCCATTCACTTGCAGTTTTATGGATTTATTCCGAGACTTTTTATGGGTGCTATTTTGGGGTATCTGTTTTATTATTCACGCAATTTGTGGGTACCCATTTTTTATCACTTAGTGAACAACTCGGCGGTAGTAATCATGAATTATTATTGGGGAGATACCAATTTCATGAAAGAGATGGAGCAGGGTTCTCTGATGTGGTATTCGTGGTTAGGATTAGCAATGAGTTTGACGCTCACCTATATTCTATTTTCGAGATTCAGCAAAGTAACAAAACACAAATAAAGTGATCGTGATCGATCATTCAATTTATAAATATACTATATACATTAAAATAATAAGACAATGATTCAAGTAGGAGAAATAATTTTATCAGACGATATATTTGAAGAGCATTTTATTTGCGATTTATCAAAGTGCAAAGGTGCCTGTTGTGTGGAGGGTGATGCTGGTGCACCATTGGAGCCCGAGGAGATAGAGAATATCAATTCGATATTGCCAGAGATATGGAATGATCTTTCGCCCCTTGCCCAATCTTTAATTAATACGCAGGGTATCTCTTATGCCGACTATGATGGTGAGCAAGTGACATCTATTATCAATGGGCGTGAGTGTGTCTTCACATATATGGATGAAGAGGGTGTAACTAAATGTGCCATTGAAAAGGCGCATCGTGAGGGTAGGATTAATGTTCGCAAACCAATTTCGTGTCACCTATATCCCATTCGTGTGATGAAATACAAGGGCTATACCGCTCTCAATTATTCTCAGTGGTCTATTTGCAAACCCGCCGTTGAGCTGGGGCGTGCTAAGGGGGTAAAGATCTACGAATTTCTTAAAGAGCCTCTCGTTCGTGCTTATGGGCAAGAGTGGTATGAAGAGGTGTGTGAAGCAGCAAAACTATTAGAACAAGAAAAAGGGGAATAACATCTCCTTTTTTTCTTTTCAACCTTTCATCATAATAAGCATCCTTTTATCTCTATCGCTTTCCTATCTTAATAAGCTTTCTTTCTTCCAATAAGATTACACCATCCCCACGTACAATTTTTGTATTTCAATTATTCTATATCACAAAATGCATCATAATTTTTGATGTCGCATGATCACGTGAGAATGATGTCGATAAAATTTTGTTTTTCGACTGGTCACCAACAGATGATGCCAACCAAAAAGTATTTCTTATGTGGTGAATGTAGATGTTCTTCAATCAAAAGTTATTTCTTGACTGGTCATTAGCCAGGAGATGCAATCAAAAGTTATTTCTCGATTGGTCTTTCACGTAATGTGTCAACAAAAAGCAAATATTGATAGTCAAAGATCCTTGACGACTGTTCTGAAGTCAAATTTTGGTGTTACATCGTTCTTGACGTCTCTTCTGAAGTTTATTTTGGTGCTCTATCGTTCTTGACGACTGTTCTGAAGTTTATTTTGGTGTTCTATCGTTCTTGACGACTGTTCTGAAGTCAAATTTTGGTGTTCTATCATTCGTGACGACTATTTCTGAAATTATTTTTGCAGTATTGCAACTATCGACAAACACTCTGCAATTGTGTTTGATCATAATTATGTCGTAGATGATCGAAACTTGTTCTGTTTTTGCTACTTTATTCATATAGATGATACATCATGATTGTATTTTCACATTGTTAGCGGGGTGGACTATACAAACAAAACTCAATAATGGTTGTTGATATTAAAACATTAGACAAACCAAAAATATAAATTATGAATACTGTTTTGATTATTATTGCATCAATCATTGTGGCGGTGATTGTGCTTGTTGCTTATACTCGTTACAAATTTAAAAAGATGCCTTTGGCTGATCCACATGAGAGCATGTTGATTTTGAACGAGAAAAATTTTGATCAGAGATTGAAAAACAAATTAGTGTTGGTAGATTTCTGGGCAGAGTGGTGCGCTCCATGTAGGGTGATGCTACCAACCCTCAATGATGTGTCTGCTGCAAGTGATGGGAGCTACATTGTGGGCAAGGTGGATGTAGATAAAAATCAGGCTTTAGCTCAGAGGCTACAAATTAGAAGTATCCCCACGCTTGTGGTGTTCAGAAATGGCAAAGAGGTAGCCCGATACGTTGGTATTAAGTCTAAAAAGTTTTTGATTGATGAGCTCAAGAGGCTATAAATGAGAAAGAGCTAAATGATTGTTCGCACATACTGCTCAATCATTTAGCTCTTTTTGGGTGAACGAAAAAAACTATTTTAATATAGTAGCAAAGTCATCAATATTTTCATCTACATATTGTGCGATAATTTGGGTTTGCTCCTGTTCTATCTCCATATATTTTTCTTCCAATTCGTCAAACTGTTCGTACTGCTCATACATTGCCATAAATTCCTCCTCAGTGGTCTCTTTTTCTAAGTCGTCACGATTGGCATCATATATTTCTTTTGCTTTATAAAGAATCTTGGATAAATCTCGCGCACCCATTTGTCTGAGTGCCATTGCTGTGGGATTGTCAAAGATGTAGGCACCATATCCGTTCTGAATAAGCTGCACAAAACCCCCTTCTCTAATCTCATTAGTGAAATATCTGTATGCAAGAAGCGTGTGTTGATATCCATTTAATTTATCCATGTTGTCGGAAGTCATTCCATCTTCTAATATTGCAACATATGCATCTGTGAAAACCTTCAAAAAATCATCCATGCCTTTTTCGGCAGCCTCAATGATTTCTATTTCCTTTATTTGTACCATTCTAATAATATAGTTATTTGATATTTATTCGTAAAAGTAATCACTTTATTTCAAAATAAAGCAACTGAAAGTATTGATATTTTTAAAAAAGGACTATTTTTGCAATTATACATTAATTTCTAATCTTAATCTTTCGTTATGACAATTATTAAACCATTCAAGGGAGTGAGACCACCCCAAAAGTATGTAAAGGATGTTGCATCTCGTCCGTATGACGTTTTAAATTCTGAAGAAGCGCGCACTGAGGCAGAAGGAAATGAAAAATCACTTTATAGAATTATTAAACCAGAGATTGATTTCCCCATTGGCAAAGATGAGCATGATGAAGATGTATATCTAAAGGCTGCCGAAAACTTCCAATTGTTTCAAGACAAGGGATGGTTAGTGCAAGATGAGCAAGAGCTGTACTACGTTTATGCACAAACTATGAGCGGCAAAACACAGTATGGTCTGGTGGTTGGTGCATATGTGGGTGACTACATGAGTGGCAAGATAAAAAAACATGAACTCACTCGTAAGGATAAGGAAGAAGACAGAATGAAGCACGTTCGCATAAATGATGCCAATATAGAGCCCGTGTTCTTCGCTTATCCATTTAATCAAGAGCTTGATAATATTGTGTTGAAGGTGATAAGGGATGAAGCGGAATATGATTTTGTATCTGTGGATGGAGTGGGGCACCACTTTTGGCTAATTGATGATGAGAATGATATAAATAGGATTACCGAAATATTCGCCACTTTTCCTGCTTTGTATATAGCTGATGGGCATCATCGCTCGGCAGCAGCTGCATTGGTGGGGGCTGAGAAGGCTAAGAACAATCCTAATCATAAAGGAGATGAGGAGTATAACTACTTTATGGCAGTATGCTTCCCCGATAATCAGTTGACAATAATTGATTACAATCGTGTGGTGAAAGACTTGAACGGATTGAGCGATGAGGAGTTTGTGGCAAAAGTAAAGGCTAACTTTATTGTGGAGGAAAAGGGAACCGAAATCTATAAGCCCAATAAATTGCATAACTTCTCGATGTATCTTTCGGGCAAATGGTATTCACTGACTGCAAAGGAGGGAACATATGATGACAATGATCCCATAGGTGTGCTTGATGTCACAGTATTATCCAATTTGGTGCTTGATGATATATTGGGTATCAAAGATTTGCGCACCGATCAGCGTATAGATTTTGTGGGTGGCATTCGTGGCTTGGGAGAGCTTGAAAGAAGAGTTGACAGTGGCGAAATGCGTGTAGCCTTTGCCTTATACCCTGTGTCGATGAAGCAATTGATGGATATTGCAGATACTGGGAATATTATGCCGCCAAAGACCACTTGGTTTGAACCCAAATTGCGCTCTGGGCTTGTGATTCACAAGCTGCATTGATATTTCCTTTGTCAGATAGTATAAATAAATAGCGGCTTACTATTTTCACAAATAGTGAGCCGCTATCGTTTATGCACTATATCTTATCTTCTGATTAGAATGGCACCTCGTCATCAAATCCGCCACCGTTGCCCTCAAATGGATTTGGTGCAGGCGGATATTCTTCCTGCATATGTTGAGGCTGTTGTGATGGCGAGTTGCTTTGCGCCACCATCTTCCAAGCCTTCACATCTGTGTACCACCTTCCGTTATACTCCCGGCTCTCCACATCAAAATCTATTATGTAAAGGTCATTCACCTTTAGCGGCACGCTACCAAACTTATCTCCCCACAGTGATATGCATATCTTTTTAGGATATTGCTCCTGCGTTTCCACTATTATATCTTGTTTTTTCCACTCCCCGTTTTTCCCCATTCCCGATTGAAGAGGCAAAACCTGAATTAGCTTTGCTGTTAATTGCATGTCATTACTTTTTACTATGTTTCTATTATTTTTATTTCAGAGTGCGAATATAGGGCGAAATGAGGGAATGGGCAAATAAAATAAGAAATAGGTTGGGATGGAGAACACTCATATAATTCTTACCACGCATCCAGCCCAAGAATATCCAACACCAAATCCTGCTAATAGAATATTGCCGTTGAGTCAAATTATTCTAAGAATCTTCATTAATGAGTTCTTTATTATACCCCAGAAAAATAATCTCAGAATATTTTATAATACTGTTAATAAGCTTACTATACTCTCAGGTTGAATTTAATATGTTGTTGACATATCGCTTTATCTTAATTATATCATAACTCTACGATGTTACTAATCTTGCAATCATTCAAAGTGATTATGCCAGTGCCCCATGTAAGACCAACACCAAAGGCACTAAGCATAAGTGTTTTTTCTTTTGCTAAACTGTTTTGTAATTCACTAATTATTGTCAAGGGAACCGAAACTGATGATGTGTTTCCATATTTAGCAACGCAAGAAGGGATTTTGTTGAAATCTAACTTCAATCTTTTTGCAATATGGGTATTGATGAAATTATTAGCTTGGTGAAAAACAAAGTAGTCTATTTTGTCTTTATCAAACTCCGAGTAGGCGAGTAGTCTTTTTATATCCTTTGGCACTTCTACAATCACAAAGTTGAAAACATCTTCACCGTTCATATATCCATGCTCATCAGTTCTGATGTTACCATACTCATCAACAACCCTCTCTTTTAGTGTTTCCACTGAACTCGGGTTTCTATATCCGCCACCTTTTATCATTATATAATCGGCACGTGAACCGTCGGAATTGAGTGAGAAATAACTTTTCTTGAATTCTTCCTTTCTTTCTATAAGAGCTGCCACACCTGCATCACCAAACAAGAAGGCTGTTTTTCTGTCTTTTGGTGAATACACTTTAGAACGGGTTTCACCATCAAGAAGCAGAGCTTTCCTGATTCCCTTATTCTCCATCATGCTGTAAACAACACTCAATCCATACAAGAATGCAGAACATCCAAGATTAATGTCAAATGCAATCGTAGATTGCTTTAAACCAAGACGCTCTTGCAATAGTATGGATGTTGCTGGCATTCTGTAATCGGGTGTCTGAGAAATAAATATCAATAAGTCAATCTCATCTGTATCTATATGATTGTCATCGATGAGCTTTTTGGCAGCTTCGTAGCACAAGTCTGAAGAACAAGTGTTTTTATCTGCAAACCTGCGTTCGTATATACCAACTTTGTCAACAACTTTTTTTACATCCTCTTTGTCAAAGTGCTCCGTATATTCGTAGTTGTTTATGATTTTTTTTGGAACACATGCAGCCATTGCCGTTATGCCCACATTTGAATATTCTAAAACTGCCATGTCTTGTTTCTGTCTATTTGTTTTTTTATCCAATTAATGATTTACACTGATACGCCTCCGTCTATGAACAATGATGTTCCCGTCACCCAAGCTGCTGCATCCGATAGTAAATATATCGCCCCGTGAGCTATCTCGGTAGGTTTGCCATATCTTTTTAATGGATAGGTTTGAATATTTCTTTCAATATCCTCATCTGTATAGTTTCCTGTTTCTATTAGAGGTGTTTTAACCATTCCAGGATTGATAGTGTTGAATCTGATTTGCTTGGAGGAAAACTCTATTACACAATACTTCATGAATGCCGTAAGGGCTGCCTTGGATGCCCCATAAATGCTATTTGCAGGAGTGTTGTTGGTGTGGCCTGCGATAGAGGAGATGAAAACAACCGACGAGCCTCTGCTTAGCTTTTTCTTTTTTATCAGACTTTTTATAATTTCTATCTGCGAGAAGAAATTCACTTCAAAAATATTATCGATCTTTGCTCTTTTGGTAAATAATATAGGACTCAAAGCAGACTGTCCAGCCGAAAGAACTACACCATCTATATAGGTGATTTTAGCAACTAATTCTTTCAGGTGCTCTTCGTTTGTCAAATCAGCAACAATCATTTGATGCTCTTCAGATTTACCTTCAAGCGCATGAAAAGCCTCTTTCAGTCTTGACTCATTTCTTCCAGTTATGATAAGATTTGCACCCATTTTAGAGCATTCTATTGCGGTTGCCCGTCCAATGCCAGAAGAAGCACCAGTTATTAGTATTACTTTTCCTTCTAAAGAAAAGGGATTATAATCTTTCATTTTATACTTCTACTAACTCAGATATTACAATATTATTTGTTTCATAAGCCACGGTACCCCAAGATAGGCCAACACCAAAACCACAACAAATCATCTTTGTTGGTTTTTGTTCTACTCTGTCTTTCAGTTCAGTTACAATCGTAATAGGTATAGATGCAGAATAAGTGTTGCCAAAATTAGGCATGCTAGCTGGGACTCTTTCACTGTCAAGCTTTAGTTTCTTTTGAATCATCCCATTCATCTTCATGTTAGCTTGATGAAAAACAAAATAATCGTAGTCAAGATAATTGAAGTCATATTGTTTGCCAAGTGCTTTTATTGACTTTGGGGGAACTGAAATGCCAAAAGAAAAAACATCCATACCTTTCATTCTTGTTTGCAGTCGATGCATCATCTTCCCCTCAATTTCTTGTAGCTCGAACGAACTATGTTTTACTTGATTCCGGCTACCTCCATCTGGAATTATTATAGCATCATATCCGCTACCATCTGTGCCAAAATGAAATTTGAATCCCTCATTGCCTTCGTCAAATTCAACTGCGGTTACAGCACCTGCATGTCCAAATAAAGGGTCTATTGGTCCGTCTGTCCTTCTTTTAGCATCACCAACCATTAGTAGCCCCTTTTTAATACTTCCGATTGTAATTAATGAGACAATGTTGCTTAGTCCATATACCCAACCAGAACACCCAAGAGAAACATCTGTTGCATAGCATTCTTTGCTAAGACCCAGTCTGTCTTGTAATATGCATGCTGTTGCTGGAAGTATATAGTCTGGTGTTTGCGAAACAAATATTATCACCCCAATTTCAGATTTGTTCCACGATAAATCTGAAATTAACTTTTCTGCTGCTTCATAGCATAAATCAGAGCTGGTTAATTTGTACGAGATTCGTCTTTGGCGAACCCCAGTCATCTCAACAAATTCTTCAGCAGTGTAATCTTCTGACTTAATAGTATCACCGTCATTTTTAATTATGTTCTTGGGAACAGCAGCCGAATATCCAGCAATTCTTACATTTTTAAATTCAAAGAATGCCATTACATCTTTCCCTCTACAACTTCAAATAAGTCCTTAATTGAGCTGGCATTCTTAATGTCATCCCCCTTTAGAGTTACTTCATACT
>CAZNRT010000006.1:0-43178 GCA_964575445.1 uncultured Proteiniphilum sp. | reverse complement strand
TTATTGATAAAGGTTTCTCTGGCTTCGTAAGTGATGGGTATTTGAGACAAGGAACGCCAATAGGCACTAAGATTACATTCGAGGGTGAAAATAGTGCTGCTTATGATTTCTCAGATGAGGTGCAAAATATTCAATGGGGTATGCAGCTTGGTGCAGACTGGGCATTAAAGAAACACTTAAACCTTTTTGCTAATCTTGAATACGATTTCAACGATGTGCTTAATAATGATTTCACAGCTATTACTTTCAGTATGCACAATGTTTATCTAAATATTGGCTTTGGATATAAGTTTTAGATCACAATAATATCCTTATAATAAAATGGCGTTCAAACAGTATTCAAACACTGATTAAACGCCATTTTATATTCTAATAGTTGTGGAGTGAATTAGAACTTAAACGAAAAGCCCCCCATCACATTTACTCCTTGTGCCGGGTGTCCATACCAAATATCATATTTCTGAGCCAACAGGTTGTTTGCTTTTAGGTTGATAGAAAACGCATTACTTATCTGATACACCGCACCAAGATTAAGGTCATTTATATTATCCATCTTTACATTGCTTGCATCATAGTAGCTCCATCTGTCGCCCGCAAGATAGTAGTTGAGCGTAAGCTTCAGGTTTTCTATTATCGAAAGGTCTGCTCTCACATCTGCTTCAAATCCTGGCTTGTTCCACGCCATGGCTTTGTCGTCACCTTTGATAGTATAGAAATTCTTTTTTATTGAAAATGTCACATTAAGGGGATTCCATATAGTGGTTTGTATTCTTGCTCCTGCATGTGAGTGTGATAGGTCTGCATATTTGGGAACGAGAAACTCCCTTGTTGATAATATGCCTTCAGTATCCTTGTGAGTATCCAATATCAAGAAGTGCTCATCTTCAGTGTGCTTATATCCTCCATAAATATCAAATCTGAAAGCATCTAAGTTCATTATTTTAGCTCCCAACTCAATATCCACTATCGAAAAAGATGGTTTCACTATTGTATTTGGATTGATATAGCGCGATTCTTCCCACATATTGGGAAAAGTGTTGCTATCATAGCCTCCACGTATGTTGAGGTAGAGTGGCGAATACTTTAATTGAATGTTTGGAGCAATTCTAATTTGAGTTTTACCAATAATGTGAATCAAAATATCAGCTCCCAATCTTGCATTCCAGTCCAATCCCTTAAAATCAATATAAGGAGCTGCACTTACCAAGAGATAGTTCTTTAGATTATTGTTGTAAAATGTATTCAGTATTCTTCCATCCACTCCAATACCATTGCCAATAGTGCTTAGTGGTTTGTTCAGCCCCACTACTGCTTCTATTTGGTTTCCCTTTAGTCCGTCTCCAGATAGATTGTCGGCATATTTAGATGAAAAGTTTTTCAAATCAAAAAATCCTCTATATTCAAATGCATCGTTCTTATCTGACTCCACTGCTAAGTTGAGATTGAACATACCCAATTGTTGATTTTTCTCTTCCAATTGCTTGGGGCTTCCCATAGTATTACCATAATAATTGAAAGACGAATGAAGATAAGAGGCTTGTGTGTTTAGCATAAACTTGCTGAACTGGTGGTCATATTTTAACTGCCCCTTGTTGTCCATAAACTTTGCTTTGGTTTTATCTTCAACTCCCTCCTGCACATAGTTGATATTACCATTGGTGGAATTGTGAAAGAAGTTTACTGACAGCTTATCGTTATCGGTATCCACCACTCTATATCCAAACACACCATCCATATTAGCATAGTTGCCCCCTGCGAAGTATAGATAGCCCTTCTCTTTAGAATATGGAATTTGGGTCATCATATTTCCAGGACGAGGTATTGCTATCTCCAATGGAGGAGTCGCATTCACATTCCATGTAGAGTAGTTTGTATTTGCCTTCTGCACCGTCGGTTGGCGAAGTGTGGGGAGTGAGTTTACTTTGTTAGACTCCATTAAGGTGGGGTTAAAGTCACGCTCCAATTCCATCTGCCTTATTAGTAGTGAGTCTCGAGTCTGAGCACTCAGCCCTAAAGTCATTATGATGCCTGCTGCTATACTGTATATAATCTTTTTCATATTTTCTTATATTTGATTTCAGTGAAACTGTCTCTTAATGTTTAATTTAATCTCTCGTTTATCATCTGCTTAATATCTTCCTCGTTGCCCTTGTAGTTAGACTGCAAGCTCTCGATATATTGTTTTGCTTGGAAGCTATCGCCCCTTGCTGCATATGTATCCGATAGAACAATAAGAGCACGTGCCATCCAATATTGGTGTGGTGTTCCTAATTTCATAAACTCTTTTACTTGAGCTTCCGCTTTGTCGTATGATTTCCATTTGTAATATGTATCTGCGATTACAAACTGAGCTTCAGCTCCATATTTGCTTCTTGTATCTCCTGCTATTGCCTTGAAGTCAGTCATTGCGCTCTCCACCTCTCTTGCCTGTTGATATGCTTTGCCTCTAAGATATCGTACTTCGGTGACGGTTTCGGGCGATAGATTTGCTGTAGCCAACAGTTCGGTGGCTGCTCTTGCCGCTTCATGATTGCTTTCGAGTTTGGATTGAGTGCGCACCACGCCAAGTAGTCCTGTTTGTTTGTTCACAATGTTTCTGGCAGAGGCAGCCATGCGTGAATAGTCTGCCAATGCTTGTCGATAGTTTCCGATTTCATATTCTGCTTTGGCGGTATATGCTAATGCGTTCTCCAAATACTTGGCACTACTTGCATCGATTACTTTTCTGAAATGTGCAGCAGCTTGTTGTTTGTTACCTCTTTCGTCAGCTATTACACCAAGGTGATAGTTGGCGTCACTATTATAAGCTCCGTTAGGATATGATTGTATATATCGAGTGAGTGCAATCTCTGCATCTGCTTTGCTGCCTTTCATATATTGCCCTTCAGCTGCAAGATAGGTGAGCGAGTCTTGTCGTGAAGTTGTTATTCGCAATCCACCTGGCAATGAATTGGCATATTTTACATATGCGTCAATGTCATTTACATCTCTATATACTGTCTCCAACGATATCAATGCGCTACGGGCATCATCAGAACCTGGAAAATTGTTGATAACACTTTTGAATGCCGAAATGCTCTGCTGGTGATTGTTATTATTGTAATATAATTGTCCCAACTGCACTCCCGCTTGGCTGGCAAGTGGGCTGTTGGAGTATTCTGATACAAGTTTCTGGAGCATATTTATTGCTTCATTTTCACGACCCATCATTGTTAGGGCACGGCTTTTTTCGTATAGTGCATCATCAAAATATTGTGAGTCGGGAAATCGGCTCATCAGGTTATCTAATGTATTGATCTTGCCCTGATAGTTGCGTTGCAGCCCCATCACAAATGCTCTCTGATATGCTGCATAGTCGGCAGTGGCAGGGTTTGCTTCTGTAGCTTGCGAATAATATCTTTCTGCTTCGGCAAAGCTTCTGTTGAAATAATAGCTATCTCCAATTCTATTTAGAGCATCCGAATATTCGGGACGCTTTTTGTCAACTTCCACTTGTGTATATTTCTGAAAAGCATTTACTGCTTGTGCATATTGCTGTTGTTTGTATCGGCTATATCCTAAGTTGTACCAGCCAAGTGTGTAGTTTTCATCACTTGTGTTAGCACTTTGAGTAAACTGTTGGAAGTCGGTGGCAGCATTATTATAATTTCCCATTCTATAATATGCTTCTCCTCGCCAGTAGTAAGCATTATTGCGCGCATTTGCGTTATAATTGCCCATCCCGATGCTATTATTAAATTGTTGCACTGCCTTGTTCATGTCTCCATTGATAAAATCTTGCGCACCAAGTTGGAAAAATATCATTTGCTTTGCCTCCAATATTCTTGCACCAGGATTGTTGATTCTATTGATGGCATTAAGTGCAGCGGTATAGTCTTTTGTGGTTAGGAATGTCTCTGCCAATATATCGTTTACCTGATTCGTGTATTGCGAACTTGGATATTGTTTCAAGAAGTTTTCAAATAGAGTAATTGATTCGCTAAACACAGAGTAGTTGGTTTCGTGAGCAAGTAGAGCATAGTTAAACATTGCAGTTTCTTTCACCTGCGGATTGAAATTGTCACGTGCAGCTGCTTCAAAAGCCATTTGCGCATTTTGTTTTTGGTTTAGCTTTAGGAATGCGTAGCCCAATTGTAGTTGCGCATTTTGCGAAAGTTCGTCACGCTCGCCAGTAGCTTGTTTAAACATCTTCGCCGCATCGCCATATTTGCCAGTCTCTTTGTATGACTGTCCGATATAATATGCATCTCCTCTGAGGATGTTGTTGCTATTGGCTACATAGTTTTCATAATGAGAGAGTGCTTTGCTTGCCTTGCCTTGTCTATAATAGCTATTGCCGAGTATTCTATTTATCTCGGTAGTGTGCTTGCTGTGTGGGTATCTTGTCAAGAATGATTCTGACAGATTGATTGCCTGCTCTTGTTTGTTATCAAAATAGGCAGATTGTGCGGTATAAAATGCTATCTCTTCTCGATATTCGGGATGATTTGTAAGTCTTTCAAAGCGATTCAGGGCGTTGTTATAATTCCCATTCTTATAGTCAATATATCCATAATAAAAATCTGATGCGTCGCGATATTTGCTGCTGTTTTGTGAGAGCAATCCGAACAAGCGAGCTGCTTCTGCAGTGTCGCCCAATTGCATATCGGTGTAAGCTACTCTGAAGCTATAATCCTCTTGGTCGGTAACCGATAGATAGTCAAGATCGGAATAATCATACCAATACTTAGCATCTTTCCACTCCTGTTTTTCAAAGTGCCACGAGCCCAATAGGAATGCCACTTGGTTGTTGTATATTGATTTTGGTGATTCGCTCCATAGTTCCAAAAGCTTATCAGCACTTTGTGTTTCGCCTCTCCTGTATGAAGATACTGCCAGCATGTATTTAGCTTCATCTTTGAGTATAGCATTGTTGCTTGAAGATAAATATTTGGTGAGCATATCTTGAGCTCCAACATAATTTTCGGCAAGAAACATTTCTTTTCCCTGATTGAACATCTTTTCGGGCTGCTGATTGTATGCCGTTTGTTGTGCTGTCACTGTGTGAGATAATGTGATGACGGCAATAGCAAGTAATAAAACAATTTTTCTCATATTACTATAAATGTTATTTTTTCAATATTGTATGTTGACTGCTAATCTTCAGATTGGTTTATATTTTGTTAGCAACATCAATGTAACTTGCGGTAAAATTAGTGATTTATTTTTGGGTTTAGGCAAAACGGTTCAGTTATTATTCATTAGTAGTACGGAGTGATGTATCCTAAATGAGTTGTTGGATATTTGTTTATCAGTTGGGATGATTTGAATTATACATGCCCGATGGCATCATCTATGCAAATGAAATAGAAACTCAAGTCCTCCCTCTGCTCTGTTTTTTGCAATGATTGACCCACGATGAAAGGCAATTGCATTTCTCACAATTGATAGACCCAGCCCCGAGCCGCCAGTGCTGCGTGTGCGTCCTTCATTGATTCGATAGAAGCGTTCGAACAAGCGAGTTAAGTGGCTTTCGTCTAAAATGCCTGTGCCTGTGTCGTAAAAAGAAAAGTATAGAAAGTCTTTATCTTCCTTATACAGATTGATAAATATAGATATATGTTCGCCTGCATATCGGATAGAGTTGTCAATGAGGTTTCTGAAAATGGAATACAGTAGGTTTCTATTTCCAGTTATACTGATATTTGCTGACACATTCCATTGTAGTTCTATTTCTTTTTCTTTCAGAGAGATAGAGAAGTCCTCTTTCAGGGTTTGCAGTAGATGATTGATATTTACGCTTTCTAATCTGAACGAGAGTGGAGCTTCTTCTATTTTAGTAATAAGGCTCATGTCTTGTATCAGCTCCGAGAGAGTGATGGTTTGCTCAAAGGCTTGTTTGGTAAAGTATTGTTTTTTCTCTTCACTGAGTGGTTGCTCTAATATTGTTTCGAGATATCCTCGTATGCTGGTAACGGGGGTTCGCAGTTCATGGGCAATGTTGCCAGTCATCTCTTGTTTCAGTTGTCGGGTCTTCTCTCTTTTGGAAATATCGTTCAACACTATTTCGAAGCTATTGTCTTCAAAGATATTCACTCGTAATGAGAATGTTTTGCCCTGTTTACTTATTTGCGTATCATAATAGTTTTCCTCACGGCTTGATAGAAATTGATTCACATCACTAAAAGTTTTATCTGAAAATATGGCGTAGGGTTCGCTTTGAGGTTCGTTTGTGAGTGTGTTGAGATATTGGATGAACAAGCCATTGTAGAACTGCACTGTCTTGTTTTCGCTAAAGAAACAAACCCCCTCTTCCGAGCTATGAATGTGTTGCAGAAGTTTTTCGCGCTCCACGTCAATCGTTCTTTTGCTCTCTTTTAGTTTCAAATAGTTCTTGGTGATTTTAGCTCCTATCTCTCCTAATTCATCTTTGGGGAAATCAGTGGTCTTAAAATCTTGTTTGTTTGAAGAGAGCACAAAGTCGTGAAGTTGCTTTATTGATTTACTAAAAGTACCCGTGATTCTGTTTATTATAATGAGTATGAGAGTGAAAAAGGCTAAGATGAAATATATAAATAGATTATCTCCTTTTATAAACCTTTTTGTTTGTATATCATATGGCATAGCAATGCGTATGATGTTGTTGCCAAACCTTTTTGCATAATAAATATATTTATGGTTGGTTGATGCGGATAGTCTGATATCTCTTCCTTTCATCTTCCTTAGTGCATCTACTATCTCGGGTCGGTTGGCATGATTTTGCAGTAGCAATATGTTCTCCGCTGAATTGTCGAATGTCACGTTCCCCTCATTATCTATAATGCTCAAACGTATGTTTTGTGGTAGTAGCCTAAGTATATTGCTTATTGCAAGCTCATTGTCATTGTCGTGAGCCAGTAATTCTAAATTTGCAATTTCGATATATGCATCGAGTCTGTTTTCAAGTGCTTCGGTTCTGAATCTTCTTTCGCGCTCTTGCTCAAAAATAGTTATGCCTATAGTGAATATCGCAAAAATCACGGACAGGTATAAGAACAATCGGCGTTTGTAGTTTAATTTCATAAACTTGAGTCATTAAATCTATATCCATATCCTGAGCGGTTTGTGATGAGTGAGGCGTGGTCACCCAGTTTTTTCCGCAATCGTGTAATGTGAACATCAACAGTTCGTTCGGTAACGTAGGCAGTGTCTTTCCATACACTATCTACAATGTCTTCTCGGGCAAACACCCGTTCGGGATTCTCTGCAAGCAATAGGAGTATTGCATACTCTGTTTTTGTGAGTGGAATCTTTTCTCCTTTTATCGAAAGCTCTTGCGTCTCGGTGTTGATAACAAAGTCATCAAATATTATATTGTTAGCCTCATGTTTTTTTCCTACTACTATCTTGTTCCTTTTCAAAACCGCCTTTGAGCGAGCTATAACCTCTTTGATGGAGAATGGTTTAGATATATAATCGTCTGCTCCCACCGAAAACGCTGTCAACATATCGTTTTCGGTGTCTTTGGCAGTCAGAAAAATAATAGGTGTTTGGTTTCCTTCGGTGCGAAGCTTCTCTGCCATTTTGTATCCTGACATTCCGCCCATCATCACATCAAGTAAGATAAGTTCGATATCGGAAGAGAGTTTCCTCAATCCCTCTTCTGCCGAATGTGCTGTAATTACATCGAAGTCCTCATTTTTGAGATTGAATTCGAGTATCTCGCAAATGTTGCGGTCATCGTCAATTATCAATATCTTGTTTGCCATATTGCATAAAAGTTTCTATTGCAAAGCTACTCATATTCATTAATATGTGGATATTAATTTCAACTTTTGTTAGTCTGGGTCATTCTTCTTGTAGTCACTATGTTTTAATACTTTTGCATCTACATAAAACACAATCTCCTCCACAATATTACTGCAATGATCGCCAATGCGCTCCAATTTGCGAATAAGCAATAATAGTTTTAGTCCGCAATTGATATACTCGGGGTTGTTTTGCATGTAGTTTGTTAGAATTGCCATTGAGCTATGGTATATCTCATCCACCTCCTCATCTTTGCCAATTATCTTGCCTGAAATCTTTGTGTTCTCAGATTCCATTGCCACAAAGCCATCAGAAAGCATTCCCAAGAGAGTGTCAAACATTCTTTCAAGTTGCAATTCTTCAATCAATTGCTCTTCGGTTCCATTGCAATCGTCATCTGTGACATGGCGTGCTATACCTTCGGCAAAGTCTCCAATTCGCTCCAGTGTGTTGATAATTTTTATGATGGAGAGCACCAATCTTAGGTCTATTGCCACTGGGCTATATAAGGCAATATAATTTTCGCAATCGCTATCTATCTTCAATTCTAATGCATCTACACGTTTCTCGCGACTGATCACTTCGCGTGCCAAGTCAAGGTCGTTGTGCAAGAATGCCTGCTTTGCCTTTTCCAATTGTGAAATGACCAACTTCCACATCTCGTTTACCTCCTCGCGAAGAAGCATTGTTTCTCGTTCTGTATGTTTCATATCTTTGTTTGTTTATTTAATGTTATCCGAATCTACCTGTAATATAGTTTTGGGTTTGTTTGTTTTGCGGACTGAGGAACATCTTTCTCGTGTCGCTATATTCTATCAGCTCTCCCATCATGAAGAAGCCCGTCATATCGCTCACGCGTGCTGCCTGTTGCATATTGTGAGTGACGATTACTATTGTGTAATCTTGTTTCAATACGTGTATCAGCTCTTCAATCTTGGAAGTGGAGATGGGGTCGAGAGCTGAGGCTGGTTCGTCCATCAATAGAATGGAGGGCGATACTGCCAAAGCGCGTGCAATGCAAAGTCGCTGTTGCTGTCCGCCCGAAAGTTCAAAAGCCGATTTCTTCAATTTGTCTTTAACTTCGTCCCACAGTGCTGCTGCAATAAGCGACTCCTCTACTCGTTGGGCAATAAATTTTTTGTCGCCCATGCTATTTACTCTAAGCCCATATGCAACATTTTCAAATATGGATTTTGGGAAAGGGTTGGGCTTTTGGAAAACCATTCCCACCTTTTTGCGCAGATCGTCGATATGAAGAGATTTGCCATAGATATTCTCGCCCTCTATCAAGCATTCGCCAGTCAGGCGGGTGTTATCTATTAGATCATTCATTCTATTAAATAATCTGAGGAATGTGGATTTGCCACACCCCGAGGGACCAATGAGCGCTGTCACTGTATTTGGCTCCATCTTCATGTTTATACCTTTCAGTGCATGGTAGTCTCCATAATAAAAGTCTATATTTTTTGCTTCAATCATATTGATTTTGATTTAGTTTGTTTTCATTTTCTTGCCAAAATGTCTTCTAATAAAGGCAGCTATAATATTCATAAGTAAAACAATGAATATTAGCACCAATGCAGTGCCATATGCCATGGGGCGCGATGCCTCAATGTCTGTTCCGCTGGTTGCAATTACATATAGATGATAGGGTAGTGCCATGACCTGATCAAAAATGGAGTTGGGCAGTTTGGGAAGAAAATATGCTGCTACCGTAAAAAGGATTGGAGCCGTTTCGCCCGACACACGACCGATTGATAGAATCAATCCCGTTGTGATGTTAGGAAATGCAGCGGGGAGTATAACTTTGCGTATGGTTTGCAATTTGGTTGCTCCCAATGCCAAGCTACCAGTTCTATAAGATGTGGGTACTGCACGCAATGCTTCCTCTGTGGTGCGTATCACAAGTGGAAGAACCAAGAGACCAAGCGTGAGCGAGCCCGCCAATATTGAATCTCCAAACCCGAGAGTGTTTACAAACAAAGCCATACCAAAGAGGCCAAACACAATGGATGGAATACTACTAAGGTTGTTAGTCATTACTCTAATAAATTTTACAATCCATCCGTTGCCGGCATATTCGTTTGTGTATATTGCAGACATCACTCCCAAGGGAAATGCAAACAGCATGCTACCTGCCACCAAACACAATGTGCCAACTATGGCAGGGAGAATACCACCTGAGGTCATCCCCTCGGTTGGCTCTGTGGTGAGGAACTCCCAGCTTATTACTCCCACTCCATTTGCAATGATAAAGCCAAGTATCCAAAACAGTATTCCCACCACGAGCATGCCAAGAATCCTGAATACTATAAATGCAATGCTTTGACTTGTTTTCTTGTTCATCATAATACTCCTCTGTTTGTTTGTCGATTAGATATCATTTCTGCTGATATGCTGATAATCATGGTAATGGCAAATAGAATACAGCCCAACATAAAGAGCGACTGATAATGTGCGCCTCCTGCTGGTGCTTCGCCCAACTCTGCCGCAATGGTTGCAGGAATAGTTCTGACAGGTTCAAACAGAGAGTGGGGCATCACAGCCGCATTGCCTGTAACCATCAATACCGCCATCGTTTCGCCAATTGCTCTTCCAATACCCAATACCACGGCTGCCGATATGCCCGACGCCGAGTATGGAATCACCACCTTGTAGATAGTTTGCCAATGTGTGGCACCTAATGCAAGACTGGCTTCTCGCATGGCTTTGGGTGTATTCCTCATAGCGTCTTCGGCAACGGTGATTATCGTTGGCAGTGCCATGATTGCTAATATCAAGCTGCCCGTAAATGCGGTTTCGCCCACAGGCAGATTAAATGCTTTTTGAACTATCGGCACCAATACTACCAATCCAAAGAATCCATAAACTACCGAGGGGATACCTGCCAGTAGTTCTATCATTGGTTTCATAAACTTGCGGGTGTGTGCACCAGCAAGTTCGGAGATGTATATTGCCACTCCCAAACCTAATGGAAGAGCGATAAGTATTGCGGTGAAGCTGACAAGGAGAGTGCCCAAGATTAATGGTAGCACCCCAAATAGTGGAGCTGGTGTGGCAGTTGGTAGCCACTCTGTGCCACCAAGAAAGTCGGAGGCACTAATCGTTTTTGTTGGCAACATCTTTACCTGCATCATGTTCATAGGGGCATATTGTTGTGGCAGGTATGCAATAATGTTCGGATTGTTTGCAATTTGCTCTCCCAATTTGTCTGGTAGTAGCTCATAATCCTTTCCAAACTGATCTTCGGAATATATACTGAAGATATCATCAAATCTGAACACCATTATCTCCTGCTGCGCTCCCCCAACATCTTTCCAGTTGGTGATTTCGGAGTCGAATATCTGCTTCACCTCAAAGGAGGTTATGTCGTTTACGCTATTCTTGCTGTTCACATACAGAGCATAGCCATCTTCAACGGATGGAGCCTTGAATAATCCAAAACCCTCCTTGAATAGAAATATCACAATCAGTAATATGGTGATGCCCGTGATGGCACCGCTAACTGTCAGAATGCTCTCGGCTATGCGTTCTAAAAATCGTCTTAGTTTTCTCATTTTATTATTTGAAAGCATTTGGTTTTATTTTGTAGCACTGCTTATGAATCCCACCTCCGATAGTATCTTTTGTCCAGAGGGAGAAAGAATATAATCGATGAAAGGCTTCACTTTCTTCTCGTTCTTTGCCTCATAGTAGAAATAGAGTGGGCGCACAATGGGGTAAGTTTTGTTTTCAGCATTCATCACCGTTGGTGCTGCATATGTCTTGCATCCGTCATACGAGATATGTATAGTCTTTACATGCTTATTCAGATATGCAAATCCCACATATCCTATCGCTCCCTTTGTTTGGCTGATAGACTGAATGATGGCACCAGTGGCAGGCATACTCATAATGCCACTCTTGTAGTTTTTGTTTTTCAAAACACTTTCTTTGAAAAACTCATAAGTTCCAGAAGATGTTTCGCGAGAATAAGGTACAATCTTCATATCCTCGCCACCAAGTTCTTTCCAATTGGTTATTTTGCCTGTGAATATCCCCTCTAATTGTTCGCGAGTTAGCCTGCCAACCTTGTTTGCGGGGTTCACAACTACCGCCAAAGCATCGTATGCTATGATAACCTCTATGGCAGTTTTGCCACTATTTTTTAGTTTTATTTTTTCTGAAAACTTTATTTTTCTTGATGCCTGTGCAATGTCGGTGGTGCCAGCAAGAAGCGATGATATACCTACGCCACTACCACCACCAGTTACTGTGACAGTGGTGGAGGGATATTCCATCATGTATCTTTCGGCTGCCATTTGAGATAACGGCAACACAGTGTCTGACCCCTTGATTTTTTGAGCACTGACACTTTGAGTAAGCACAAATGTTGCGATTGAAATTAATATTACCTTTTTCATATTCTCGAGTGTGAGTTTCTATCTTTTCGTAATGCAAAAATAGAATGACAATATTACAAGGATCTTTAGATATTGTTACAATTTGGTTAAGAATGAATGTCACACTACCAAAACTATCAGAAATTAAACCTCAATACACACGTCCCACTTCCCAACACCATGGAATTAGACTTCAGAACACACGTCCCATTTCCCAGCACCTCATTATTAAGTCCCAAAATAGTCCTTTCCGTCCTTAGACCCCCAAAACCAAAACCAAAATCAGTCGTCCCACTTGCAAACACCATGAAATTAGACTTCAGAAGACACGTCCCACTTACAAACACTATGAAATTAAGCTTCAGAACACACGTCCCAGTTCCTAACACTATGAAATTAGACTTCAGAAGACATGTCCCAGTTTCAATCACCATGAAATTAGACTTCAGAACACACGTCAAGAATCCTAACACCATGATATTTGGGTTTGGACGAGTCGCTACGCTAAGCACCAATCGTGAAACTACTTTTGAATGGAATTGGATGTACGTGACCATTCAAGAAATAACATTTGAACGAATATGGAAGTTGATAACCATTCGAGAAATAAATTTTGTTTACTATCATCGGACTGTATCCAATCGAAAAGTAAAAATTTATCACAATCATTCTCGAGAGACCATATCAATTAAAATATTATTTGTTGGTTGGTTTAAAATAATATGCTATTTTTGTGGTTACAAACATGCTACGAGGTAGGAAATAAAAAATAATACTATTATGGAAGAGAAGAAAAAAGATAGACGCAAAAAATTGCAACTGAGTTGGATGCACAAAATGCGCAATGATGAATTTGGTGGAACCATAGAGGAGTTCAGAAACGCAATAGAGAGGGCACTAAAAGATAGTGACCACATGAAAAATAGCCGACAGTACCTTGATGATGCTGTGAAAGCTCTCGCTGGGCTGACTAACCGTGAGGTGGGACATCGCAACACCTTGAAAATCAATCAAACTATAGACCGACTAAAGTCTTTACTCTCTGGCATTCGTTCCCTTATAGATGCTATGAGCAAATCGCCCGACCACGCTCATGTGGCTGCCGCTGAGGAGGTTGCCAATTGGATGACTATCTTCCCGAAACGTGCTTATGATATGGGCAACCTTAGGCTAATGGACTGGACGGGAGCACTGTTAGATAGCTATAATGAGGCAGAAAACCTGTCTGTTCAAGCAGCTGCTGCCACCATTGGGCTCACAATATATATGGATGAGCTCCAACGGGTGTTAGATAGTGCCAACCAGCTAACTTCTCAACGCACATTAGATTTGGGAAATCGTGGAGAATCCACCGCCAAAGAGGATAGAGAGGAGGCACACATTGCCTTGCAGGCATTTGTGGATGATTTTAATCTCACACTTATGAGGCACGAGGACGACCCTCTGTTGGACAGACTTTACAATATTCTTTCGCTACGCATCAGACTACTTCGTGCCACTGTGAGGCAGATGGAAACAAAGAGGAAAAAGCGCAAAATGAAGCAGGCTGCAAAAGTTGCAGCTGTCATTAATAATGTGGAAACCCCAATTGAAGCCATTGAAACCCCAATAGAAATCATAGAAACCCCAATAGAAGAAGAAATATATACACCCACAATAGAAGAATATATTGCCCAAAATAATATCCCATCAGTTGATGAGATATTAAAGAACCCTTATTTACTGAATTTGATGTCGCTTGACAGGGAGGATGAAGGGTACAAGTTATTGGAGTTGTCGCTCAATCAGGAGCTTGACAATTTAAAACTTATATTGCAGTCTTAAAGTAAAAGTATTGTCTTGAAGATTACCAGAATAGGATAAAAGATTCTCGGATGTTTCATTCGATACAATATCATAATATGCCTGTAAGCGAATATTGTTATCGGTGTTGTTCCACAATATTCCAAATCCTATGGTGTTGGTAGATATATCGGCATTGGTTGTGTTGTTTAGTCCAATATCATTGCCTGATACTTTAGTATTAGGGTCGTACAAATCATATTTGACTACTGCCGAAAAAGGAGTGCTCCCAATGTTTTGGACAATGGCTATATATCCTCCACTGAAATTGCGAACATATGTGTCTGCAATAATTAATTGAGAAGCATTTGGGCTCTTGCTGCTCAATTGTGTTCCTGGTTGGCTACCAAGCAGATATTCGGCGCGTATGTTGGTTTTGCCAATTGTGTTATCTATGTTTATCTGTGTGTCGAAGCCAATATATTTGCGTGGTGCAAATTTTCCTACATTGTTGGAGCTATTATTCAAAATAAAGCCATTGCCCTGCATTTTATATACGTTTGCTGTGCCCTGATACACACCTCCATGATAGTATGAGGTGCCAATTGAGAAATCGGAATGTTTGCCAATCTTTTTTGATGCCATCAGATGACCAATAAAGTCCTTTCTACTATCTGTTTCCTGCTTGATGCCGTTTCCCGCAAATAGTCCAGCTTGTAGTTTTAGAAAACTCCATTGCGAGCCTTTGTTTGCTTGTAGCGTGATCATTGCTCCCATGTCTCGCTCTTCGGGAAAAAGAGTTCTGAATATATCTGATCGTTCGGGAGCCTCTCGTGATGATGACGAATACTCTATTTCATCGCCAAAAGGACGATTGAAAACCCCTGCCTTTAGTGAATTTGTGCCCATCAAGGGGTCTTTGATATTGATATACGCATCTTTCAACCCGATGCTTTTGTCGGTAATATCTATTTGAAACACACCAGCAACTATCCTCTCTTCATAACTAAGCTTTATTCGCCCACGACGAATCCCGATTCGATTGAATGATTTGTCTTTGTTCTCATTCTTTGCTCCCACGCTTAGTGAAGCATCTTTGCCCCCATGCTGAAACTGTGTTTGTATATATCCTGAAAATTTTAATCTCTCTGGTGTTGCTTCATCTTGCTTCATAGTTTGTGACGAAGCATATATGAAGGTCATTAAGCTGAACATTAATGTGAATAACTTTCTCATACTATTTTTTATCAATTACGATTCTTTTTTTTACAATCATCTCTATTCCCTTCCTCACAGATAGCATGCCAAATTCAGATGGGTTGAGATTCTTTATATCTATAAAAAACAGATCTTCCACATCGTCTTGTGCTTTCAATGTGTTGGTGTTGCTCACTTTGCACCTAAAGAACATATCCATTGTATGCACTTCTAAACCTGAGTAAATATATAAATTGGGGATAGAAAACAGAAACTCGAATGTCTCTACATCCAAATTGGTTTCCTCCTTTACTTCTCTCAATAGCGATTCCTCAATTGTTTCGTGTAGGTCGGCAAAGCCACCAGGCAGGTCGAGTGTTCCTTTAGCTGGTTCTTTAGCACGGCGAGCAACTAATATTTCTCCTTTGTCGTTTTCAATCACTGCAACTGCTGCTGCCGACGGATTGAAGTAATAAACAAAATGGCAATCGTTGCATCGTTTTGATTTCTCGTTGTTTTCAACAAACTGATGTGAGCCGCATATTGGGCAGTACTTGAATAGGGTGAGGGGATGGGGCATTTCTATTGGCTGTTGGTTAATAGCTATGTGTTTTAGTTTGAGAGTAATAATGGATTAGCTAAACATCGGGCAACTTAAAGTCGCCCGACGAGCTAATACTATTACTATACTACTATTTGGTAGTGATCTCCACAATGCCTGTTTTGGGTAATTCTCTGTTGCGGTTATCCACAGATTCCACCAAGCGGTCGGCAAGCTCTGCAAAGGCTATGCCCGTAATGCTGTCGGTGTTAAGTGCTGCAGGCTGACCATTATCGCCAGCTTCACGAATGCTTTGCACAATTGGAATCTGACCAAGAAGTGGAAATCCCTTCTCTTCGGCTAAGTTTTTGCAGCCATCCTTGCCAAAGATATAATATTTGTTTTCGGGCAGTTCGGCAGGGGTAAACCATGCCATGTTTTCTACCAATCCTAAGATTGGAACATTCACCTTATCGCCTACAAACATGCTTATGCCTTTGCGTGCATCGGCAAGAGCTACTTCTTGTGGTGTACTCACTATCACTGCGCCAGTGATAGCAAGTGTTTGCACCAAAGTAAGGTGTATATCGCTTGTGCCAGGGGGCATGTCAATCAAGAAATAATCAAGCTCACCCCAATCGGCATCACCTATTAATTGTTTCAAGGCATTGGTTGCCATAGCTCCACGCCACACAACGGCGTCATCTTTGTTTACAAAAAAACCAATTGATAGCATCTTCACTCCATAGTTCTCGATTGGTTCGATGAGGTCGCGCCCATCTTTTTTCTCAATCAATGGTCGTGCCTCTTCGGCATCTAACATTTTGGGGATTGATGGTCCAAAGATATCAGCATCAAGCAAGCCTACTTTGTATCCCTTTTGTGCTAAAGCTACTGCCAAGTTGGTGCAGATAGTACTCTTGCCCACTCCCCCTTTGCCTGATGCTACTGCTATGATGTTCTTCACATCGGGCAGGAGCTTAGTTATTTCGGGGCGAGGTGCCTGTTTAGATTTTATTGAGATATTGCCTTTTATGTCGATGTCTTTGTCGGCATGAATAAGGATTGCTTGTTCGCACATCTTTACTAATGAGCGAATAAACGGGTCGTTAGCCTTTTCTGTTACTAATATCAGGCTTACTTTCATTCCATCAATGTGGATATCTTCATCCACCATTCCCATCGACACTATGTCTTGTCCTGTGCCTGGGTAGCGCACTGTGCGCAGTGCGTCTATGATTAGTTTGGGATATATTGCCATAATCATTTATTATTAAAATATTCATTGGAGGGTGTTTCCCTCTTATTTTTCTTATTTTGTATTATTCAACAATAGCATTGCGCCCAAAGCTTCGATAAGTGTCGCGCTCTATTTCGATGTCGGGCTCAATCCATTCTTTGTGTTTGGGACACACATATTTAATATACTTAATATCTATTCCTCTTGCTCGCCATTGCTGTTCGTAGAATGTTTGAATCTGTAGAATATCGTCTTCGATATTGGAGTTGTATAAGTCGTCTGTATTAAACAATACATCCAAGCTGTTCTCCTCAATCATTGCATTAGTGTAGGAATATAGAAAATTGCTATCTGTTTTGAGATGAACAATACCATCGCCTTTTAGTATCTTGCTATACTCATTCATGAAGCGAGTGGAGGTTAGTCGTTTATTGGTCTTCTTCATCTGTGGGTCGGGAAAAGTAATCCAGATCTCTGAAACCTCATCCTCGGCAAAGAAATCATTTATCTGCTCTATGTGTGTGCGAATAAATGCTACATTACCAAGACCTTTTTCAATTGCCTCAGTTGCCCCAGTCCACATTCGAGAGCCTTTGATATCAATGCCAATAAAGTTTTTGTCGGGAAATTTGTTAGCCAATCCCACTGTGTATTCTCCCTTTCCACAACCAAGCTCCAACACTATTGGATTGTTGTTCCCAAAGTGTGTGTGCCATTTGGCTTTTAGTGGAAACCCCTCATTTTTTAGCCTCTCAAATCCATATTGAAATACATTATTGTAAGTTGCCATGTCGGCAAATTTTGCCAGCTTGTTCTTAGCCATCTTTTGTGTGTTACGATGTTATGTTGACAAAATTACAAATAAAAACAGATAATGGGAAATAATAAATTGTTCGGTTGAGGTTTGCTTGAAAAGCTATCAGAATTTTAATCGTAGGGAAGAATCTCGTACGACAATTGTAAAGCCTAATATTACACTAAAGCTATATGATATACACGCACGTCATGTCGAAAAACATATGATAAAACGTTACATATGTCAAATATATATCTAACTTTGTCAAGTAAAATATCTAAAACATTCTATATATTATGAAAGTAAATGACATTATGACACAACTTGAAGCCCGTCATCCTGGCGAGGCTGAGTTTCATCAGGCAGTGAGAGAAGTATTAACCTCAATAGAAGAGGTTTACAATGAGCATCCCGCATACGAAAAGGCGGGAATTATAGAAAGAATTGTAGAACCCGACCGCATTATCACGTTTCGTGTGCCATGGGTAGATGATAAGGGTAAGGTTCATGTAAACATCGGGCATCGTGTGCAGTTTAATGGTGCAATTGGTCCCTACAAAGGGGGCATTCGCTTTCATCCATCTGTCACATTGTCTTCTCTTAAGTTCTTAGGTTTTGAGCAAACATTCAAAAATGCGCTTACTACTCTTCCTATGGGTGGTGGTAAGGGTGGATCTGACTTTTCGCCTAAAGGACGCTCGGATGCCGAGATAATGAGATTCTGTCAGGCTTTCGTTACTGAGCTTTGGCGCAACATTGGTCCTGATACTGATGTGCCAGCAGGAGATATTGGTGTTGGCGGTCGTGAAGTAGGATATATGTATGGTATGTACAAAAAATTGGCTCGCGAACATACTGGCACTTTTACTGGTAAAGGTGCTTCCTTTGGTGGTTCACGTCTTCGCCCTGAGGCAACTGGCTTTGGTGCTCTTTATTTTGTGCATCAAATGTGTGATGAGCATGGTATCGACCTGAAAGGGAAAACTGTGGCAGTATCTGGTTTTGGAAATGTAGCATGGGGTGCCACTATGAAAGCCACTGAGCTTGGTGCTAAGGTGGTAGCCATCTCTGGTCCCGATGGATATATATATGATGAGGATGGAATAAATACTCCTGAGAAATTCAACCTAATGCTTGAGCTTCGCAATTCAGGAGATGATATTGTAGCTCCATATATTGAGCAATATCCTAATGCAAAATTCATTGCTGGCAAAAAGCCTTGGGAGTGCAAAGTTGATATTGCTTTGCCATGTGCTATTCAAAATGAATTGAATCTTGATGATGCTAAGAAGCTTAAAGAAAATGGGGTGACTTTAGTAGCTGAGGTTTCAAACATGGGTTGCACTGCTGAGGCAGTTGACTTCTTTATGGAACACAAAATGTTGTTTGCACCAGGCAAAGCGGTTAATGCTGGTGGTGTGGCTTGTTCTGGATTGGAAATGACACAAAATGCTATGCATATATCATGGACAGGCGAAGAGGTGGACAAATGGCTGCATCAGATTATGAATGATATACATAAGCAATGTGTTGCTCATGGCAAAGAGGATGGTGGATATACCAACTATGTGAAAGGTGCCAATATTGCTGGCTTTATGAAGGTGGCAGATGCTATGATGGCGCAGGGTGTGGTTTAAGACCGCACAGGAGTAGTGATAATAATATATTGAATAGCCATTGGAGAGAATGCCAACGGCTATTTTTTTTTGTATCTTTGCAACCACAAATTACTTAATTAAATTATTTAATATAATACTGTTATGAGTAAGAAATGGCTTATCGCCATAATGGGAACTTTGACGCACTTGATGTTGGGAACTGTGTATGCTTGGAGCTTTTTTCAGACACCTGTGGCAGAGTCGGCAGGCTGGAGCAATTCTCAGGCGGCATGGGCTTTTAGTTTGTCAATTTTTATGCTGGGTGTTACTTCTGCATGGGCGGGTGGCAAGATGTCTGTATTCGGACCTCGCAAGATGGCAATCACGGGTGGTATTCTTTATGCGTTGGGTTATCTGATTTCAGGATATGCCCTATCTCATCAGTCATTAATTCTTTTATATCTTGGCTTTGGGATAATTGGTGGTATCGGCTTGGGATTGGCATATGTTACACCTGTAGCCACAGTGTCGGCTTGGTTTACAAAAAATCAAGGCTTAGCAACGGGTTTGGTGGTTATGGGGTTTGGGTTTGGTGCTTTAGTAATGTCTAAGCTTATGGCACCACTATTTCTGACTATCACCGATAATAATCTGAGTACTACATTCTATTATATAGGTTTGGTGATGCTCGTGGTAATTC
Source organism: uncultured Proteiniphilum sp. (assembly GCA_964575445.1). Classification (GTDB taxonomy): domain Bacteria; phylum Bacteroidota; class Bacteroidia; order Bacteroidales; family Dysgonomonadaceae; genus Petrimonas. The sequence goes on along the minus strand of CAZNRT010000006.1, from coordinate 23,175 downwards.
CTTTATCTGCAATATCTCTTCAACTACCCCATAATGATAATGAAACAAAAGTCATAAATAATAACACTAAACAAACGGTGTCATTCATGAAGGATATTTTTGGGAAACCATTTGTTGTGGTATGGCTTGTGTTTGTAATCAATATTATTGCTGGTATGATCTTTATATCGTTTCAGTCACCTTTACTTCAAGATTTGCTCAAACTGCAAATGCCCCAATCTATTGATTTGACAAGTCCTGAAATAATCGCTTCATTAGCAGCCTCTGGTGCTACTCTTATTGCAGTTAGCTCTATCTTCAATGGTTTGGGTAGATTCGTGTGGGGTGGGTTCTCTGATAAGTTTGGTCGAATACAGACGTTCCGATTGCTGATGGTGCTACAGGCAATAATTTTTGGGTTGCTTATATTTGTTTCCAATCCGATTATATTCTCTGTGCTTGTATGTCTTGTATTGTTGAGCTATGGCGGCGGATTCGGAGTATTGCCATCACTTGCCAAAGATATTTATGGAGGCAAGCTTATGGCATCGGCTTATGGTGCATTGCTGACAGCGTGGGGTGTTGGTGGGATAATTGGACCACAAATTGTTGCTTTTATGAAAGATAATTATTCTGAGCAAGCTGGACTATATGCCTTTATTATTGGCGGCTCGCTCTTGATTGTTGGGTTGTTGATTAGCTTTATGTATAAGGCAAAGGAATAAGAAGAGAGTATTGCTTGTTTGCTCGGTAGTACACCAAACAAAAAAACTCTTCATTATCTAATATTGATAATGAAGAGTTTTTTTGTTTATGATGAGCTTGCTACAATAATGAAATAGCTTGGTCAAGTTTAATCGAATGCGAGCCCTTTAGAAGAATGTAATGTCCTTTAATTGGCTCTTGTTTTAGCTTGTTGTTCAATTGATCTATATCTTCGAATACTAATATATTTTCTGATAATATTGTAGATTGAACCACTTGGCTGAATATAGAACCGACTAAAAATATCTTATCTAAATCTTGTTCTCTAACAAACTCTATCAGCTTCTGATGCTCGTCAATAGAGATGTCTCCAAGCTCTTTCATGTCACCCAAAATTACTGCCTTAGGTAAATTAGAAGGTATCTTGACGAAAAACTCTAGCGATGCTTTCATGCTTGAAGGGTTGGCATTGTATGAGTCAATAATAAGATCATTATTAGCAGTACGTTCAAACTGAGAGCGATTGTTTTTTGGCTCGTAGGTTTCTAACGCATTGCTGATCTGCTGTCCGTTGATTCCAAAATATTTGCCAATAGCCGCTGCTGCAAGAGCATTGTCCAAATTGTACTCCCCAACCAAATGCGTTTTAACTTGGTGTGGGTGTTCAAAAAAGTTCCAATCAAAGTATAGAAATGGGGTCTCGGCAGATAATGATCCTGACACAAATAGTTCTGGATTGTCTCTACCGTATAGTGTTCTATCCATTTCCATAGATTTCTCGTAGAGTGTGGTGTTGTCTTTGTTTACAAATACCTTTCCTTCCTTCTCTCTTATAAAATCATATAGTTCACACTTTGTTTTAATCACGTTTTCGATACTTCCGAAGCCTTCGATATGAGCCTTTCCAATGTTGGTGATTAAGCCAATATTGGGCTCTGCTATTTCGCAAAGCTCTTTTATCTCCCCTTGATGGTTTGCCCCCATTTCAATCACTCCAATTTCGTGAGTGCGATTGATTGATAATAATGTGAGAGGTACACCAATATGATTATTATAATTGCCTTGTGTGAATGCTACATTGAATTTTTTAGATAATATAGCAGCTATAAGTTCTTTTGTAGTTGTTTTACCATTGCTCCCCGTGATGCCAATGATTGTAATCTTTAGTTTGCGACGGTGATAGTTTGCCAAATCTTGAAGTGTCTTCAAGACATCGCTCACAATTATTATTCTCTCTTCAGATGACTCTTCATCCCATTCGTCAACAACAGCATAAGCACAACCCGAATCCAAAGCTTTTTTAGCATAATGATTGCCATTAAAGTTTTCGCCTTTTAGGGCAAAGAAGATTGAGCCAGGTATGCAGTTGCGCGAGTCTGTGGTGACAAACGGGTGCTTGGTGTATATTTCGTATAGCTCCGAAATGTTCATTTGTATATTGAATTATAATCCTAATTTCTTGGAAGTATCTTTTGTTAAGCCAGCTTTGTTTAAAACAACACTCATGGTTTTGTATTTCACGAATGCTTCAGAGGCATACCAAATACCTTCGTATGGTCCTGTTTTGCCCCATGAGTTCTTAACCATATAAAACTTGTTTCCATTTTGATCTTTAGCTATACCATAGATATGCATGCCATGGTCATCAGTTGTTTGCCAGTTGTTGTAAGCTACCTGACGCATCTCTTGCGTTATCTTCTTTTCCACCAAGTATTCGAACCCTGCTTTTGAGGAAACATTGCTTTGTCTTTCTCTATCTGATAAGCCTAACCATTTAGCTTGGTCAGATCCTGCGTTCTCCACCGAGTTTTCGTCAGGAATAATTGCTATACCTTGTCTTGAAAAACCAGCCTCACTCACATCCGTTGCCCAAGCTACAGTGTATCCATTCATTAGTGCATTGTCGATAGTATTTATTAATTCGTCAATTGGTAGATTGTAAGAATGTGCCCAACGCCAATTGTCTGGAATTTCTATTGCAAAAGTTGAATAATATGGTTGGTGAGTAAAAGAGGCAAGAGATATATAGTCGCTTTGCTTGATGCCAAGGTAGTCTCTGAAAGTTTGTGGCGTGTACTCCTTACCGTTGTATGTGAAGGCTTTAGGTTTTGCTCCTAAATAAGCATCAAGAATGCCATTGTAGCCAACTGCCCAAACATTGGAGATGCTATTGCCTTTGCCGTCAACAATACCTTTGATATATCCGCTTAATGCTTTATCAAGTTCCGTATGATTATGCATTTCTGCGCCGTTGATTAATCCTGTGTAGGCTTCATCTGGCACAAGTCCGTATTCATCAAGAGTTTCAACTACGTCTGCAAATGATCCTCCAGCTGAGAAGTTGAGGTTGCCATGTAGTCGAGCATATTTTTCAGCTTTGTCTTCGTAATTTCTTCTTGCAATATACATTTCAGAAAGATCGAAAGTTCCTTTGCCCATTCGTATTAGTTCGGACTCTATAAGGCTTATTCCCGAAAAGCTCCAACAAGTGCCTGTGTTTGCTTGGTTTTTGATTGATGTTATAGGATTCTCCTTAACTACTGTGAAAGTATAGGCTTTCTCTTGAGAGAGAAGTGAGAGCGAAATGAGAAATGACGCTACAATTAAAGTTAACTTCTTCATAATGTTTGTAATTTTGTTTGTTTAATAAATTATATTCACAAAGATAGGTCAAAATGGTAAATTAAGCTTAGATTGAATAGTGATAAATGTTTAAAAAAATGTTTACCTTTGAGTTCTAAATTCAAAACAAATTTGCTATGAATGATCTTAAACCCCGAAATAAAAGAGGTAAGAAATGGCTTGCATGGTTAACTGTAATAGTGCTCTTGTCATTGTCGGTATTTGTGTATGTAAGATATTTTTATGTGTTTGGTTCAGGTGTAAAATCGGGTGAGCTTAATTATATGGTATATAAAGGTGTAATATTCAAAACTTATGAGGGGAAACTGATTCAGTCTGGATTTAGGGCTGACAAACCTGGTGGTCTTCAATCGAATCAATTTGAGTTTTCGGTAGTGAGAAAGGATATTGCTGAGAAACTTATGTTATCGAGTGGTAAGTTTGTGCAACTTCATTACAAAGAGTATTTTGCTCCAATTCCTTGGCGTGGCTTCACCACCTTTATTGTTGATAGTATTATAACTATTGATGATGAGACTAACAAAGTTGATAAAGATATACCTCCTTACGTGTTAGAGTCAATGTAGGAATGGCTAAGAAAAAGTTTTATGTTGTCTGGCAGGGTATTAATCCTGGCGTGTATGATTCTTGGGATAAATGCAAAGCTCAAGTACAGGGCTTAGAGGGTGCTCGATACAAGTCTTTTCCAACAAAGGAGATAGCCGAAAGGGCATTTAATGACAACCCATGGAAATATATTGGTGCTAATAAGGCTAAACAAGCCAATAGTAATCTTTCTATAGATCAAATACCAGAAATAATCAAGAATAGTATTGCAGTTGATGCCGCATGCAGCGGCAATCCTGGAGTGATGGAATATCGTGGAGTATATACAGGCGATGGTGTGCAGATTTTTCATGATGGTCCTTATCAAGAGGGCACTAATAATATTGGTGAATTTTTAGGCATTGTGTATGCTTTAGCCCTTTTGAAGAATAAGAATAGTAGAATACCAATTTACACCGATAGCAAAACTGCTATAGCTTGGATAAGAAAAAAGAAATGTAATTCAAAACTCGAGAGAACCGCACTCAACGATAATCTTTTTGAAATGATAGAGCGTGCTGAGAAATGGCTAGCAACAAATGTGTGGGAAAATGATATTTTGAAATGGAATACTGAAAAGTGGGGTGAAATTCCAGCTGACTTTGGACGAAAGTAGAGTGGGGATGGTAACCACTTATGTGCAACTAAGTTATCTTATACAGATGATATTGTCCGAATAGTTTTTTAGATAATATATTTTAACCAAATAATGAGGAGTCCATATTCATAATTAATTACCTTTGCATTCAATAAAACCAAAGTGGAGAGATTTGAGCTGCTTGCAACCACAATAAAAAATGCTAAAACGATTATTCCTATTTGCGATTTTTCGTTGCATTTTTTTACCTGCCTTTTCTTTCCCTCCCCTTTGTAAACACTTATGTTACAAAATTAATTGTTTATTATTTTAAAATTATGAGCTATTTCTTTACTTCTGAGTCGGTGTCTGAAGGGCACCCCGATAAAGTTGCCGATCAAATTTCGGACGCTTTGCTTGATGAGTTCTTGGCTTATGATCCAGCATCTAAGGTTGCTTGTGAAACGTTAGTTACAACGGGTCAGGTTGTATTAGCTGGTGAAGTTAAGTCAGAGACGTATGTAGATGTTGCCAATGTGGCACGTAAGGTTATTGCTGATATTGGTTATACAAAAAGCGAGTATCAATTTGAAGCGCAATCATGTGGTGTTTTCTCAAGTATTCATGAGCAATCCGAAGATATTAATCGAGGAGTTGATGGCAAGGCTGATATCATGGATCAGGGAGCTGGAGACCAAGGTATGATGTTTGGTTATGCAACTAATGAGACTGATAATCTAATGCCATTGACTCTTGAGCTGAGCCATGAGTTGCTAATAGAGCTTGCAAATATTAGGAAAAACGAGTTGCATTTGATGCCATATTTACGTCCAGATTCTAAATCTCAAGTTACTATTGAATATTCTGATGATGGTGCGCCATTGCGAATTGCAACTATTGTTGTATCAACCTCACACGATGAGTTTATTATCCCTGAAGATAATAGCAAAGAATCTGCACTCAAAGCGGATAGTGCTATGCAGACAAAAATAAGGGAAGATATAATTAACATACTAATTCCTCGTGTTCGTGAATATTTCAAATCAAACAGCTTAGTATATGGGTTGTTTAACGATGAAATTAAATATCATGTCAATCCAACTGGCAAGTTTGTAATAGGTGGTCCGCATGGAGACACTGGTTTGACGGGTAGAAAAATAATTGTTGACACATATGGTGGCAGAGCTCCTCATGGTGGTGGTGCTTTCTCAGGAAAAGATCCATCAAAGGTTGACCGTTCTGCGGCATATGCAGCAAGACACATTGCTAAGAATATGGTGGCAGCTGGAGTAGCTTCTGAAATGCTGATTCAAGTGGCTTATGCCATTGGAGAGCCATACCCGATGAATATATATGTGGACACTAATGGCAAGAGCAATGTGATGATTGCTGATAGTGAAATAGCAAAGAAGATTGAGACTCTTTTTGACATGAGACCTAAGGCTATAGAGCAGCGTCTAAAACTTCGCAACCCTATCTATTCTGAAACTGCATCATATGGCCATTTTGGTCGTGAGGCTAAGGTGGTGACCAAAAAGTTTGAATCACGATATATGCCTGAACCAATAATCAAGGAAGTAGAGCTCTTTACTTGGGAGAAACTTGATTACGTGGATATAATAAAAGATGCATTTGGATTATAAAATGTATTAGTTTTATTGCATTGTTGATGTGATGATGCAATTATTTATTTAATTTCGCTGTTAGTATAGTATGTATCTTAGCATATTGTATTAACGGCGTTTTTTTTAATTGTATTTTTTGACAAGTTATGGATAAACAGGATTCACCAAGTAGATTTATAGATGACAATAATAGTGATGGTGTCGAAATAAATAAGGTTGTAATATATTGTGCCTCAAGTCCTCATATTGAGAAACATTTTTTTGATGCTGCCAAGCGATTGGGTCGTCTGTTAGCTGAAAGTGGTATTAAGTGTATTACTGGAGCTGGCAAACAAGGACTAATGGGTGCTATAAACGATAGCGTAATTCAGCATGGGGGTAGTGTGGAGGGTATTATCCCTCAATTTATGGTGGATTTGGGATGGTACCATTCTGGTTTGACAAAACTTACAGTGACTAAGGATATGCACGAACGAAAAGAGATGATGGCTTTTCGAGCTGATGCTGCGATAGCATTGCCAGGGGGGCTGGGAACACTTGAAGAGTTGGCAGAGGTGTTGACTTGGAAGCAGTTGGGCATCTTTAATAAACCAATAATAATTCTCAATACCGATGGTTTTTACAATCCTTTATTGAATATGTTTGATGAAATGATTGATAAAAACTTTATGCATGATAGTTACAGAGATATGTGGCAAGTTGCCGATAATCCTGAGCGGGCAGTACATTGTTTGCTAAATAATATCGATTGGAGCTCTTCAATAACTAAGTATGATAAAAAAGAGTTGTAAATTTGCACAAAATAGAACGAGAAGTGATTGATACAATTTTTAATTTGGATGTTGATTCGGTTCCTTATTATTTGAGTAGGAATATTGTAGAGATGAGAAGTGATTCATTCCAAATGGAACACTCTTCATTTGAATATATTCCTATCAACAAATCTAATTATTTCTTTGATATTACCTCATCTGTATTACAACATAGTGCTGAGAGTTCTTTTGAAGGAATGGCTGGCAAATTGCTTTTTGTTCCTTCTTCGGTTATGAATATATTTTTTCTCATTTTTGCGGTGTCATTAGTATTATTATCTATCGTCACTCATAGAGAGAGGGGTATATTTATTTCTTACTTTAGGAATATATTTTCTAAGCGTTTGCGCTCATCATTCAAAGAGCAGATTACGATAGAGAGGGTTTGGACATCTGCATTACTCGTTATTCAAACGGCAGCAGTATTATCAGTCACGATTACTTTTTTGATTTGGAAATATGGCATCGCAAGCTTAATGATTAGCAATATATATATATTACTAATGTATGTTTTTGTAGGCATTATTATATTTGTTGTTGCAAAATATATTTTATATCGGTTGATAGCCTATATTTTTCCTGACTGGGGATTGAACGAATGGGTGTCACAGTATTTTACTTTCATAGGCTTAATGGGTCTGTTAATCTATTTGCCTTCATTATTAATACTCTTTTCAAATCAATATCAACAACTATCAATTTGGCTTTTGTTTGCATGTTTGATTGCTATATTGTTGGTTTATTATCGAAATCTCTTTATTGTTTTTGTAAAAAACAATATTGGGCTACTTAATTATTTTTTGTACCTTTGCGCCATTGAAATTGTGCCACTTTTGATTATATATAAGAGTGGTGAAATATTAGCAATTATAGCAGGTAAATAAGTAATTATGACCATACGAAAAGTAAATAAAGTTCTTATATCTCAACCAGAACCTACAAATGGAAAGTCTCCCTATTTCGATTTAGGGGAGAAGTATAACGTTGAGTTTAGTTTCAGACCTTTTATTAAAGTTGAAGGAGTTTCTTCCAAAGAGTTTCGTCAGCAGCGTATTAATATTTTAGATTTTACAGCTGTAGTGATGACCTCCCGTACATCTATTGATCATTTCTTTTCACTTTGTGAGGAATTAAAAATAATAATTCCTGAGACAATGAAATACTTCTGCCTTTCGGAAACAATAGCATTGTACTTGCAAAAGTATATTGTGTATAGAAAGAGAAGGATATTTTTCAGTAAGACAGGTAAGGTTGAAGGTTTGGAAGCTGCCTTTACAAAGCATTCAAACGAAAAGATATTACTTCCTGTGCCTGAAGAACACAGTGATGATGTTCAAAACTTTATGCTCTCAAAAGAATTGGATTACAAAACAAGTGTTATGTATCGCACCGTAAGCAATGACTATGAGGATGGTGAAACGATTGATACAGATATGATCGTGTTTTTTAGTCCTCTTGGTGTAAGCTCTTTATTGAAGAACTTTCCAGATTTTAAACAGGATGACTTAGCAATAGGATGTTTTGGGGCAGGAACTGCAAAGGTGTTGGAGGAGAATGGACTTAGAGTTGATTGTCTTGCTCCACAGCCAGAGTTTCCATCAATGACAATGGCGTTAGATGCTTTTTTGCAATCTAATCACAAAAAGCACTCTTGAATTTAGCTTCTAATCTATTTAAGATAATTCTTTTTAGAAATTACATTGTATAGTAGATATTGCAATACTTATTTATTCGCAATATCTACTATATTTGTATTATAAAGTATATAAATAATACTTTTTGATTACATGGTTGATAATAAACAATTTACTCTTCGTAAAAAAGAACGTCTGTCTGGTAAGACAAGGATTGACAAACTGTTTTCTTCAGGAGCTGCATTCCTATCTTATCCTTTTAGGGTGGTGTTCCATATTTATGATAATGAAGAGAAAGAATCATTTCCTGCCGTGTTGATAAGCATTCCCAAAAAGAGATTGAAAAAGGCTGTTGATAGAAACAGAATCAAGCGAATGACTAAAGAGGCTTACAGACTAAATAAATCATCAACAATACTTGAATGCACAGTCGAACGAAAACAAATAGATATTGTTTTAATATATGTGTGTAATGATGTGTTGTCTTATGATATTATTGAAAAAGGTGTAAAGAGAGCCTTGCGAGATGTTTCTAAAAGAATAATGAAAGAGTATAATGAAAATCATGCGTAAAATATTTACTGAGATATTATTACTGCCAGTATATTTTTATAGAGCTGCAATTTCTCCTCTACTTCCGCCAAGTTGTAGATATACCCCCACATGTTCACGATACACAATAGAGGCATTAAAGAAGCATGGTCCAATTAAGGGTACAATGTTGTCAATAAAGAGAATCGTTAGCTGTAATCCATGGGGTGGGTCTGGTTATGATCCCGTGCCAGAGCCAAAAACTAAAAAGAAGAATAATCCCAAATGAATATAGATTATGTTTTATGATATTCATACTCACAATAAACATACTCACAATAAACATACTCTTGAAACAGATAAAAATGACTCTAAATTCATTTTAAATGTATTCCCTTCTGACTTTGAGCAGGCTTATGACGAATGTCCTGATAATGTTTTTTCTTGTGGAATACATCCTTGGTATTCTAATGAAAATGAAATCAATCTTTTGGAGAAAATCTCTCTTCATGAATCAGTAGTTGCTATTGGTGAAGCGGGCTTGGATAAATTGAGGGGACCTTCATTATCAAATCAAATATTAATCTTCAAACAACAAATCCTTTTCTCCGAGAAGCTTTCTAAGCCTATGATTATTCATTGCGTTAAAGCTTGGGATATATTATTGTCTGTCCATAAGGATATAAAGCCAAAAAGTCCATGGATTATTCATGGATTTAGAGGAAATTATTCTTTGGCTAATCAACTAATACAACGGGGTATGTATGTTTCTTTTGGCGAGAGGTTCAATATTGATACTATTAAGTCTGTACCTATTGATAAAATGTTTTGTGAGACTGACGAGTCTAATTTACCAATTGAAGATATATATAATCGTATCTCTGCCTCATTGGAAATATCCCTACAACATTTCAAAATTCAGATTGAGCAAAACATAGATTGTGTTTTTAAACTATAGCCTATAAGGTATATAAAAAAAATAGAGGGAGTCAAATTGACTCCCTCTATTGATATAATATGGTAGATACTGAATTAAATCAGTTTCTTGTATCCATAAACTGCTCTTTCTCCCAATTCTTCTTCAATACGAAGTAGTTGATTGTATTTTGCAGTACGGTCAGAACGGCTTAGCGAACCAGTTTTGATTTGACCAGCGTTAGTTGCAACAGAGATATCTGCAATAGTTGCATCTTCGGTTTCACCCGAGCGGTGAGAAGTAACGCTTGTATATCCATGTCTGTGAGCCATTTCGATAGCTGCCAAAGTTTCAGTTAAGGTACCGATTTGGTTTACCTTGATAAGTATTGAGTTTCCACAACCCATTTTGATACCTTTTTCTAAGTACTCTACGTTAGTTACGAATAAATCGTCACCCACTAATTGGCATCTATCACCAATTTTGTCAGTAAGAACTTTCCAGCCATCCCAGTCACCTTCGTCCATTCCATCTTCAATAGAGTCGATTGGATATTTAGAGATTAGTTCTTCTAAATATTCAGCTTGTTCAGCGGGAGTGCGTTTCTTGCCATTTTCACCTTCAAATAGTGAGTAGTCATATACACCATTTTTATAGAATTCGGAAGCAGCACAGTCAAGAGCGATAGTTACATCAGTTCCTGGTTTGTAGCCAGCTTTTTCAATTGCTGTTAGAATGCTTTCAAGAGCTTCTTCAGTTCCACCTGATAGGTTAGGTGCGAAACCACCTTCGTCACCTACTGCAGTGCTCATTCCTTTGCTCTTTAGTACATCTTTTAATGCGTGGAATACCTCAGTACCCATTCTTAATCCTTCACGGAATGATGGAGCACCTACTGGGCGAATCATAAATTCTTGGAAAGCAATAGGAGCGTCAGAGTGAGATCCGCCATTAATGATATTCATCATAGGAACAGGTAAAACGTATGCGTTTGAACCTCCGATATAACTGTATAGTGGTTGACCTAAAAGAGCAGCAGCAGCTTTAGCTACAGCAAGAGAAACCCCAAGCATTGCGTTTGCTCCAAGATTTGATTTGGTCTTTGTGCCATCAAGTTCAATCATCATAGCGTCAATGTCAGATTGTCTTGTTACGTCCATTCCTATTAGCTTTGGAGCAATTACATCATTTACGTTGGCTACTGCTTTTAGTACACCTTTTCCAAGGTATCTTGCTTTGTCGCCATCGCGAAGCTCTAATGCTTCATTTTCTCCTGTAGATGCACCAGAAGGAACAGCTGCTCTACCAAAAGCTCCTGATTCTGTTAAAACATCAACTTCTACTGTAGGATTACCTCTTGAATCCAACACTTCACGTCCTAAAACATTTACAATTCTCATGTTGTTTTGATTTTTTATATTTAAAAATAATTCAATTCGATTTAATCTTGATTTGGAAGCCTAAAACTACTTCTATAATTGAGCACAAATATAATGTTTCTTTGTTGATTAGGGGATACATAGGTAGTTAAATAATCATTAAATGACTGATGTTCACTACCTAACATATTCGTTTTTTTGCATTCTATTGTTGCACAATATTGATTAGCTCGTTTAGATTAGAAGTTATTAACTTAACCGAAATAGCCATTAATATCACCCCGAAGAATTTTCTTAAGATGTATGATCCGCTTTTGCCTAATATTTTTTGAACCGTATCAATATATTTAAGTACAAGATAAACAATTATTAAGTTGAGTGCAACGGCTATTAAGATATTAATGACGTTAAACTCGGCACGCATAGCTAATAGCGTTGTAAAACTTCCAGGTCCTGCAATTAGTGGAAATACCACTGGAAACAATGTTGATGATACTCCTTCGCTTGAGGCATCAGGCTTAAATATTTCTACTCCAAATATCATTTCTATGGATAAGATTAGTAATACCACGGCACCCGCTACCGCAAATGCTGATACTTCAAGTTGAAAAAGCTTAAGTATCCATTCTCCAACAAATAGAAATATTGTCATTATTAAGAATGAATAGAAGGCAGCTTTTTCAGGATGTATTGTTTTGTCCTGGCTTTTTAAATTTAGGAATATTGGTACAGCTCCAGTAACATCAATGATTGAGAATAATACTAAAAATACTGTTGCAATCTCTAATCCATTAATTGGCATCATAGTTCTTGTTTATCGTTTTATAAATTTGAAAGAGAAATATTTCATTTTGTATGCAAATGTAGCTAAAATGATTAAATACTGCAATATGATATGTGCTCCACTATTAAAAGATAAGCACAAAAAAAGGTATCCTAAAATGGATACCCCTCGTTAAATGTCTTTAGCTAATGTATATTAGACTAATGAAATGAAAATTTCTTTGTCTTCAGTTTCAAGAACAATTTTGTTCTCTCTTGCCAACCAGCCGATAGCAGCAAAAAGATTGTTGTAAGTCAGTTTTGTTGTATCTTTCAAATCTTTTACATTTTGTTTGCCAGTTTCGTCTAATATGCTCCAAACTTTACCAGCATTAATTCCAATAGTTTCTATCATTTTTTAAAGTTTTTGATTAATAAATAACCTAAATGTCATGCAAAAGTAGTCATTTTTATGTCATCGTAACTTTATGTGCTTTTAAAAAAACTTAATTTAAAGTGTTGACTATGCTCCTTTTATCTTGTTTAAGAGTCTGTATTACAGTCTTGAAGCGACTTTCCAATGTTTTTGATAAGTTCTGAAGTTTGTTCGATTAATGATTGGTTTTCATCGTTTATTATTACAAAGTCGGATAATTCAACTCTTTGTTCATCACTTAATTGGCTATTCAATCTCGAATTTATTTGCTCGAGCGAAAGATTATCTCTTTTCATCACTCTCTTTATTCGTAAGTTGATAGGGGCGACAACTGTAATAGACTTATCAACATATTTTTGAAATCCAGCCTCGAATAGTACTGCTGCATCAATAGCCAGTATATCGTAGTTGTCTCTTCTCTCTTCAATCCATTTCTTGAAATGCTTAGCTAATTCGGTATGTATTAGGTTGTTTACATATTTCAGGTCATCTTCATTATTAAAGATGTGGTTGGCTAACATTTTTCTATCAAGCTCACTGTTTTTATACAGTTCCTCCCCAAATCTTTCTATTAGCTTAGACCTTACTATCGGTGAGTTGTTATTAATATTTTTAGCCTCTTTGTCAGCATCATATATCGGAATGTTGTAAATAGATAGTATTTTGCAAACAATTGATTTGCCGCTGCCTATGCCTCCAGTTATGCCAATTCTTATCATGGTTTTGTTATCTCTTTTCAAGCAGAAATTCTACAGACGATGGCGATATCTTAACATTTCTAATAGATGCAGGATTGGTTGTAAGATTGAGTTCTACACGACCGTTTGCATTATTGTAAAATTCATCATAATCCAATTCTATAACAAACTCTTCGGGGGTTATCTTTTTGTAGTCCTCCAATGTTACAGAGAATGATACCTCAGTTTGTGATGGAAAAAATTTCACATCTACATTTTTTGGTGCTCCCTTGACTGTTATTGGCACTTCAATTTTTCTTTCTGTAAATTCTAAGATAGGTATATATACTTGAACAATATCTGGAACAAACTTTATACCATCCATTTCACCTATTTTGACATCAAATTGCGATGTTGCTTTTATGTTATTGAATTGCGAAAATACAGTTGTAGCATGTACTAAGTCAGACAGTTGTTTTTCAGAACCGTATGCTATAATTTTTTCTGGCGATATTTGAATTTCATCAACCACGAGGTTGGTTCTGCCTGTAGATATCTCTCCTTCAAAAATAACATCTACTTCTTTTTTCTGAAGCTTAGATGTTGTTATATTAATGCTTACAGGGTAATATGCTACGATAGTGGAGCTTTTGGATAGTTTAGAGCGTATCAGTTGTGTCAGTTCGCCTCCTTGTATGTTAGTCACGCCTTCCTCATGATATTTGTTTATATCAATGATTATAGAATCTCTTAATAGAAATGCGTATTTAAATATTTCAGACCCCTTGTCTCCAATCCTTATTTCTAAATCTTTTGGTAGCGTGTTGTCAAAAATGATATCGTCAGGTATTTTGGTGTATTTTATGGGTAGCTTGTAGGTTGATTCTAAATCTCTTTGAAAAAAGAGCAGCATCCAAAAAGCACAAGCAATAATCAAAAACCATAAGAATGTTAGAGTACTTTTCCAGTTTATCTTAGAAAAATACGTTATGATTTTGGCAACTTGATGTTTTCTGGATGAGCTCATCGATATTTTTTGTATCTTATTCTTTCATACACTATTTTGCTGAAGCATCTGCTGATGATGCAAATACTGAAGTCTTGTCAAACTTTAATTTTACTCCATCTGCTACTTCCACAAGTAGCCAAGTATCTCCTACCTCCCTGATGCGACCATGAATCCCTCCAGCGGTAACCACTTTGTCACCAACCTTCATCGCCTCACGTGCTTTCTGAACATCTTTTTGTTTTTTTTGCTGTGGACGAATCATGAAAAAGTAAAATACTGCAATGATGGCTACCATCATTATCAAAGAACTTCCCATACCACTGGCACTGCCACCAGCGGCTTGTAATAAAATATCCATAATAATTATCTTTTAAAATTGTTTTAGTTTTTAAATATGACTCCCTCGCTCTTGAGTAGCTTTACAATAGTATCCAACACTCCGTTGATAAACAAACCACTTTTGGGAGTGCTATATGATTTTGATAGTTCTATATACTCGTTCATTGATACGCTGGTGGGTATATCTTCAAATGTATGAATTTCTGCAAGAGCTACCTGCATTATTATCATATCCATAAAGGCTATCCTATCGAAATCCCATTTGTCAGAATGATCTTTAATAAGCTCTCTGTACTTATCCTGATTAAGTATTGTGTTGTGAAGTAGCTTTAAAGCATAATGTTTATCCTCTTGATCTCTAAACATAGGTAGCAATTGCTGATCTTCACCATTGGCTTCAGTGAATTGGCGTATAGTTTTTAGAACAAAGCTCTGAACTATCTCAATGTCATCATTCCAGTAGATGCTCTCATCTTCCAATATTTCATCCAACAGCTCGTTGTTATAAATATGTTGTTTAAATGTTTTTCTCCAAAATTCCTTGTCCGCATCATAATCAGTATTGATAATTGAGGAGTATTCAAGATATTTTTCAGAGATAAGAATGTCTTCTAACAGCTTTTTGACGAAAGTGTCATGTTCGCTCCAAGACATTGGGAAGTCGTTGATATACTTTGTGAATTGCCTATTGTTGGTCAATTGCTTTATGAAAGCGTTCTCAATAAGCCTCATATTAGGATTCAAATCCTCCTTTGTAGGCAAAAGCTTGTTGCGTCTTGTTTCTACTCTGGCTTCATATTCTTTTGTTATTTCCACCATTAACAACAATAGATAGTAATAAAGATCGTATGATTTTTGCAATCCAAACAGCAGCTCTTTTTCAAGTGAGCGTAAATCTTTGTTCTTGTTCTGATACCACGAATAGACTATCTGGACTATTCTGATACGAATTAAATTTCGATTAATCATTGTTTAAATGAACATTATATGAGTGCAAAATTAGACAAATAATTTGATTACTCAAGCACAAATGTTTACTAATAGAGTCTATCTTACTTTTTTTATTTGAATTAGCTTGTTTATAGTGTCCACCAGCGGTTCAATATTTCAAAAATCTGAATATTCCACCTCCTTTTCCACCTATCAATGACGCCTGTCATTGGTACGTAAGGAGAAATCTCATAAGATCCTCTCCCGTTTTGACGGGATCAGGATGACAGCCATGATTATTGGCGACACCCAAACAATTAAACAATTAATCAATTAACCGATTAAGCAATATCGAGTACCAAGAATGTCCGTCGGACATAATGTGATTAACCGTAAGATTTATCTTACGGAAATGGATACTCACCACCACATCCACCACCCATCAATGACGCCTGTCATTTCGACGTAAGGAGAAATCTCATGAGATCCTTCCTCCGTCAGGATGACAGTCACTAATCATGTTGGTGAGATCCTCTCCCGTTTTGACGGGATCAGGATGACAGTGCTCTATAATCCCCAAAAAAATTAGGTACCCATCCCAAAGTTTGTTTCTATACTTTTTTTGTTTTCATGTCGTCCCAACTTTGGTTATTGGATAAAACGGTTGAATAAATGAAAACCAAAGTTTGGATTACCCCCTAAAAATGAGAAAAATGACGTTTTTGCATCAATTTTGGCTTATTTCATTTTTTGGGGGTAAAACTAACTTTGGTATTGGGGATAGAAAATGGATGGGCGAGTGTGGTTATGTTGTAATTTCGTGAAGCGATACTCATCACTTTTTCTAAAAGTTATTATCTTTGCCATTTGTAGATTAAAAAAATAAAACCAATAGGTCTTATTCAATAATATTGAAAACTCAAAAAGTATGGCAATAGAAATCAAACAAGTCAGAGATAAGGATACACTGAAAAAGTTTGTTCAGTTTAGTATTGATCTATATAAAGATAGTGAGTACTTTGTTCCACCATTGGTATATGATGAAGTGGCAACACTAAGCCGTGACAAAAACCCTGCATTTGAGCACTGTGAGTCTGCCAATTTTTTGGCATTCAAGAATGATGAAATAGTTGGTAGAATTACTGCTATTATTAATCATAAAGCCAACAATGTGTGGAATCAAAAACAGGCGCGATTTGGTTTTGTCGATTTTATTGATGATATTGAGGTGGTTGATGCTTTGTTTGATGCTGCTGAAAGTTGGGCTCGATATAGAGGAATGAAAAAAATACATGGTCCTCTCGGCTTTACTGATTTTGATAATGAAGGCATGCTCACATATGGTTACGACCAGGTGGGTACTATGGCTACAATATATAATCATCCATATTACGTGGATCATATTAAAAGATTAGGATACATCAAAGACCAAGATTGGGTAGAGTATCTAATCAAAATACCTCAAGAGGTTCCAGAGCGATATGCCAGAGTGGCAGAGATTGTGCGAAAGCGTTTTAAGCTCAACGTGGTAAAGATAAATAGCAAGGATGATGTTTATCCCTATGCTCATGAAATGTTTGAGTTGTTTAATGTGGCATATAAAGATTTATATGGCTTTGTGCCACTGTCCAAAGCTCAAATAGATTACTATGTAAATATGTATATCCCGATGCTCAGATTGAATTTTTTATCACTTGTGCTTCGTGCGGAAGATAATAAAGTGGTGGGTGTGGGTATTGGTTTGCCAAGCATGTCTGAAGCATTGCAAAAATCGGGAGGCAAGTTTTTGCCAACAGGTTGGTATCACTTATATAGAGCATTGAAGGGGACTAACAATAAGATTTTGGATTTGATGTTGATAGGTGTACATCCTGAATATCAGGGTAAAGGCGTGAACTCGCTTATTTTCAATCAATTTATCCCAGAGGCAATGAAGTTGGGCTTTGAGTATGCAGAAAGTAACCCAGAATTAGTCGTTAATTCTAAGGTTCAGACAATGTGGGATGGCTTAGAAACCAAACAACACAAGAGAAGAAGTGTTTTTATAAAAGAATTGTTGTAACAAAATATATTAGAAAAGGAGAATATAAATAAAGTGACTGAATTAGAAAGAGAGCAGGCATTGTCCAATTATAGTGAAGATAATATTGTAACACTTGAGTGGCGCGAGCACATTCGTCGTCGCCCAGGTATGTATATTGGAAAATTAGGAGATGGCGTCTCGTCCGATGATGGTATATATGTGCTTTTGAAGGAGGTTCTTGATAACTCTATTGATGAGTATCGGATGGGCTTTGGCAAAAATATTACCGTGAACATTGAGGACGGCAAAGTGAAGATTAGAGACTATGGACGTGGTGTGCCACTTGGCAAGGTGAAGGATGTTTCATCAAAGATGAATACTGGTGCTAAGTATGACTCCAAAGCCTTCAAGAAATCGGTGGGACTAAACGGAGTTGGTATTAAGGCAGTGAATGCTTTGTCGTCTGAGTTTCTTATCGAGAGTTTTCGTGAAGGTGCTTCCAAGACGGTATTATATGAGAAGGGCTACGTTATTGAAGATTCTCCGCAAAAATCATCAACCGAAAAAAACGGTACCGCTGTAGAGTTTACACCCGATAAAGAGATCTTTGGAGAATATATTTATCGGGATGAGCACATAGAGCCTCTGTTGAAAAACTATGTGTTCCTAAACACCGGGCTAACGATAACATATAACGGAAAAGTATTCTACTCCAAAAATGGCTTAGTAGATTTGCTCAATGAAAATCTGACAAGCGAAATACTATACCCCATTATTCATATTCAGGGTGAAGATATTGAAGTTGCAATCACTCACTCTAATCAATATGGAGAGGAGTATTATTCTTTTGTCAATGGTCAGCACACCACTCAAGGGGGGACGCACCTTTCTACTTTTAGAGAGGCAACGGCTCGTGTTATTAAAGAGTATTTTGCCAAAAACTTTGAGTTCTCGGATATTAGAAACGGGATTGTTGCTGCAATTAGTGTGAAGATAGAAGCGCCTGTTTTTGAATCGCAAACCAAAACAAAACTTGGCTCAAGAGATATGTCGCCCGATGGTATTTCAATTAATAAATATGTTGGAGATTTCCTCAAAAAGGAACTTGACAACTTTCTACATAAACATCTGGAAACAGCCGATATATTACAGAAAAAGATACTTGATTCGGAAAAAGAGCGTAAGGCGATAGCTGGCGTAACGAAGCTGGCACGAGAACGAGCCAAAAAAGCAAACCTGCACAATAAGAAACTACGTGATTGCCGTATTCACTACAATGACTCGAAAGGAGACAACCTTGACGAAACAAGTATTTTTATAACGGAGGGAGACTCAGCAAGTGGCTCTATCACTAAGAGTAGAAATCCCAATCTTCAGGCGGTGTTTAGTCTTCGAGGCAAGCCTTTAAATTCTTTTGGTCTTACCAAGAAGATAGTTTATGAAAATGAGGAGTTTAATTTACTTCAAGCCGCACTTAATATTGAGGATGGTATGGATGGATTGAGATACAATAAAGTGATTATTGCCACTGATGCCGATACCGATGGTATGCACATAAGGCTCTTATTGCTTACTTTTTTCTTACAGTTTTTCCCTGATTTGGTGAAGAAGGGTCATGTTTATATCTTGCAAACACCTTTGTTCAGAGTTAGGAATAAAAGGAAAACCAAGTATTGTTATACCGAAGAGGAGCGCTTGGCAGCAGTAAGTGATCTGGGACCTAATCCCGAGATAACTCGATTCAAAGGTCTCGGAGAAATATCTCCCGATGAGTTCAAAAACTTTATTGGTGAGGATATAAGATTGGACAAGGTGACAATGCGAAAAGATGATCTTATAAAGGATCTCTTAGAGTTTTATATGGGAAGAAATACTCCTGATCGTCAGAGCTTCATTATTGATAATCTAATTGTGGAAGATGACGATGTTGCATAAAGCACAGGATTAGCACACACATATGGCAATAGACATCTAATTCTTGGGTGTTTGTTGCCTTTTTTATATAATTGTTTCAGATACATTATAATTATGACGCACACATATACTAAGTCGGATACATTTCAAGAACATCAATCTCGAATAGCAATATTCCCTGGTACATTTGACCCATTCACAGTGGGGCACGAATCATTAGTAAGTCGTGGATTGGAGATTGTGGATGAAATTGTAATTGCTATTGGTATTAATGATTCAAAAAAATCTTTTTTCTCATTGGATAATCGACTCGCAATGCTTAGAGATTTCTATTCTCAAGAATCACGTGTAAGAGTTGAGTCCTACGATACCCTGACTGTGGATTTTGCTAAAAAAGTTGGAGCAAAATTTATTCTGAGGGGAATACGATCTGTCGTCGATTTTGAATATGAGAAGGCAATAGCAGATATCAATAGAGACATCTCAGGTATTGAGACTTTGGTGCTGTTTGCCGAACCTCAAATTGCCTCGGTCAACTCTTCGCTTGTTCGCGATTTATTGCGCTATAATCATGATGTGAGTATGTTTGTACCGAAGGGTATGGAACTAATATTTTGACAAACAACTATAAATATATATATATTATGAAAACTATTAAACCTGTTGTATTATTATTAGTGCTGCTTTTCTCATATAGCAATTGCTTCGCTCAGAACAAAGTGTCGTCAGAGTCTGCAAAACTTGCCCGTGCTTTTCAGCTTATTGATAATTTGTACGTAGATGATGTAGATGCATCAAAAGTAAGTGAAGCTGCTATACGGGCTATGTTGCTTGAGCTTGACCCCCATTCATCTTATCTCGACAAGGAGGAGGTAAAGGCAATGAGTGAAACTATGCAGGGCAACTTTGAAGGTATAGGCATTTCATTCAATACTCTCACTGATACAATATATGTAATTGAGGTTATTTCGGGTGGTCCTTCACAAAAGGTTGGTCTGCTGCCTGGAGATAAAATCATATATATAAATGACACATTGGTGGCGGGACAGAAAATTGATAACCAAAAAATAATGAAGAAGCTAAAGGGACCTAAGGGTACTTCTGTAAATGTCAAAATAAAAAGAAGAGATGTAGGTGAGCTCTTGAATTTCAAAATAGTGAGAGGCAAAATACCTATACATAGCATAGATGCTGCCTACATGGTTAGTGATGATATTGGCTACATAAAGCTTAGCCGATTTGGTGAGACATCTTACAATGAATTTTTGAAAGCTGAGAAGGAGCTCAAAGCCAAAGGTATGAAAAGAATGATTTTTGACCTTACTGGTAATGGCGGCGGTGTTATGCAGGTGGCATCTCAAATTGTGGATGAGTTTTTGGACAATAATAAATTAGTTGTTTACATCGAAGGGCGAAATCAACCACGTAGTGATCTTAAAACTACTTCCTCAGGGCAATTTGAGGAGGGGAGCGTTGTGGTATTGGTTGACGAGTTTTCTGCATCTGCAAGCGAAATTGTAGCTGGTGCTCTTCAAGATTGGGATAGAGCAGTAGTAGTGGGGCGTCGTACATTTGGCAAAGGACTGGTGCAGCGACAAATTCCACTGACAGATGGTAGCATGATGCGTCTTACTGTGGCTCGCTATTATACACCCACAGGTAGAGGTATTCAAAAACCATACGAGGAGGGAAAAATTGATAAATATAAAAATGATTTGGCAGACAGATACGAACATGGAGAGTTCATGAATCCAGATAGTATTTCATTTCCTGACTCATTGAGGTATGAGACTCTCGTTAATAATCGAACAGTTTATGGAGGTGGGGGGATAATGCCTGATTACTTTGTGCCAATTGATACTGCACGTCTCACAGATTTGCACCGAAATATTATAGCTAAGGGTGTAATTAATAGATTGGCAATTTTGGAGGTGGACAATAAAAGGGAAGAGCTTCTAAACTCTTATGTTGATGTTGAATCCTTCAAAACTAATTATGAACTACCTGAGCAGCTCTTTGTGAAAATGAAAGGTATGGCAGAAGAAGATAAAGTGGTGTGGAATACGGAGCAATTTGAAATTTCAGAAGATCTGCTCTCTTTGCAGATCAAGGCATTAATGGCAAGAGATCTGTATGATCAGTCTGCATATTTTAGAATTATCAATGATGCAAACGATATTTATAAAGCGGGACTAAGCATTATAAATAACTTTATTGTATATGATGGTATTTTGAATGGTCAGAATAATAACGTTGCAGGCGTTGTGAAATGATATTTTTTATTTGAAGTTAATATTATACCTTTGTATTTAAATAATCAAAATATAAAAGAGAAATGAAATCAAGAATTTATTTATTGTGTCTAACATTGTTTACAAGTATGTTTTTTGTATCGTGTGACCAAGCTTCAAAGCACAACGTATTGACAGATGCTGAGAAAGCTGAAGGTTGGCAATTGCTTTTTGATGGAGCAACATTAAATGGTTGGAGAGATTATAACGGCGAGGCTCTCACCGCCCCATGGTTCGTTGAGGATGGAATGATTCAGGCTAAAGGTGAAGGTGCCGACGAGCATGGATATATCGTAACCAACAAGCTGTATGAGAACTTCGAGTTGGTTTGGGATTGGAAAATTGCTGATGGTGGTAATAGTGGAGTTTTGTATCACGTAGTGGAGAATCCAAAGTTTACTGTTCCATATGTAACGGGTCCAGAATATCAATTGATCGACCAAGAGAATTTTCCTGAACCATTAGAAGAATGGCAAAAGACAGCTGCCGATTATGCAATGTACACTACGGATCCAGCTAAATTTAATCTTAAGCCTGCTGGCGAGTGGAATACTTCTAAGATAGTATTTGATAATGGCCATGTTGAGCATTGGTTGAATGGTGAGAAGGTTATAGAGTTTGAGGCATGGACCAGCGACTGGTATGCACGCAAAAATAGTGGCAAGTGGGAAAATGCTCCTGAATATGGATTGGCTCGCAAAGGTAATATCTGTCTGCAAGATCATGGATCCGCAGCATGGTTTAGAAATGTGAAAATCAAGGAGATTCCTCGCAAAACGAAAGAAGTTGAACTTTTTAATGGTCAAGACCTAACAGGTTGGAACGCCTATGGTACCGAAAAATGGTATGTTGAAGATAGCTTATTGATATGTGAAAGCGGACCGGACAAACAGTATGGTTACCTTGCTACTCAAGACTATTATGATAACTTTGATTTTTCGGTAGATTTTAAGCAAGAAGCAGATGGAAATTCAGGAGTTTTCATTCGTTCTTTCATCGAGCCAGTAGCTATTGTAAATGGATGGCAAGTAGAGGTAGCACCCAAGGGACATGGTACGGGAGGTATTTATGAGTCATATGGAAGAGGATGGATTGCTGAGATTACTGATGCTCAACAAGAAGCTTTGAAAGAAGGAGAATGGAATACGCTAAGAATAAAAGTTGAGAATGATAACATTAAGACTTGGCTTAATGGCGAAGAAATGATAGACTTGACAGATGAAAAAATTGGTAAGGGTCAAGGTAGAATAGCACTTCAAATACATGATGGTGGTGGCATTAAGGTTCTTTGGAAAAACTTTAAATTGCAAACACTATAATAGTCTATTTGCTTATATGCTTTAGATATCAAGCATTATAAAAAAACAAACCCACCAATTTGGTTTTATCCGATTGGTGGGTTTTTGTT